>NZ_JAEKCN010000023.1:0-76569 GCF_016405455.1 Pseudomonas sp. MF7453 | reverse complement strand
TTCAGTGTGGAATCAGCGAACGCCCGCCGACCTCAGCGCCGCCGGGGTGTAGTCCGCCGCCTTGGCCGCGAAGCCAAACACGAAGCTGCTTTTCTCCTCGTTCTTCATGCCCAGCGCGATGTAGCGTCCGGCAATCAGGTCGTACAGGGTTTCCACGGTGTAGGCCGGCACCTGGTGGTCGTAATAGAACTGCGAATGGCCTTCGGCAACGCGCCACAGTTGGCCGCGGCCGTCGTAATGGTCTACCAGCGCAACCTGCCAGCTGTCTTCATCGATATACATATGGCGCTTGGCGTAGATGTGCCGCTCGCTGGGTTTAACGGTACCGACCACTTCCCACACGCGGTGCAGCTCATAGCGGGTCAGGTCCTGGTTGATATGCCCGGCCTTGATGATGTCGTCGTACTTGAGGCTCGGGGAATCGAGCTTGTAGCTGTTATAGGGGATGTACATCTCCTTCTTGCCCACCAGTTTCCAGTCATAGCGATCGGGGGCACCGGAGAACATGTCGAAGTTATCGGTGGTGCGCAAGCCGTCCGAGGCGGTGCCTGGCCCGTCGTAGGACACCTGCGGCGCGCGCCGTACACGGCGCTGGCCGGCATTGTAGATCCAGGCCAGGCGCGGCTCTTTCACCTGGTCGAGGGTTTCGTGCACCAGCAGCACGTTACCCGCCAGACGTGCCGGGGCGGTCACCGATTGCTTGAAGAAACTCAGCACGTTGGCTGCCTTGGCCGGGTCGATGTCCGCAATGGCTTGCGGCACCGCCACTTCTTCCTCGAAGCGGATCGGTGTGTAGCTGCCGTTGGTCTGCGGCGTAGCCTGGGTAATGATGCGGCGCAGGTTGCCGCCGTGGTAACGAGTGATGTGGTTCCAAAGTACCTCAACGCCATTTTTCGGGATCGGGAACGCGTAATAACGGTTGCCGGTGAAGTTCTCCAGGCCGTTGCCATCGTTGATCGCCTTGACATTCACGGCGCTGCGCTTGATCGACTCATAGATGTCCGCCGGCAAATTGACCGTGCGATGGCTGGGGTACACCGGGATCTTGTAGGTCTCGGGATAGCGCTTGAACATCGCCACCTGGCCGTCGGAGAGCTTGTCCTTGTACTTGTCCACCGTAGCAGCGGTGATCACGAACAGGGGTTTTTCACTGGCGAAGGGGTCGGCGAGAAACCCCTTGCTGTCCACCGCGCCTGCATTCTTGGGGATGCCGCCGGTCCAGGCTGGAATCGAGCCATCGGCGTTGCCGGCTTTTTCCGCGCCGACCGGGGTCAGGCTGGTGCCGAGCCTGGCGGCTTCTTCGGGCGATACCGCCGCCATCACGTTGGCGGCCAATACACTCAGGGCCATCACTGCAATCATCTTACGCATAGGTCTTGTCCTTCTTTGAAACAGATCAGAAGTTCACGCCGAAGCTGAGGGCGAGGAAGTCACGGTCGGTCAGGGTGTTGTAGTCACCGCCAAAAAAGTCGGTGTAGCTCAGGCTCGCGGTGTAGGTGCTGCGGTAGTCCGCATCCACACCGACGCTGATAGCCTTGGCGCCCTTGTTGAACAGGCCGTTGGGGCCGTAACCGGCCACGTCATGGGACCAGGACAGGTTGGGCTTGAGGTTCACGCCGGCAATGGCGTTGTTGTAGTCAAGAATCGCCCGTGCGCGGTAGCCCCAGGAGGTGGAGGTGACAAAACCGTCGGTGTCACCTTCAAAACCGTAGGCGCCGTACACCGAATCACGGCCGTAGCGCAGTTTGGTTTTGTCTTCCAGGCCAGCAACGTGCACGACCGCCGCTTCGCCCACCAGCGTCAGGCGCTCGGCGCCCAGGACCTGGTCGAAGAACTGGGTCATGGTGCTTTGGATCTGGGTGATTTCCTTGCGGCGGTAGCCTTTGTTGTCATCGCCGAAATTGCTGCGGATGGGGGAGGCGAGTTGGCCCGCGATCGGGTTGACCAAGGCCAGGGTCAGGTCAGTGGTGTTGAGTTGCACCGGCGCATTGGGCCGATAGCTGATTTCGCCGGTCCACGCCGTGCCCGTGGGCAAGGTGGTGGAGAAACTGGCGCCGAACAGGCGGATGTCTTCCGGGTAATCCAGGTAGTACTGGCCGCGGCCGAGCATGGTGCTTTGGGCCAAACCGCCCCCGGAACCGGGTGCCAGGGCGTTGGCGGTGTTGATGATGCGCCCGATGGTGGCCAGGTTGGTATTGGCGGTCAGGGTGCCGACAGTCGGTGTGCGGCTGTGGTAGTTCATGAAGTACAGGCCGTATTCGGTGTCATCACCCAGCCAACGCAGGGCCGCGCCGAATTGGCCGGAGTCACGCGCATCGCGGTCACCGGCACGCCGCACAATCACACCTTCATTGGTCACGCCAAACCCTTGGCCAAAGGCAGCGGCCACCGGTTGCAGCGGTCGGATTGCCGGGCTGCCCACGGTGTAGTTATTGGTGCAGCCATCCGCCGCCACATCGCCGCCGAAGAAGGTGCCGCAGTTGTCGAGCACCGTCTGGTCCCATTCCAGCTGGTAGAAGCCCTCCACAGTCAGTTGATTGGTCAAGCTCTGGGACGCAAACAGCATGTTCACCGGGATCAAGCCTTCCTTGATCTCGGCACCCGGACGCCGGAACGCCGACACGTCGATCGGGTTGATGCTGTTGATGGAGTTACCGATGAAGGTGCTCTCGCCCCAACTGACCACCTGCTTGCCGGCGCGCACCGTGCCGGGCAGGTCGCCCAGGGAGTAGTTGTGGTAGACGAAGGCATCAAGGATCTGCGCGCCGCTGGATTTGGCGCCTTCCTTGCGGTTGTGGTCGCTGATCGGCTTGAACTCGCGGTCTTCGTCCTTGAGCTCGAAGTCATACCAATACTTGCCGCGAACAAACACACCGGTGTCGCCGTACTTCAGTTCAAGGTCGTGCAGCCCCTTGAAGATCTTGGAGAAGGTCTCGCCCTTCTTGAAATTAAGGCGCCCGTCATCCCCGGTAGACGCCTGGCCTGAACCACCGTTGACAGTGCCGACCAGGCTTTTGTCGGCATCGCGCGTGCCCCAACTGGCACCGACCGACAGCGAGGAATCGAATTGCCCTTCGATCTCGCCGATAGTGAACGAAACAGCCTGCGCCTGGGCACAGCAGCCCAGCGCAACCGCAATGGCCAGCGCCTGTGGCGTGAAGATGGCGCGCATTATTGTTTTTGTCATGCGTCTTCCCCGGTGAGTGACAGAAGGTTCCACCCTACTGCCGTGCATCAGGAGCGATAAGCGCACCAAGGAGGTATTCGTGTTGTCGCTCGAAAGGATGAACGGGCGCACTGGCCGGGGTTTGGGCCGGGGTATGAATGAGGTGGATGGTGCGTTATCAGAAGAATCGATGAACCCCGTTTACTGTTGCGAAATTGGTAACAGTCCTTGTCCTGAACTGCTATTACTCATTTTGTTACAAGCGACTATTCTTGCCTGGCTTTCAGGGCAAATGGCCCGCTCCCGCCTTGGGGAGAACAGCAGATTTACAACGGATTGATCGCTTATTCAGTCTGTTATCGGTGTTCACTGACGTTGATTTGTCGCTCCTTGATCCAACGTCTGACTTCGGCCGCTGCTTATGCAGCGGCCTTTTTTATGCCTGAAATAAAACGGGGCGTCATCGACGCCCCGCAAGATTCAGTGAGGTTCCGGCAATGATCAGAGGCTGAACTTCTGCAAGTTGGCCATCATCTCCTTCAATGCCTCAATGTTGTCCTTGGGATGTGCGGCGCCTTCAAAATCGCAGATCTGTTGCCAGTGCGCCGCCACGTCGTCCGGCGAGAAGCCCGCTTCAGGATCAAAACCCACTCCCAGGCTGCGCTCCCAACGGGTCTTGCCGATCCAGCCGCCACCCACTTCGAACAACCCTGACGTTTCCTGACAGGCTTCGCTGCCCAGGTACACCACCAACGGGCTGACCAGTTCCGGTTTGAGGCGCTCGAATACCTGTGGCGGGATCAGCCCTTCAGTCATGCGCGTACCGCCGGTGGGAGCGATGGCGTTGACCAGGATGTTGTTCTTGCGACCTTCCAGTGCCAGGGTGCGGGTCAACCCATACAGGCCCAACTTGGCCATGCCATAGTTGGACTGGCCGAAGTTGCCGTAGATGCCTGACGTGGAGGCGGTGAAGATCACGCGACCATAACCCTGCTCGCGCAGATGGGGCCAGGCGGCACGCGTGACCTTGTAGGCGCCTTCGACATGCACCCGGTAAACCAGGTCCCAGTCGCCGTCGTCCATCTTGTGGAAAGTCTTGTCGCGCAGGATCCCGGCGTTGTTGACTACCACGTCGATCCGGCCGAACGCGTCCAGAGCGTTCTGTACGATCTTGTCACCGTCGGTGACCGAGTCATGGTTGGCCTCGGCAATGCCGCCTGCTGCACGAATCTCGGCCACCACACGGTCGGCCGCCGAGGCGTTGGCGCCCTCGCCCTGGGTGGAGCCACCCAGGTCATTGACCAGCACTTTGGCCCCGTGCCTGGCGAACAGCAGCGCATGGGCACGGCCCAGGCCACCGCCAGCACCGGTGACGATCACGACCTTATCCTGAAACTGCACTGATTCACTCATACCGAACTCCGCTGGCGACAATGGGAATAGGCAGAGTGTCACGCACGAGGCCTTTGGTCACAATAAAAACGCCCGAGGCTGAATGGTGCTCGATAAGGCATCAGGATGATGCCGCGGTAGAAACCCGGCTCAGGAGTAGACCGACTGCGGCGACGCCTGGCTGATGCGATCCCGAAATGCCTGGTAATGCCTGAGCACCTGCACCGGCGCCTCGATCTGCGGGTAATGGCCGATATCGGCCAGCAATACCGTGTCGGCGTGGGGCACCAGTTGCTCGAAGCGCTCGACCATATGAGCACCGGAAATCGGGTCCACCCCGCCATCGATCACCCGCAACGGCAAGGCGCCGCGCTGCATGGCGGCCACCCAGCGATCACGCAGGCGTCGACGCTGGGGAATGTAGGCGATCAGTTTGTGCAGGATACGCGGCCCGTCATTGCAACTGATCAAACTCCAAAAGTCGTCCAGCGCGCTTTCACTGGGCCGCGTCTGCGGGCCGAAGATCTGGCTGAAACTGCTGGCCAGGGCATTGCGCCCAAAAGCCCGGCCGATCATCCAGCCCAACGGGCTGAGCAATAATTTTTGCACCAGCGTGGGGCAGTGGGTTTCCGGGAACAGTCCTCCATTGAGAAATACGCAACTGGCCATCTGGAACCGGCCTTCGTAATGCCGGGCCAGCAACTCCTGGGCGACGCTGTCGCCGTAGTCATGGGCCAATACATGCACCGGCTGTTCCACGCCCAAATGCTCAAGCAACGCCTGTTGCAAGTCGGCTTGCTCCAGCAGGCAATAGTCGTGATTCAGGGGCTTGGCCGAGTCACCAAAACCGAGCATGTCGCAGGCAATCACCAGGTTGCGCTGGGCCAAGGGCTGCCACAGGTAGTGCCAATCCCAACTGGCGGTGGGGAAGCCATGGATCAGCAGCAGCGGTGTGCCCTGCCCGGCCACCCAATAACGCAGGGTACGCCCACGAAAGACGAAGTTCTGGCCGCGTTTACGCCAGGCTCTGAGCGGTATCTCGGCGAGTGGCATCAGCTTTTATACCCAGGGTCCTGTTGGTCCAATTTGCGCAGCAGCGCCGGCCAGGCAAGCGCACCACCCATACCTTGGGCGCTTTTTGTGACAGCTGCCACCATCGCCTTGGCGCCTGCCAGAATTTGCGGCTCAATGGTGATCAACTGCGCTGCACCGTTTTGCGCCAGCACCTGAATCTCGCAGGCGCGCTGGAAGGTGAACATCATCAGGAAGGTATCGGCGATGGTGCCGGCGCAGGTCAGCAGGCCGTGGTTATGCAGCATGAGGAAATTGTTTTGTCCCAGGTCCGCCTGCAAACGGGCTTTTTCCTCGTGGTTCAGCGCCACGCCTTCATAGGCGTGATAGCCCAGGCTGGACAGCACAAACAATGATTGCTGGCTGATGGGCAATACACCCTGCTTTTGTGCGCAAACCGCCACGCCCGCAGCGGTGTGGGTGTGCAGCACGCAGGTCACATCATGGCGCACTTCGTGGATGGCGCTGTGGATGGTATAGCCTGCGGGGTTGATCTCGTAGGGGCTGTCCATTTGCTTGTTGCCGGCCTGGTCGACCTTGACCAGGCTTGAGGCGGTGATTTCGTGGAACATCAGCCCGTAAGGGTTGATCAGAAAATCTTCCGTGCCCGGCACCTTGGCGGAAATATGCGTGAAGATCAGGTCATCCCACCCATGCATCGCCACCAGGCGATAACAGGCCGCCAGGTCAACGCGGGTTTGCCATTCGGCAGCACTGACCTGGGCTTTGATGTTTTGCGGCGATGAAGCAGGGGCTAGGCTCACGGCAACGTCCTCCTTGGCGCACTGGTTATTGCGTCTACAGTGAGAGCCAGTCTAGTCAGACGCCGAGGCGCAAGGAGTTGCCTTCGCAGCCAGCTTGATGACCGAGCGAGTCAGTCATGAGAATAGTACAAAAAGCGCCGTCAATAACGGCGCCCTCCTACGTTCAGCCGCGCAGCGCGATAATCAGTTCAGCCAGCCAAGGCTCGGCGTCGGCTTCGGGGGTCACGCTTTCGCTGGCGTCCAGGCGCAGCATCGGCAGTACTTCACGTACGCCCAGCTCGCCGAACAGTTCGCGCATTTGTTCGCCGCCGCCACAGAACGTATCGCCATAACTGGCGTCGCCCAGGCCGATAACCGCACCCGGCAGGCCGCGCCAGGCGGCGGGAAGTTGGTCGCGAATGCTTGAGTACAGAGGTTGCAGGTTGTCGGGCAATTCGCCCATGCCGGTGGTCGAGGTCACCGCAAGCAACGCATCGGGAGCAAACGCCTGAATCTCGCCCAGACTGGCGCGAGGGTTGTGCCAGGCTTCAAAACCGGCGTCCTTGAGGATTTTTTCCGCGTGGCGAGCGACTTCTTCAGCCGTACCGTAGACCGAGCCGGAAAGGATGGCGACTTTCATCAATCTGATCCTGTAGTTGAGTCAAAGCCTGGGATATTAGCAGTCTGTGCCGATAATTCAGTGCGCACCGTGCGAGAATCAAGACTTGCCATAAACTTGCACCGTCACACACATGCCATGGACCGCTCAATGATTAACGCCAAGCTGCTGCAAATGGTTGTCAATGCGTCCAACGACGGGATCGTCGTTGCCGAGCGTGAGGGCCATGACAAACCGCTGATCTACGTCAACCCTGCGTTTGAACGCCTGACCGGCTACACCCTGGATGAGATCCTTTATCAGGACTGCCGCTTCCTCCAGTCCGGTGACCGTGACCAGCCGGCGCTGATGGCTATTCGTGATGCCCTCGACAATGGCGGCGCGTGCCGGGAGATCCTGCGCAACTACCGCAAGGACGGCACTCATTTCTGGAATGAGCTGTCACTTTCGACGGTGTACAACGAGGCGGACAGGCAAACGTATTTCGTCGGCGTGCAAAAAGATGTCACCACTCAAGTCAAGGCCCAGCAGCGCGTGGCCCAGCTGGAAGCGCAGCTGGCCGAGCTGAAAAACGAGCTCGCGGCGCTCAAGGCGACGAGTGGAATTAACAAACTGTAAAAAATGCGGTCTTTAGAGCGATAATGGCTTTTTAATGCCTCAGCCTTGAGCTACATCAATGCACCGCGACACGCTTTTGACGCAGGACGAACTGGATTTTATCCAGGACATGCAGCATAACCCGCAGCTTAATCTGCGGGATGCGTGGTCGAGCCTGACGGTTAATGGCGGTGCGCAGATTCGTGATTTGCTCACGCGGCTGGCCGCTCACAACCAGGTCACCATCCAGGCCCAGTTCGACAACCAGCAGCTCACCTTCCCCTTGCGCTTGGTGGAGGATGAGTTTCATGCGGTGCATCTGCGCCTCGGCGTGCCGAGCATCTTCGAAGACGGGCCGATGATCCGCCCGTGGCGCCTGGCCCTGGAAGAGCCCGTGGCGCTGGAAAACGTCAAGGGCTACCCCAGTGCACTATGGGTGCACGAAGTGTCATTCAAAGGCGTGCTGGTAGAAGTGCGTGGCCGGGCCAAACCGCCCAAGACTTTTTCCCTGTGGTTCAGCCCTTCCGGCTATGAACGTATCGCGCTTCGCGGCACCCTGGAGCGGGAAACCGCCCGAGGCCTGTTCGCTTACCGCCTGAGCCAGAGTGATGCCGATGAGATCGAGCGCCTGCGCCAGTTCATTCTGCACCAGCACCGCCTCGTTCATCCTCACGTGCACGCCTGAGTTCAGGTCTCCAGGCGGCCGCTGAGAAACTGCTGCAGGCGGCGCTGCATCAAACGTCCGTCATTGCCCAGGCACCCAACCGATGAGCCGGCCAGGCTGTGCTCGGCGAGGTCGGAGGCATCACCCGCCAACAGCAACGGGCAATTGAGCGTCAACGCCAGACGATTGAGCCGCGAGGGCAGTTCGACGCCGGGAGAATGGTTGGAAAACAGCACCAGGGCTTGTGGCCGAGTTCTCTCGCAGATCAGCGTCAACTCATCGAGCGGTTGGCCGACACCCAGAACTTTTACCGCGAGCTTGTCACTGGACATCAATAAGCCCGCGACCAGTAGTTCCAGTTCACGACATCCACCGGCGATGGCGGCGAGCAACACCCTGGGCGCCGGTGACGCACAGGCCAACTGCAGGCGTTGAGCAGTGCGCGAACGCAGGAAGTTATCGAAAAACAGCCATTCGCTGGCTTGGCCAAAACGCCCCTGGTGACGCAGCAGTTGTTGCCAGAGGGGCATCAGGATGTCCTGAAATACGACAGTCGTTGAATAAGCACTGAAGATCTGGCCGTACAACTGCCCCAGTTCACGGTCATCAAAAGCGCTGATGGCCAACCGCAGTTGTGCCTGCCACTGCTGCCACTCCAGTTCGGTGTCGCTGCGTGATGTCGTAACCGGCACGCCGGACAGTTGATCGCGCGCCAGGATCTTCCCCACTTTGCTCACCGCCACGCCGCGTTCGATCCAGTCGAGAATGCGATGCACGGTGTCGATATCGGCGCTTGAGTACAGCCGATGCCCGCTTTCGGTGCGAACGGGCTGAATCAAGCCATAGCGACGCTCCCAGGCACGTAATGTCACCGGGTTAACACCTGTAAGTCTTGCCACTTCACGAATTGGAAACAGCACCTCGGCGTCAGCCTGACTATCGGGTGCTGCTTCAAGAGACGGAGCTATGATTTGGGGCATCAGCTGTCAGCAATATCCATATGGATTTGGATCCTATTTAACGCCCATTGAAGCCCATGATTCAAGATCTACGGCGATCCATCCGAAGTTTCTGGTGTATTTGGGCAAAACAGGAATAATCCTTGCCTGTTTTTTCTACGTCGCTGCAACACCCCCGCAGCTTCGTTCGTGCGCCGCTTACCCGGCCCAGCGCACTCGATTATCTGGAGATACACAATGTCTACCTCACCCGTCACCTTGATGGTTGCGCGCCGCGTCGCCAAAGGTCGCTACGAAGAATTGATGGCTTGGCTGCGCGAAGGCGAGCAATTGGCCACTGACTTCCCGGGTTACCTGGGTTCCGGCGTACTCGCCCCGCCACCCCACGATGATGAATTCCAGATCATCTTCCGCTTCGCCGATGAAAAAACCCTGCACGCCTGGGAGTTTTCCGCCTCGCGCAGCGCCTGGCTCGGTCGCGGCAGCGAGCTGTTTGCCGACCCTTCCGAGCATCGTGTCAGCGGTATCGACGGCTGGTTCGGCGCCGCAGGGGCCCGCCCGCCGCGCTGGAAACAGGCGGTCGCGATTTGGCTGGCGTTCTTCCCGGTGTCACTGTTGTTCAACTTCGGCCTGGGCCCGCTGCTTGGCGAGCTGGACCTGTTCAGCCGTGTACTGGTCAGCACCGCCGCCCTGACGCCGCTGATGGTTTACCTCTTTATTCCGCTCTCGACACACCTGCTGGCGAACTGGCTGCACCCCTCGCCACCGCGCAAGGTCACCGAAGCCGCTGCATGAGCATAGAGGCCGGGTCGCTGGTATAGTTTGTGTCTGCCAGCGACTTGAGCCTCCCATGATTGCAACCCACGCACCGATCCTGATCACCGGTGCCGGCCAGCGCGTCGGCCTGCATTGTGCCGAACGCCTGTTGGCTGAAGGTTATTCGGTCATTTTCAGCTATCGCAGCGAACGCCCGGGGGTGCAGGCGCTACGTGAACGAGGGGCCATCGGCATATTTGCCGACTTTTCCAGCGAGGCCGGAATCCTTGCCTTCATCGCGCAGCTGCAATCCCATACCCAAAGCCTGCGTGCGATCATCCACAATGCGTCGGCCTGGGTCGCGGAAACACCGGGCGACGAAAGCCACGCGTTTATCGATATGTTCAGCGTGCACATGCTTGCGCCGTACCTGATCAACCTGCATTGTTCACCCTTGCTGCAACGCTCGACACCTGCCGATATCGTGCACATCAGCGATGACGTGGTGCGCAAGGGCAGCCGTCAGCACATCGCCTATTGCGCCACCAAGGCCGGCCTCGACAGCCTCACGCTATCGTTTGCCGCGCAGTTCGCGCCGCTGATCAAAGTCAACGGTATCGCGCCGGCCATGGTGATGTTCAATGAAGGCGACGACGCGGCCTATCGCGCCAGGGTCCTGGCCAAGTCGGCCCTGGGCATCGAGCCCGGGCCTGAAGTGATCTACCAGAGCGTGCGTTACCTGCTGGACAATCCCTATGTCACCGGTACCACCCTGACCGTCAACGGTGGGCGGCATATCAAGTAAGCCGTTTTCGAGGATGTTGTATGACCTTTTCCCTGCCCCACCACTACCGCGAAATCCTCAAGGGCCTGGGCGAAGACCCGGAGCGCGAGGGCCTGCTCGATACACCCAAGCGCGCCGCCAAGGCCATGCAGTACCTGTGTCATGGCTACGAGCAGAACCTGGAAGAAATCGTCAACGGCGCGCTGTTCGCGTCGGACAATGACGAGATGGTGATCCTCAAGGACATCGAGTTGTACTCGTTGTGCGAGCATCACCTGCTGCCCTTTATCGGCAAGGCACATGTGGCCTATATTCCGACGGGCAAGGTGCTGGGTCTGTCGAAACTGGCACGCATCGTCGACATGTTCGCCCGGCGCCTGCAGATTCAGGAGAACCTCACGCGGCAAATCGCCGACGCCATCCAGGACGTGACTCAGGCCGCCGGCGTGGCGGTGGTGATCGAAGCCAAGCATATGTGCATGATGATGCGCGGCGTGGAGAAACAGAACTCAACCATGAACACCTCAGTGATGCTCGGTGCCTTCCGCGAATCGAACACCACGCGCATGGAGTTCCTGCAATTGATTGGACGGAGCAAGTAGCAATGCCACAACTTCAACCAGGCATGGCGCGCATCCGGGTCAAAGACCTGCGCCTGCGCACTTTTATCGGCATCAACGAGGACGAAATCCTCAACAAGCAGGATGTGCTGATCAACCTGACCATCCTGTATGCCGCCCAGGACGCTGTGCGCGACAACGATATCGACCATGCCTTGAACTACCGCACCATCACCAAGGCGATCATCGCCCATGTGGAAGGCAATCGCTTCGCCCTGCTGGAGCGCCTGACCCAGGAATTGCTGGACCTGGTGATGAGCAACGAATCGGTGCTGTACGCCGAAGTCGAAGTGGATAAACCCCACGCGCTGCGCTTTGCCGAGTCGGTTTCGATCACTCTGGCCGCCAGCCGCTGATAGCAAGTGAGCCCTATGAACGACCAACAACGCCTCGAACTCGAAGCCGCCGCCTTTCGCCGATTGGTGGCCCACCTGGACAGCCGCAAGGATGTGCAGAATATCGACCTGATGAACCTCGCCGGCTTCTGCCGCAACTGCCTGTCCAAGTGGTACAAGGCCGAAGCCGACGAGCGCCAGATTGAGCTCAGCCTCGATGACGCCCGTGAAGTGGTGTACGGAATGCCGTACGCCGAGTGGAAAGCCCAATACCAGCAAGAAGCCAACGCCGACCAACAGGCCGCGTTTGCCAAAGGAAAGCCCCATGACTGATTTGAACACCCTGCGCGCCAGCCTCAACAGTGGCGATCACCTCTTTGCCGATACCCTGGCGTTCGTCGCAGCCGGTTACGACTACCAGCCACAAGCGTTCACCAATGGTGATGTGGAAAACGCCGCCGGACAAAACGAAGGTTCGTGCAAGACTCTGGGTTTGGCACTGCTGGAAGGTTTGAATGATCAGGAAGCGTTGCTGGCGTTTGGTGAGCATTACCGCTCGGTGGTGGCGACGCCTGAGGGCAGTGACCATGGCAATATCCGGGCGTTGATTGCCCATGGGCTGGCCGGCGTGAAGTTTGCTGAACAGCCTCTGACTCCCCGCTGATTTAATAATCAACCCCGCTCAATGTGGGAGCCGGGCTTGCCCGCGATGGCGGTGGTGACGATCAAACCGCTCTCGCAGGCAAGCCAGCTCCCACATTTGTTTTGCGGTGTCGGCTAGATCGCGGACATAAAAAAACCGGCCTCGCAGCCGGTTTTTTCAATTCAACGGGTTTAGAACGAAGCGTCCTTCAAACCATCGAGGTAACGCTCGGCATCCAGGGCCGCCATGCAACCGGCGCCGGCCGAGGTAATGGCCTGGCGGTAGACATGGTCAGCTACGTCACCGGCAGCGAAGATACCTTCGATGTTGGTCGCGGTCGCATTGCCTTCACGGCCGCCCTGCACTACCAGGTAACCGTCTTTGGCCTCCAGCACGCCTTCGAACAGCGAGGTGTTCGGGGTGTGGCCGATGGCGATGAATACGCCGTCAACTTTGAGCTCGTCGAAGCTGCCATCGTTGTTTTTCAAGCGAGCACCGGTCACACCCATGTTGTCGCCCAGGACTTCATCCAGGGTGGCATTGAGCTTGAGGATGATCTTGCCTTCGGCAACACGGGCGTGCAGCTTGTCGATCAGGATTTTCTCGGCGCGGAAAGTTTCGCGGCGATGAACCAGGGTCACGGTGCTGGCGATGTTAGCCAGGTACAGCGCCTCTTCGACGGCGGTGTTGCCACCGCCGACCACGGCAACCGGCTTGTTGCGATAGAAAAAACCGTCGCAGGTGGCGCAGGCGGAAACACCCTTGCCCATGAACGCTTCTTCGGACGGCAGGCCCAGGTAACGCGCGCTGGCGCCGGTGGCGATGATCAGCGCGTCGCAGGTGTACACACCGCTGTCACCGGTCAGGCTGTAAGGCTTCTTCGAGAAGTCGACCTTGTTGATATGGTCGAAGACGATCTCGGTTTCAAAGCGCTCGGCGTGCTCTTTCATACGTTCCATCAGCACCGGGCCGGTCAAGCCGTGGACATCGCCCGGCCAGTTGTCGACTTCAGTGGTGGTGGTCAACTGGCCGCCCGCCTGCATACCGGTGATCAGCAGCGGCTTGAGATTGGCTCGGGCAGCGTAGACGGCAGCGCTGTAACCGGCAGGGCCGGAACCGAGAATAATCACTCGGGAATGACGGGTATCAGACATGACTCACTCCTATCGACCGCCCGGACCACAGAGCGGCTGGAATAAAAAAGGACGGCGAAGCACTTGGGGAAGGCTTTAACTCGCCAGGTCCTGAAAAATAATGGGTGCAGCGTATCGAGGGGGGCAAGATTAAGGAAATACGCATTAACAATCCAGCTCATAGCGACGCTCTATGCGCCTGGTCAGGTTAATCGATGCCTTTGTAACCCCGGATGTCGCCTGGAGGCCCATGCTTTCACATCGCGTGCAAAGCCGGTAAGGTCGGCGCGTTCGTCACCTTGCTCGGAGTTCTCCATGCCTGCCCCTGCTCTTTCCGGCCCGCAATACCTGCGTGAAGGCCTCAAACTGGTATTGAGCCCCGGCCTGCGCCTGTTTGTACTGCTGCCGTTGGTCATCAACCTGGCGCTGTTCGTCGGGTTGATCTATTTCGCCGGCCATCAGTTCAGCCTGTGGGTCGATAGCTTGATACCGACCCTGCCCAGCTGGCTAGGCTTTTTGAATTACCTGCTGTGGCCGCTGTTTGTCGTGCTGGTGGCGCTGATGGTGTTTTTCACCTTTACCATGCTGGCCAATATTATCGCCGCGCCATTCAACGGTTTTCTCGCGGAGAAAGTCGAGGTGGTGGTACGTGGCACCGATGACTTCCCGCCGTTCAGTTGGAGCGAGCTGATCGCCATGGTGCCCCGCACCCTGGCCCGGGAGATGCGCAAGCTGGGTTACTTCCTGCCACGGGCCATTGGCCTGTTTATCCTGTCGTTCATTCCCGTGGTGAACCTGATCGCCGCGCCGCTGTGGTTGCTGTTTGGGGTGTGG
Source organism: Pseudomonas sp. MF7453 (assembly GCF_016405455.1). NCBI lineage: Bacteria > Pseudomonadati > Pseudomonadota > Gammaproteobacteria > Pseudomonadales > Pseudomonadaceae > Pseudomonas > Pseudomonas sp. MF7453. The sequence goes on along the minus strand of NZ_JAEKCN010000023.1, from coordinate 62,253 downwards.
ATGATGGCAATCCAGTACATCGACTACCCGGCCGACAACCACAAACTGGGCTGGAACGAGATGCTCGCCTGGCTGCGCCAGAAGCGCTGGCAGAGCATGAGCTTCGGCGGCATTGTTTACCTGGTGCTGCTGGTGCCGGTGGTCAACCTGCTGATGATGCCGGCGGCGGTCGCCGGGGCGACGTTGTTCTGGGTGCGTGAGCAAGGTGCCGAGGCGATGGCGCAGCAAGCCGTGACCCGGTCATAAATCCATCATCACACTGACACAATGGCGACATGGCCCACGCCGACACTGTGGGTCATGACGACAGCCTCGCTTCACATCACCCTCATTACCGAAACCTTCCCGCCGGAAATCAACGGGGTGGCCAATACCCTTGGCCGTCTGTGTGAGGGTTTGCGTTCACGCGGCCATCAGGTCGAACTGGTACGCCCACGCCAGAGTGCCGACCAAAGCCGCCCCAGCGACGATGAACTGCTGCTGTGCCGCGGCTGGCCACTGCCTGGCTATCCAGGCCTGCAATGGGGTCAGTCGTCGATGCACAAGTTGCTGCGCCGTTGGACGCGCCAGCGCCCGGATGTGCTCTATATCGCAACTGAAGGGCCGTTAGGACTGTCTGCATTACGTGCAGCTCGGCGCCTGGGCATCAGCGTGGTCAGCGGTTTTCACACCAATTTTCAGCAGTACTCCAACCAATACGGTTTGAGCCTGTTAAGTCGCATGGTCACCCATTACCTGCGCTGGTTTCATAACCGTTCAACCTTGACACTGGTACCCAGCGCCAGTCAGCGCCTGGAACTGGAGCGCCGACATTTCGAGCGCCTGGGCATGTTGTCGCGAGGTGTGGACAGCCAACTGTTCCACCCTGCCAAACGCGATAACGCCTTGCGTGAGAATTGGGGTTTGGAGAGCGGCGATGTCGCCGTGCTGCATGTCGGACGCCTGGCCCAAGAGAAGAATCTGGGGCTGCTCAAACGTTGCTTTGATGCGTTGCAGGATACCTACCCACTACGGAGGATGAAGCTGATTGTCGTCGGTGATGGCCCCCAGCGTGCGTCGCTGGAACGCGACCTGCCCGATGCGGTGTTCTGCGGCACTCAACGCGGCGAAGAGCTGGCAAGGCATTACGCCTCAGGGGATTTGTTCCTGTTCCCCAGCCTGACCGAAACCTTCGGCAATGTGGTGCTCGAAGCGATGGCGTCTGGCCTGGGAGTGGTGGCTTACGACCAGGCCGCCGCCAGCCAGCATCTACGTCATGGCTATAGCGGCGCGCTGGCAATGCCTGGGGATCAAGACGCATTTTGCGATGCGGCCATCTGGCTGCTGGAGGAGCGTGAAACGCTACGCAGAGCGCGCTTGAATGCCCGACAACATGCCAGCCGTCAGGGCTGGCCGGCGATTATCGAGCAATTCGAGCGCCAGCTGCGTGGGGTATGCGAGGACGGTCAACCGGTGCCTGCCCTCTCACCGCTCACACCAGAGTCATCAACGCCTCACGACTGAAGGGCAAGATGTCGCCCTCTCGCCCTTCGCGCACCTTCACGGCCCAATCCGGGTCCACCAGCAACGCACGCCCTACGGCCACCAGGTCGAACTCATCGTTGTTCAGGCGCTCCAGCAGCTTTTCCAGGCTGGCAGGTTGCGCGACCTTGTCGGTGTTGACCATAAATTGCAGGAACTCGCCATCCAGGCCAACACTGCCCACGGTGATGGTCGGCTTACCCGTAAGCTGACGCGTCCAGCCCGCCAGGTTGAGGTCGGAGCCTTCAAACTCCGGCTCCCAGAAACGGCGAGTGGAGCAGTGGAAAATATCCACGCCGGCGTCAGCCAATGGCTTGAGGAACTCACCCAGCGCCTCGGGGGTTTGCACCAGGCGGGCGGTATAGTCTTGCTGCTTCCACTGCGAGAAACGCAGGATAATCGGAAAGTCCGGGCCGACCGCGGCACGGGTGGCCTCGATCAGTTCAATGGCAAAGCGCGAACGCTTGGCCAGGCTGCCGCCGTATTCGTCGGTGCGTTGGTTGCTGCCTTCCCAGAAGAACTGATCCACCAGATAGCCGTGGGCGCCATGGATTTCCACACCGTCCATGCCGATCGCCTGGGCGTCCCTGGCGGCTTGGGCGAATGCGTTGATCACGTCCTTGATGTCCTGTTGCGTCATACCGTGGACAACCACGTTGCCGTCCTTGAGCTTTTCCATCGGGCCATAAGCAGGCACGCTGGCATCAGGCTCGGTGCCGATACGGCGCACACTACCCACATGCCACAACTGCGGAACAATCTTGCCGCCTTCGGCATGTACCGCGTCGACCACTTTCTTCCAGCCGGCCAGTGCGGCTTCACCGTAGAAGTGCGGGACGTTGGGGTAGCCGTTGGACGCCGGGTGATCGACCACAGTGCCTTCCGTGATGATCAGGCCCACACCGGCAGCCGCACGACGACGGTAGTACTCGATGACTTTGGAATTGGGTACGCCACCCGGAGAGAACGAACGGGTCATGGGCGCCATGACCACACGGGTCTTCAGTTGCAGTGCACCGAGCTGGAAGGGTTTGAACAAGGCTTGGACAGGCATGGGGCACTCCGCCGGGAAGGGATTTATGACGCAGATAATATGGGCAGTGTGCAGCGCTTAGTAGCACTATTGATCTGGGTGATTAAAGGGGTAAAAGTCGCCGAATACCTGTAGGAGCGAGCTTGCTCGCGAAAAATCCGGGAACACGCGTTAAGTCAGGATATACGCGTTATCGTTGGCGATCTTCGCGAGCAAGCTCGCGCCTACAGGGGGTGTGTTTCAGCTCAGGGCTTTTTCGATGGCCTGGATGATAGTCGAGTCGTCCGGGGACGTACGCGGTGAGAAGCGTGCGAGTACCCGGCCATCTTTACCCAACAGGAATTTCTCGAAGTTCCAGGTGATATCCCCTGGAAACTCGGCGCCCTCACCCGCCAACAAGCGGTACAGCTGGTGACGATCAGGGCCGTTGACCTCAAGCTTGCTGCCCAGGGGAAAGCTCACCCCGTAATTCAGGCTGCAGAACTCGCGGATCTCTTGCTCGCTCCCCGGTTCCTGGCCTGCAAACTGGTTGCACGGCAAGCCAAGCACCGTGAATCCCTGGTCCTTGTATTGCTGGTAGAGGTTTTCCAACGCCGCGTATTGCGGGGTCAAACCACATTTGGACGCCACATTGACCACCAGCACAACCTGGCCCTTGAAGGGCGCCAGCGGTAGCTCTTGTCCGTCCAGGGCTTTGAGTTTCAGATCGTGGAAAGCACTCATGACGAACTCCAGATATCCCATATTCTTTACATTGCAGCTCTCGGAGCTTACAACCGGCGAGGCTGCAATCATAGACGCCGATGACAAAACCCGCCCACAGGTTACTGAGCGGTCGGCCATGGCAAAATCGGAATAGCCGTCACCGCGTTCTGCGGGCTGCCTTCGATCAGGCGGTCGCTGTAGACCAGATACACCAGGGTATTGCGTTTCTTGTCGAGGAAACGCACCACCTGCATGGTCTTGAACACCAGGGAGGTACGTTCCTTGAAGACTTCGTCCCCGTCCTTGAGTTCGCCCTTGAAGTGGATCGGGCCCACCTGGCGGCAGGCAATCGAGGCTTCAGCGCGGTCTTCGGCCAGGCCCAGGCCGCCTTTGACGCCGCCGGTCTTGGCACGGGACAGGTAGCACGTCACGCCATCGACCTTGGGGTCATCGAATGCCTCGACCACGATTCGGTCATTGGGGCCGACAAACTTGAACACCGTCGACACCTGGCCGACTTCCTCGGCTGAGGCCAGCAGTGGCATGGCCAGCAACAGGCCAAGCAATCCCTTCATTACGCGCATCGGGTATTCCCTTCGTTTAAACCAGGATGAGGTTATCGCGGTGCACCAGTTCAGGTTCCGCCATATACCCCAAGAGTCCGACAATCGCGTCAGACGATTGTCCAATAATCTTCTGTGCCTCTAGGGCGCTGTAGTTGGCCAGGCCACGGGCAATCTCGCGGCCGTCCGGCGCGACGCACACCACCATTTCGCCACGGCGGAAGCTGCCCTGTACCAACTTGACACCCACCGGCAACAGGCTCTTGTTGCCCTGGGACAACGCCGACACCGCACCCGCATCCAGCACCAATGTACCCCGGGTTTGCAGATGCCCGGCCAGCCACTGCTTGCGCGCTGCCAACATGCCGCGTTCCGGCGACAGCAGCGTACCAATGCGCTCACCGGCCTTGAGGCGATCCAGCACGCGCTCCAGGCGCCCGCCGACGATGATGGTATGGGCACCGGAACGCGCAGCCAAGCGCGCGGCGCGCAGTTTGGTCTGCATACCGCCACGGCCCAGAGCGCCGCCGACGCTGCCAGCGACCGCATCCAGTGCAGGGTCATCGGCACGGGCTTCGTAGATCAATTGAGCATCGGGGTTGTTGCGCGGGTCGGCGTCGAACATCCCGTCGCGGTCGGTGAGTATCACCAGCAGGTCGGCTTCCACCAGGTTGGCCACCAGCGCAGCCAGGGTGTCGTTGTCGCCGAAACGGATTTCGTCGGTGACCACGGTATCGTTTTCGTTGATGACAGGGATGACCTTGAGTTCCACCAGGGCGCGCAAGGTGCTGCGGGCGTTGAGGTAGCGTTTGCGGTCGGACAGGTCGTCGTGGGTCAGCAGGATCTGCGCCGTGTGGCGGCCGTGCTCGGCAAAGCTGGACTCCCAGGCTTGCACCAGGCCCATCTGGCCGATGGCGGCGGCGGCTTGCAGTTCGTGCATCGCGCTGGGTCGCGCGGTCCAGCCGAGGCGGCTCATCCCGGCGGCAACCGCCCCGGACGACACCAGCACCAGTTCGACACCGGCCTCATGCAAGGCCACCATCTGCTCGACCCAGACGCTCATGGCTGCACGATCCAACCCCTTGCCATCGGCCGTCAGCAACGCACTGCCGATCTTCACGACCCAGCGCTGCGCACCTGTCACTTTGCTCCGCATCATCTTCAACCTTAAAGTGAGGGCCGCGCGACCCAGCGCCGCCCATAACGTTATACCCGGATACCAAAACGCCGCTCCAGGGAGCGGCGTTCAAGTTTATCGCAACGAATCAATCGCGCACGTAAATGATTTCCGGACCGTCTTCATCATCCACGTCTTCTTCGTCCCAATCATCGTCGCCGATGTCGTGGACCGACTTCACGCCGCTGCGGCGCAGTGCACGCTGGTCGTCCAGAGCCTGCAACTGGGCACGGGCTTCGTCTTCGATCTGCTGGTCAAGCTCAGCGAGCTCGGCCTTGAATACCGGGTCGGCCGCCAGGCGGTCGGCACGGTCTTCCAGATAACGCATGATGTCGCGGGTCAGGCGCTCGGTGCCTTCTTTGGCGATGGCCGAGATCACGTAGACCGGACCTTCCCACTCCAGGCGGTCGACGATTTCCTTGACGCGCTCTTCGTGCTCTTCTTCCAGAATCTGGTCGCACTTGTTCAGTACCAGCCAGCGATCACGCTCGGCCAGGGCCGGGCTGAACTTGGTCAGCTCGCTGACGATGACTTCGGCGGCATCGGCGGCACTGGTGTCATCCAGCGGCGCCATGTCGACGAGGTGCAGCAGCAAACGGGTGCGGGACAAGTGCTTGAGGAAGCGAATCCCCAGGCCGGCGCCGTCGGAAGCGCCTTCGATCAGGCCAGGAATATCGGCCACCACGAAGCTTTTCCAGCGGTCGACGCTGACCACGCCCAGGTTTGGCACCAGGGTGGTGAACGGGTAGTCGGCGACTTTCGGCTTGGCGGCCGATACCGAGCGGATGAAGGTACTTTTACCGGCGTTCGGCAGGCCCAACAGGCCCACGTCGGCGAGGACTTTCATTTCCAGCTTCAGGTCACGCTGTTCGCCCGGCTTGCCCGGCGTGGTCTGGCGTGGTGCACGGTTGGTACTGGACTTGAATCGGGTGTTACCCAGACCGTGCCAGCCGCCCTGCACAACCATCAGTTTCTGGCCGGCCTTGGTCAGGTCGCCAATCACTTCCTGGGTCGCGGAGTCGATGATCGTGGTGCCGACCGGTACGCGCAGTACCAGGTCTTCACCTTTTTTGCCGGTGCAGTCGGTGCTGCCGCCGTTGGAGCCACGCTCGGCATCGAAGTGCCGGGTGTAACGGTAGTCGACCAGGGTGTTGAGGTTTTCGTCGGCCATCATGTAGATGGAACCGCCGTCACCGCCGTCACCGCCGTTTGGACCACCGTTTTCGATGAATTTTTCGCGACGGAAACTCATGCAACCGTTACCGCCGTCGCCTGCTTTTACTCGGATGGAAACTTCATCAACGAACTTCATAACAAAACGCCTCTCGCCGCATGGACGAGCTTAAGAAACCAAGACATAAGACTCTTGCAAAAATGAGCGCAGCGACCTCAATCAGCGACCGCAAACCTGCGCCTGAGCTCATCACAAACAGCTTTGCAAGAGACTCACTCCACAAACGAAAAAGCCCCGTCGCAAGACAGGGCTTTTCCAGCGATCTCGCAATTAAGCTGCGACAACGCTCACGTAACGGCGGTTGAACGCGCCCTTTACTTCGAACTTGATCACGCCTTCGATTTTAGCGAAGAGGGTGTGATCTTTACCCATGCCAACACCGTAACCGGCGTGGAATTGGGTGCCGCGCTGACGCACGATGATGTTGCCCGGAATGATTTTCTGGCCGCCATACATCTTCACGCCAAGGCGTTTGGCTTCTGAGTCGCGACCGTTACGGGTACTACCACCAGCTTTTTTGTGTGCCATGAGTCAATTCTCCTAGTGAGGAATTAGGCTGAAATTAAGCCTGAATACCGGTGATTTTGATCTCGGTGTACCACTGGCGGTGGCCCATACGCTTCATGTGGTGCTTACGACGACGGAACTTGATGATGCGGACTTTATCGTGACGACCTTGGGAGATCACTTCAGCCACAACGGTAGCGCCAGCAACAACTGGAGCGCCGATGTTCACGTCATCGCCATTGGCGACCAACAGAACGCGATCAAAAGTAACGGATTCGCCAGTAGCGATTTCCAGTTTTTCGATCTTCAGGTATTCACCTGGGGCGACTTTGTATTGCTTGCCACCAGTAACAATTACTGCGTACGACATGGTATTTCTCCGATAATCCTGCTCACCCAGCGCTTTATAAGAAGAGGTATTGGCTGGCATGGCTGCATGGGATGGACGTCCCGAATGCAATTGCGTAAGGCAGGTGCTGCCCAGGAAGTTCAGGGTGCGCGATTGTACGCAAGGTAAATGGGTGTTGCAAGGGGCCGTCTATCGCGCCTTGACACCCGGGGGTGAGGGTCCTAGCATGCCGCGCAACCCTTCTGGAGCGACTGTCGCTGATGCAACCCCAAGCTTTCTACCGCGCGGTCGCGGACGATTTTAGCGCCGTCGACGGCATCATCAAGCAGCAGCTGACGTCTAAAGTGCCGCTGGTCTCCAAAATTGGCGACTATATTACGTCGGCGGGCGGTAAACGCCTGCGTCCTTTATTAGTGCTGCTGTGTGGCAAGGCGCTGGGCCGCGAAGGCGACGATCTGCGTTTGCTGGCCGCGACCATCGAGTTCCTGCACACCGCCACCCTGCTGCATGACGACGTGGTCGACATGTCCGGTATGCGCCGTGGCCGCGAGACCGCCAATGCCATGTGGGGCAACGCGCCCAGCGTATTGGTGGGCGACTTCCTGTACTCGCGCTCGTTCGAAATGATGGTCGAACTGGGCTCGATGCCGGTGATGAAGATTCTTTCACAGGCCACGCGCATCATCGCCGAAGGCGAAGTGTTGCAGCTGTCCAAGGTCCGCGACGCCAGCACCACCGAAGAAACCTATATGGAAGTAATTCGCGGCAAAACCGCGATGCTCTTCGAAGCCTCTACCCACAGTGCTGCCGCGCTGTGTGGCGCCACCGCCGAACAGGCCGAAGCCCTGCGTACCTTTGGTGATCACCTGGGCGTGGCGTTCCAACTGGTGGATGACCTGCTCGACTACAAGGGCGATGCCGAAACCCTGGGCAAGAACGTCGGTGACGACCTGGCCGAGGGTAAGCCGACCTTGCCGCTGATCTACACCATGCGCGAAGGCACGCCGGAACAGGCCGCCCTGGTGCGCAAGGCGATCCAGAAAGGTGGGATCGAAGACCTGGAGGCCATCCGCGCCGCCGTAGAAGCCTCGGGTTCCCTGGAGTACACCGCCCAATTGGCGCGTGACTACGTGGCGCGGGCGATCACATGCCTGGAAGCGCTGCCGGCCAGTGAATACCGGGATGCCCTGGTTGAGCTGAGTGAGTTTGCGGTCGCCCGTACTCACTGATTCCGCGCTGTTTAATGTGGGAGCTGGCTTGCCTGCGATGACTGTAGTGAACTCACTGCCGCTATCGCAGGCAAGCCAGCTCCCACATTAGGACGAGTCCAACCCCACCCGCGTTTAAAACCCTATATAATGTGCGACTTTTAGCCATCCCTGACTTTCTAGGAGCTTTAGTGAGCACGTTGCCTCCCTGCCCAAAATGCAATTCCGAATACACCTATGAAGACGGCGCCCAGCTGGTCTGCCCGGAATGCGCCCATGAATGGTCCGCCACTGGCGAGGCCGAAGTGGCTGGCGATGAAACCGTGAAGAAGGACTCTGTGGGCAATGTCCTGCAGGACGGCGACACCATCACCGTGATCAAGGACCTCAAGGTCAAGGGCACCTCCCTGGTGGTCAAGGTCGGCACCAAGGTCAAGAACATCCGCCTGTGCGACGGCGACCATGATATCGACTGCAAGATCGACGGTATCGGCCCGATGAAGCTCAAGTCCGAATTCGTGCGCAAAGTCTGATCCTGCTGCATTCCATCCCGCGCCCGCCGCGGGATGGCGTTTCGCCCTCCCCGTTGATCGAACGCAATATCCACACAGAAAAAACCAGAAATAGCCAATAGACCCTTGCTATTCTACGAATAAGAATTATTCTCATCGAAACCCATCAAGGAGAACGACCATGACTTATTTGATAGATGCCTGGCTGGATCGCCCACACCCTTACCTGCGAATCCTGCATCGCGAAACCGGCGAAGTCTGCGCGGTGCTTGAGGAAGAAGCGCTGAACGAACTACAGGACCAGGGTGATCTGGACGTAAATGGCCTGAGTTCCAGTGAGCCTGGGGTACTGAAGGAAGTGGTGAGGAATTTGTTTCTGTTCTGCTACGCCCGAGCATTGCGCCCGGCGACCGATTTGAATGGCAAGTTCCATCCATGACGAAACTGGCAAATGCCTGTTGGGGCGAACGCGTTCGTCCCAACAGGTAACCTGCAGGTCTTACAGAACGTCGAGCAGCTCGACGTCGAATACCAGAACGCTGTGCGGCGGGATGCTGCCAACGCCTTGAGCGCCGTAAGCCAGTTCGCTCGGCACGTACAGGCGCCATTTGCTGCCGGCATTCATCAGTTGCAGGGCTTCGGTCCAGCCGGCGATCACGCCGCCAACCGGGAATTCCGCAGGCTGGCCGCGCTCGTAGGAGCTGTCGAACACAGTGCCGTCGATCAAGGTGCCGTGGTAGTGGGTACGCACTTGATCTTCACGGGTCGGCTTGGCGCCGGTGCCGGCAGTCAGCACTTCAAATTGCAGGCCGGAAGCCAGGGTGGTGATGCCATCACGCTTGGCGTTTTCAGCCAGGAATGCCAGGCCGGCACCCGCGGCGGCTTCAGCCTTGGCAGCGGCTTCGGCTTGCATGATCTCGCGGATCACCTTGAAGCTGGCAGCCATTTGCTCCTGGTCAACACGGCTCGGCTGGCCTGCAAATGCGTCGGTCAGGCCGGCCAGGATTGCGTCCAGGCTCACGCCCGGTGGCGGGTTGTCGCGCAGTTGGTCACCCAACTGACGGCCGATACCGTAGCTGACGCGGGTTTCGTCGGTGGACAGATTAACTTCGGACATGAAGAGGCTCCGCTGTAGGACAACAGGGTTTCCCGCGCTGCCCAGAACTAAAAGGGCCCGCAGACTAGCACACAAGAGCAGCCCATGATCAGCCCCCTCCCCGACTACCAGAGCGCCAGGTCGTAGGTCAGGTACAACCGGTAGTTGTCCCGATCACTGGCATAAGTCGAGCGGTAAGTGGCCTTGCGCAACTCCACGCCCAGTCCTTTGAACGTGCTGTCCTGGACCACATAGCGCAGATTCGTGTCGGACTCCCACTCACGCGCCTCGCGCCCTTTGAACTCGCCGTTTTGCCCTTTGTAGTAGCGGGTCATGAAACTCAAACCCGGCAGTACCGCCGTCAAGTCATAGTCGTAGCGCAGCATCCATGTCTGCTCACCAGACTGGATGAACTTGCCAACACCGGCGTTACTGAAGGAATACACCGTCGACACGCTGGCATACGGCAACGCTGTGTCGCCGCTGACTTTCTGATAACCAACACCCAGCGCCTGCGGGCCCAGGCGGTAAGTGAACAGACCGCTGAACATGTCACTGTCGACCTCGCCGTTACGCGCCTCACCCGCTTCGTTACTAATGAAGTAGCGCAAGTCGCTGGTCAGTGTGCCGCTGCCCAACGGCTGCTTATGCACCAGGCCAAAGAATTGCTGGCGATAGAATTGGCGCATTTCACCGTAGTACCAGGTGCCGCTGAGCTTCGGCGTAAACGCGTAGCTAGCGCCGGCAAAATCGAAATCACTACCCTTTTTTCCGCTGTAGCCCTGGGGATAAATATCCACACTGTCAGTGGAGTTACGCAACTTGAATTTGTCCAGGTGCCCAGCGTGCAGGTACAGGTCACGAATACCACTGTATTCCACTTGTGTGCCTTGGAAGGTCTGCGGTAACAAGCGGCCATCGTTGTGCACCAGCACCGGGATTTTCGGCAGCAACGTGCCGGTTTTCACCACTGCATCGCCCCAGCGTATCTTGGCCGTGACGCCCAGGCTGGAAAACTCACTGGCCGCATGACCATCGTCGTGCACAGGTAACAAGCCCGTCCCGGCGTGCGTCGGGCTGGAGTCGAGACGCAGGCCCGCCAGCCCCAGGGCATCCAGGCCAAAACCCACGGTGCCCTCGGTATAACCAGACTGAAGATTAAGCAGAAAACCCTGAGCCCATTCCTTGCGGTCTTCACCACCGTCGCGGTAACCGTCGTTGAAGTAGAAATTGCGCAAGGTCAATCGGCCGTGGGAATCCTCCCAGAAACCCTGGGCCATCAATGTTGGAGACAGGCTCGCCAGCAGCCCCGCCGAGACCATTCCCCCTTTCGTGAAAAACTCACGCATAAACCATTCCTCAATGCCGTGTTGTGTTTTTTATGGGCAGTTGCACCGCGCGGCAGGCTGGACGGCATGTCGCGTTGGAGCGGACACTAACGGCTCGTCGACAGCCCCACAACGTTATGCGAGAAGCGCATCAGGCTATGCGTGAAGTACCGGCCGCCCTTCCCAACCGACAGGAAAAACACGGTGAATCTCAAGCAACTCGAAGCCTTCAAAGCGATCATGGCCACCGGCTCGACCATCGGCGCAGCAACGCGCATGGGCCTGTCGCAATCGGCGGTCAGTCGCCTGCTGAGCCAGTTGGAAGAGCATTTGGGTTTTGCCTTGTTCCTGCGCAAGAAGGGCCGCCTGATGGCGACGCCCGAAGCCGAGGAACTGCTCGCCGAAGTCGCCGGACTGGTGGATGGCATGCAACGAATCCAGCGCCTGGCCGACGAAATGCGCGTGGGCCGCTCACGCAAGAGCCTGCTCAAGGTCGGGGTGCCCACCAGCATGACCCAGGAGCTGTTGCCGCGCATCGTGGCGCAGTTTCTCAAGGAGCATGACGACATTGTCGTGGAACTGCTGACCGGTTCTTACGACACGATCGAGCGTGCGGTGCTGGACCGTTCCGCCGACCTGGGCTTTGTACGCCTGCCCACGGAAATACCTGACTTCGATGTCGAGCCGGTGCTGCAAACCGAAGGCGTCTGCGTGATGCCCGCCGACCATCCGCTGACCCGTCACGCCTGCATCGAAGTGCAGCATCTGCGCGATGTGCCGTTGGTGATGCTCGGCCGGCAACGGGCATTGCGGGCCGAGCTGAACCAGGTGTTTCGTGCCGCCAACCTCACGCCGCAGGTGCGGGTCGAGGTGCACTCGGTCGGGGCTGCGTGCAGCTTCGTTGCCGAGGGGCTGGGGGTGTCGATCGTCAATGGTCTGCTGGCCAGCCACTTCCGGCACTTGCCCATCGTCACCCGCCCGTTTCGCCCGGCGCTGCCCTACGCATTCGGCCTGGCGTTTCGCGCCAATGAGCCCAGGTCGCAGCTGGTGAACGCGTTTGCCGAGCATCTCAAGCAGCGTCTGTCCGCACAAAACGCATAGCCCAACCCAACCCACGCATAACGTTGTCGCCGCGAAAACTTTGCCCTAGTGTCCGCCCCACACGTGTCACCCCTATAACAATAACGGCGCAAGCCGGGGCCACTAGCATGAGCGAATCCCAGAGCATCCCCACCCAAGCAGCGGTGGGAAATACCACGCAACGCAAGCAGATCAATCCCGCCATCATCCTGCTGAGTATCGTCCTGCTCGCAGTGGCGTTTACCTACGCCGTGAACTCGGGCACGTTCCAGCGCCAGAATGGCCTGGTGATCCCGGGCTCTTACCAGGTGCTGGAAAAACACGACTCCCTGAGCCAACTGTTCGCAATGGAACCACGCAAAGCCGGCCACACCGTGGCGCGCCCGGTGTCCCTGGTGGAAGGCTTCATGGCGATTCCCCAGGGCATCGAGAAGCGTGCGGCACTGATTTTCATGGTGCTGTTCATCGGTGGCATGTTCGGCGTACTGAACAAGGCCGGGGTGATCGACGCCGGGCTGGAGCGCATGCTGGGTCTGACACGGGGCAATATCTATGTGCTGGTGCCGTGCCTGATGCTGGTGTTTTCCGCCGGCAGTACCTTCATGGGGCTGGCCAAGGAATTTATTCTCATCGTGCCGTTGATGGTTGCCATGGCTAATCGCCTGGGGCTGTCGAACCTGATCGGGCTGGCCATCGTCACGATCTCAGTCAAGATCGGCTACCTGGCCTCGATATCCAATCCAGTGGCGCTGTCCGTGGCCCAGCCGATGGTCGGGCTGCCGATCTTCAGTGGCCTGAGCATGCGTGTGCTCGCCTACTGCAGCTTCCTGCTGGTGGGCATTGCCTTCGTGCTGTGGAGTATTCGCAAGCACGGTTACGATGCCACGGCGCAGATCACTTTCGAAAGTACGCCGTTGCCCCTGCGCCATCTGATCAACCTGATCGTACTGCTGACGGGCATCGCTTTCCTGGTCTACGCCTCCAACCGCTGGGGCTGGAAATACCACGAGCTGTCGGCGTTCTACCTGCTGCTGACGCTGGCCTTCAGCGTGATCGCCGGGCTCGGCGCCAGCGTTGCCGCCAGTGCTTTTGTCGATGGAATGAAGAAGGTGCTGATCGCCGGCGTGCTGATCGGTCTGGCTACCGCCGTGGAGATCATCCTCAGTACCGGCCAGGTCCTGGACACCATCGTCAACAGCCTGGCCAACCTGGTGGGCGACCATGGTCCGATCGTGTCGGCCTACGGCATGTTCTTCGCACAACTGGGGCTGGATGTGCTGATCCCATCCACCTCCGGCCAGGCGGCGGTAACCATGCCGATCTTCGGGCCCTTGGGTCAGTTGTCCGGCGTCAGCCCGCAGACCACGGTGTTCGCATTTCTGATGGGCAATGGCCTGACCAACATGATCACCCCCACGTCCAGCGGTCTGCTGGTGCTGTTGGCCACCGCCAATGTCGGTTGGGGCCAATGGGCGCGCTACATCCTGCCGCTGTTCCTGATCTACGCCGTGCTGGCGATGGTGTTGCTGGCCATTGCGGTAACAAGCGGGTACTGAATCGATGAGTGTTCTCCCCATGCATATTCTGCACAACCAAATGATCCGGATGCGTGACGGCATCCACCTGGCCACTGACATCTATGTGCCGGAGGACAGCAATGGGCCGTTTCCGGTGGTGATCGAGCGCACGCCCTACGACAAGAGCAAACCCTCCCGCTCGGAAAAACAGCTCGACGGCCAACACATCTCCCGTGAGCAAATGGCCGCACGGTTTACCGAGCAAGGCTTTGTCGCAATTTTCCAGGACTGCCGTGGCCGCTACGCCTCCGAAGGCACATTCACCAAATACACCGCCGAGGGCGAAGACGGTTTCGACACCCTGGCCTGGATCGTCCAACAGCCCTGGTGCAACGGCAAGATCGGTAGCATGGGCTTGTCTTATGCTGCCCACACACAACTGGCGATGGCCTGCCTGCACCCGCCGGGCCTGAGCAGCATGGTGCTCGACAGCGGCGGCTTCGCCAACGCCTACCATTGCGGGATTCGCCAGGGCGGCGCCTTCGAACTCAAGCAGGCCACCTGGGCCTTTCGCCAGGCCAAGGAAAGCCCTGCTGCCCTGGCCGACCCGTTGGTTCGTGAAGCGCTGGAACAGGAAGATATTTATCAGTGGTTCAAGCGTATGCCATGGCAACCCGGGCAATCGCCCCTGCGCCATGTGCCGGAATATGAAGCCTATGTGTTGGAGCAATGGGCTCAGGGCACCTTCGGTGAGTATTGGCAAAAGTCTGGCCTCTATGCCGAAGGTCACTACGCACAACTGCCCGATATCCCGGTGCTGTTCATGTCCAGTTGGTACGACGCCTACGTCAGTTCGACCCTGGCCAATTACCGCGCCTTCACACTCCAAGGTACGGCCAGCCAACGACTGGTGATGGGCCCGTGGCTGCACGGCGACCGTAATATCAGCCACAGCGGCGATGTGGAATTCGGCCCGCAAGCCGCCTTTGACGGCCAGGTCGATCAGGATTGGCTCAGTTGCCGACTGGCCTGGTTCGAGCAATCCCTCAAGCCGTCGCCGCGAACCACAACGGCCAGCGTACAGGTATTTCTGATGGGGGGCGGCAGCGGTAACCGCGACGAAAACGGGCGCCTGCACCATGGCGGCCGCTGGCTGCACACCACGCAATGGCCGCTGCCCGGCAGCCAAACACTGACCCTCTATCTGAATGCACACAGGCAGTTGAGCCACACGGCACCTGTCGAGGCTGACGCCCACTTGAGTTACCGCGCCGACCCGGCCCACCCGGTCCCGACCATCGGCGGCGCGCTAACCTCCGGTGCCCCCGTGTTTGTCGGCGGAGCCTTCGATCAACGGGAGCGCCTCGATTTTTTCGGCACCCAAGGGGACAACCGTCCCCTGGCCCAGCGCGATGACGTGCTGGTGTTCCAGACCGAGCCGCTCGACGACGACCTGATCGTCGCCGGTGACGTGCAGATCGAGCTGTGGATCGACAGCGATGCACCCGACACCGACTTCACCGCCAAGCTGGTGGACGTGTACCCGCCCAGCGCCGACTATCCCGAGGGCTTTGCGATGAACATCACCGACGGCATCCGCCGCTGTCGTTATCGCAACTCATGGGAACAACCGACGGCCCTGACGCCGGGTGAGCGAGTGAAAGTGCTGATCGAGCCTTTCGCCACCTGCAACCTGTTCAAGCGCGGCCATCGGTTGCGCCTGGACATCGCCAGCAGCAATTTCCCGCGCTTTGACGTCAACCCCAACAGCGGCGAGCCTTCAGGCCAGGCCAGCCACCCTCGGGTTGCCCACAATAATGTGCATCTGAGCCACGCCGCCGCCTCCTGCCTCAGGCTTACCGTGGTGCCCAACACGGCGGAGTCCTGAGCGCATCGGATCGCCATTGCTGCACGGTAATGGCGACCCTTCGTCACCCCACAAGAAAAGTACTTCAGAATCATCCTTTGCCGCCGATACAGCCCTACACATCTTGGCTGGCTCAAACAACAACACACCGTCCAGCAGACAGACATCACTCTTCAAGGAGCTTTCGATGAACAGCTGGTTCGGTAACATCAGCGTCAATCTCAAACTCGGCCTGGGCTTTGGCCTGGTGCTGGTCCTCACCTCGATCCTGGCGCTCACCGGCTGGACCAGCCTGGGCGGCCTGATCGACCGCAGCAACTGGATGAGCGACATCACCCAGCTCAACGCCTCGCTGACCAAGCTGCGGATCGTACGCCTGCAATACATGCTGGCCAATGGCGACGAAGCCGTGGCGCAGAATGTGCAGACCAGCCTGGATGCCTTCGCAGCTCAACAACAGACATTGCTGGACAGCTTCAAGAGCCCGGAAAACCTCAAGCTGCTCAATGACCAGAAAGCCGTCATTACCGCTTACCGCCAGTCCCTGAACAAAATGCGCGAGGCCTACCGCAATGGCAACGCTGCGCGCGACGTCATGGGCGCCAAGGCCGATGTCGCCAACGCGCAAATCAATGCGCTGCAAACCAGTGTGCAGCAGGCGCCGGATAGCCCGGAACGCTTCACGCAATTTCTGGCCGTAACCCAAGCCAAGAATGAGTTCCAGCAAGCTCGCTACGAAGTGCGCGGCTATACCAATAGCCCCAACGCAGAAACCGAAGCCCGCGCTGCGGCGCAACTGGAAAAAGCCGTCGCCGGTTTGAAGGACCTCAGCGCGGCGTTCGGTACCGGTCAGCAAAGCGCATTGTCGGCCCTGGAAACCGCCCTCGGTGCCTACCGCAGCGCCGTGCAGAGCTACAAGGCAGCCAACGCCAACATCGTCACCGCCCGCGCCGAAATGACCACCCAGGGCGCCGATATCGTGACCATCAGCGACAAGCTGTACGACATTCAACTGGAACGTCGCGACGCTGAAAGCACCCAGGCCCGCAGCCTGCAATTGATCAGCACCTTGCTGGCTTTGCTGGTTGGCGTCATTGCCGCCTGGGTCATCACCCGTCAGATCACCCGCCCGATCCAGGACACCCTGGCGGTGGTAGAGCGCATCGCTTCGGGCGACTTGAGCCACAACATCCAGGTAACCCGCCGTGATGAGCTGGGCGTGCTGCAACAAGGCATCCAGCGCATGGGCACGACCCTGCGCGAGTTGATCAGCGGCATTCGTGATGGCGTGACTCAGATCGCCAGCGCCGCTGAAGAGCTATCGGCCGTAACCGAGCAAACCAGCGCCGGCGTGAACAGCCAGAAGATCGAGACCGATCAGGTCGCCACCGCCATGCATGAAATGACCGCCACCGTGCAGGAAGTTGCGCGCAATGCCGAGCAGGCGTCCCAAGCCGCCTCCGACGCCGACGGCCAGGCCCGCGAAGGCGACAAGGTGGTGGCCGAAGCCATCGCCCAGATCGAACGCCTGGCGGCCGAAGTCGCCCGCTCTACCGACGCCATGACGCACCTGCAACAAGAGAGCAACAAGATCGGCAGCGTGATGGACGTGATCAAGGCGGTGGCCGAACAGACCAACCTGCTGGCCCTGAACGCCGCCATTGAAGCCGCGCGTGCCGGTGAGGCCGGGCGTGGCTTCGCGGTGGTCGCCGACGAAGTACGCGGCCTGGCCCAGCGTACACAGAAATCCACCGAGGAAATCGAAGGCCTGGTGGCCGGCTTGCAGAACGGCACCCAACAAGTCGCCAGCGTGATGAACAACAGCCGCAGCCTGACCGACAGCAGCGTCGAACTGACGCGCAAGGCCGGGGTATCCCTGGAAAACATCACCCGCACCGTGTCGAATATCCAGTCGATGAACCAGCAGATTGCAGCGGCCGCCGAACAGCAAAGCGCTGTGGCCGAAGAGATCAGCCGCAGTATCGTGAATGTGCGGGATGTATCCGAACAGACTGCGACGGCCAGTGATGAGACAGCCAAGTCGAGCGTGGAACTGGCTCGCTTGGGTAGCCAGTTGCAGCAGATGGTCAGTCATTTCCGGGTTTAAAAAACCAAAAAAGCCGCCTCAATTTAAGCCGAGGCGGCTCCACTTCTCAGACCTTACTGGTCATCAAAGCTGTCCCGCAGGAATGTCCACACGTGATAAACACGTAGAGCATTCACTACGAGGTTCCACGTACGTCGTGCAAACTTAGACATACTCGGCCCTCCTAGAGTTGGGCCTTACCTCCAGCGCACTTACCGGAACACGTGAGCCTTTGGACGCGGGTCAATGCGTCCTTTGAGGTGGCCGGGCTAGTGGTCCTTCCGCATCAATCCGGCACGGATTACTAGCCCGTGGCGGTCAGTCCAGAATTCGCGCGCGTACCCGGCCCACCCAAAAGCGACAAACGCAGAACGGGGAAGATCCTAACCAACATTCCCGTCTAAGGTGTGTCTAACAGTGGTCAAATATCCAGTATCGCCCGATAGATTCATTGCAAGCTTTTGCAGTCAAAATCAGGCAAGAGAAAGATGCCTAAAGTATCCATGCCGGCCATCGCTCCGTCTTGCGTGACGACGTGACCGGCAGGTAGTATGCACCAGCGGGTCAATGCGTCCTTTGAGATAGCAAACCCCAGCCACTCACTGGGTTTGCAATAAAAAACCGCCCTACTAAGGCGGTTTTTTATTGCCTGCAATTTACCGCTCACCCCTCGCTGTCCTCGACAAACACCAGCCGATTCCCAAACGGGTCACGGATGCTCATCTCCCGCGAGCCCCAGGGCGTGTCCTCAACCCCAGGCTTGGCATATCGGTACTCTTTGCCCAGCAACTGCTGCTGATACGCATCGACCCCTTGGGCCTGAATTCGCACCGCCGCCCCCGGCGAAGCATCACCATGATGCTCGGACAAATGCAGCACGCATTCCCCCAGCGAGACCTGAAGGTACAACGGGAAATTCGCCTCGAAACGATGCTGCCAATCGACCTTGAACCCCAGGAAGTCGACGTAGAATTCCAAGGCTTTGACCTCGTCAAAAATCCGCAGAATGGGGACGACTTTTCCTAAGTGCATGGCGACAGCTCCGTATAAAAGAAGCCCCACTATAGAGCCGTAAACCCACCACGCAAATCCCCGTTACGCGCCAGGAACCGGCCTGCTCTCGCGCCGTTCGCCTGCCCATCGCGATAGGCCAATACGCCATTGACCCACACGCCATCAATCCCTTCAGCTGCGCGCTGCGGTGCGGTGAAATCCGCCACATCCCGCACCCGCAGGGGGTCGAACAACACCAGGTCGGCCCAGTAGCCTTCACGGATCTCGCCACGCTCGGCCAGCCCAAAGCGCGCCGCCGACAAGCCGGTCATCTTGTGCACCGCCGTGTGCAAAGGGAACAAGCCGACATCCCGACTGAAATGCCCGAGTACCCGTGGGAAGGCCCCCCACAAACGTGGATGAGGAAACGGGTCTTCAGGCAAGCCGTCCGAGCCCACCATCGACAGCGGATGCGCGAGGATGCGCCGAACGTCGCCCTCATCCATCCCGTAATACACCGCCCCTGCCGGCTGTAAACGGCGAGCGGCCTCCAACAGCGAAACGTTCCACTCGCCAGCGATGTCCTGCAAATCGCGCCCGCCCATGTGCGGGTGCGGTGTCGACCAGGTGATGGTGATGCGAAACGCGTCGGTGACCTGCTTGAGATCCAGGGTCGAGGAACTGGCAGCATAGGGATAGCAATCACAGCCCACCGGATGATTTTCCGCTGCGGCTTCCAGAGCCGCCAACAACTGCGGACTGCGCCCCCAATTACCGGCACCCGCGCATTTAAGGTGGGAAATAATCACCGGCACCCTGGCATGTCGACCGATCAGAAACGCCTCATCCATCGCCTCCAGCACCGGCTCGAACTCGCTGCGCAAATGCGTGGTGTACACCGCACCGTAGGCCGTCAGTTCCTCGACGAGTTGCAACACCTCATCAGTCTCGGCGTTGAATGCGCTGGCGTAGGCCAGGCCTGTGGATAACCCAAGGGCACCGGCCTCCAGGCTCTCTTGCAACTGCACGCGCATGGCCGCGATTTCATAGGGCGTGGCGGTGCGATGCAGGTCATCCATATGGTTGCTGCGCAATGCCGTGTGGCCGATCAAGGCAGCAACGTTCACTGCCGGATCGGCGCCTTGCACTGCGTGGCGATAATCGCTGAACCGCGGATAACAGAACTGCTCACGCTTGCCCAATAAGTTCATAGGGTCCGGCGGGTCGCTGCGCAAACTCACCGGCGAGGCGCTGATGCCACAATTGCCGACAATCACCGTGGTCACACCCTGACTGAGCTTGGGCAACATCTGCGGCTGGCGGATCACCACCGTGTCATCGTGGGTGTGCACGTCGATAAAACCCGGCGCCAATACGCGGCCATGAGCGTCGATGACTTGCTCGGCCCGGGCTGTGGACAAGTCGCCAATCGTGCGGATGCGCCCTGCGTGCACGCCCACATCGGCGACATACCCTGGGATGTTACTGCCATCGATGATCAGCGCCTGGCGAATCAGCGTGTCGTACGTCATATCAGTCTCCAAGCGGCAGGCTGTCAGGGCCGCCGCGGTAATCATCCAGGGCCAGTTTTATCCGGCGCAGGCGTTCCTGGTTGTCGTCCGGCAAGGCCAGCGCCAGCTCGGTGGCAAGCAGGTCGATGGCCAGTAACATGCCGTAGCGGGCGGCGGTGGGTTTGTAGATAAAACTGGTTTCCGCCGGTTGCAGCGGCAGCAGGACATCCGCTAATTCGGCCAGGGGAGAGTCCGCGAGGGTGATGGCAATGGTCCGAGCGTCGTAGTTGCGCGCCAGTTTCACCACATCCAGTAATTCAGGTGTGCGGCCGGTGAGGGAACAGACAATCAAGGCATGTTGCGGGCCCAGGGTCGCGGCCGTGACACGCATCATCACCGGGTCATGGCAGGCCGCAATCGGGTAGCCCAGACGCACCAGGCGCACCTGCAACTCATCGCTGCACAGGCTAGAGGGGCCGCCCATGCCGAACGCGTGAATCATCCGCGCCTTGCCCAGCAAAGTGACCGCATCGACAAAGCTGTGCTGGTTAAAACCTGACAAATGCTGGCGCAGCGTCGCTTCGATATCGCCCAGGATTTGCCGATGAAAGGCCGACTGTTCCGGCAACCCCGCCGGGTCCAGGAAGCGGCTGCCCACACCACTGGCCTGGGCCAGTTGCAGGCGCAAATCGCGCAAGTCACGGCAGCCGACGCTGCGGGCAAAACGCGACAAGGTCGCGGTGCTGACCTCGGCCCGCTGGGACAACGCCTCCAGGCTGGCCGAGGCGGCAAAGCCCACATCATCAAGCATCAACTTGGCGATACGCCCTTCGCCGGCGCTGAACGAGTCCTGGCGGGCGCGGATCTGGTAGAGGATGTCCATGCAGGCTCCGGTTATAGAATTAAGCTCATAACACCAGCGACAAGCCGTAGGTCAGACCGAAGGCGACCAGCGAAATCAGGGTCTCCAGTACGGTCCAGGTTTTGAAAGTCTGGATCACCGTCATATTGAAGTATTCCTTGATCAGCCAGAAGCCGCCGTCGTTAACGTGGGAAAAAATCACCGAACCTGCCCCGGTCGCCAGCACCAGCAATTCAGGGTGTGGATAACCCAGGCCCAAAGCGACAGGCGCAACCACCCCGGACGCAGTGGTCATGGCAACCGTGGCCGAGCCCGTGGCGATACGCATCAACGCCGCAAACAGCCAGCCCATTACCAGCGGCGACAAGTGGAACGCATGGGCCAGGCCGAGGATTTCATGGGTCACACCGGCGTCCACCAGGATGCGATTCAAACCACCGCCCGCGCCCACCAGCAAGGTGATACTGGCGGTCGGCGCCAGGCACTCGTTGGTGAATTTGAGTATCGACTCCCGGTTAAAGCCCTGGGCCAGGCCCAGGGTCCAGAAGCTCACCAGGGTCGCCACCAGCAGGGCGATCACCGAGTTGCCGATAAACAGCAGGAACTGGTTGAAACCGGTGCCCGGCGTGGAAATTACATTGGCCCAGCCGCCGATCATCATCAGCACCACAGGCAGCAGAATAGTACCCATGGTCAGCGCAAAACTGGGCAGGCGAGTACGCGGTTCGCGCTCAATAAACTGGCGCTCCAGCGGGTTCTCCGCCGGCAGGTGAATATGCGGCACGATGAATTTGGCGTAGACGGGGCCGGCGATGATCGCCGTGGGGATACCGATCAAAATCGCATACAGCACCGTCTGCCCGACCGAGGCGTTGTAGGCCAGCACCGCCATCATCGCCGCCGGATGCGGTGGCACCAGCGCGTGCACCACCGACAAGCCGGCGACCATCGGCAGGCCGACCATCAGGATCGACACACCCACGCGCCGCGCCACGGTAAAGGCAATCGGTACCAGCAATACAAAACCCACCTCGAAAAACAGCGGCAGCCCCACCAGGAACGCAATGCACACCATTGCCCAGTGGGCATTGCGTTCACCGAAGCGGTTGATCAGCGTACGCGCCACCTGCTCGGCGCCACCGGACTCGGCCATCATCTTGCCGAGCATGGTGCCCAACGCCACCACCAGGGCGATATGCCCCAGGGTTTTACCGACGCCCGCCTCATACGACCCCATGATGGTGTCGGCCGGCATCCCGGCCATCAGCGCGAGGCCGATGGACACCAGCGTGATGACGATAAACGGGTTAAGTCGGTAACGTGCAATCAGCACGATCAATGCAATGATGGCGATGGCAGCGTATGCCAATAGCCCGAAGCCCGGTGATGCGGCCATGCGGTACTCCTCGGAAAGGGTCACGTCGAATTGGTTGTGAAACTCATAAATCATTACCGAGGAGCAATTTCAATTTTCATGAAAGTAATTTTCGCCCACGGACAAGCGCTGTCGCGTGGAGATATGTCCATCGCCAACCCATGAAAATCCGGGGGATGTTCTTACATGAAGATCAGAGGATGCCTGAAACTCACGCGCCGCCCTTGAGTCATAGAATGCGCATCCACTCATGCTCAGGAAACCGCCCATGATTCGCACCACACTCGCCGCCAGCGCCCTGATTCTGTGCCTGGGCGGCACCGCCTATGCGGCCGACAATGCCGCGTTGAAAAAATGCATGGACAGCGCCAATACCACGGCGGACATGGTCAATTGCAACGCCCGGCAAACCAAGGTGCAGGACGAGCGCCTGAACCGCGCCTACAAGACCGCCCTCGCCGCCCAGGACGGCGCGCGCAAGCAGCAACTGCAGGACGTGCAGCGCCTGTGGATCAAGTACCGCGACGCCAACTGCGCCTTCGCCGGCAGCGCCACCGGCGGCACCCTTGATCAGGTCAACGGCTCCGGCTGCGTACTGGACATGACCCAAACCCGCGCCCAGGAACTGGAAGACCTGGTAGGGCCATAATCGCGACCTCGCCTCCTGTAGGAGCGAGCTTGCTCGCGAAAAACCCGAGAACGCCGCGCAGCATCAGAATCCCCGCGTT
Source organism: Pseudomonas sp. MF7453 (assembly GCF_016405455.1). Classification (NCBI taxonomy): domain Bacteria; kingdom Pseudomonadati; phylum Pseudomonadota; class Gammaproteobacteria; order Pseudomonadales; family Pseudomonadaceae; genus Pseudomonas; species Pseudomonas sp. MF7453. Next base: position 39,001 of record NZ_JAEKCN010000023.1, on the reverse strand, counting down.
ATCGTTGTCGATTTTCGCGAGCAAGCTCGCTCGCTCAGTCGTGGTGAACCTTGGCGCGCTTGAGCAGTTTTTTGCAGCGCTCGGATAAATGCAGCACACGCAAATGCTTGCCGGCCTTGGCATAGCGCTCGCGCAAGGTCATCAACGCAGCAATCGCCGAATAGTCGACAAAGCTCAGGTGACGGCAATCGAGCGTGACCTGAGCCGGGTCATTGGCCGGATCGAACTGATTCAAAAACGGCGTGGTTGAGGCAAAGAACAACGTGCCGTGCAGCCGATAGAGCTTGCTGCCATCGGCCTCCAGATGTGCATCGGCGTATAGCTCGCGCGCCTGCTGCCAGGCGAAGTTCAGCGCGGCGATGACGATACCGCACAGCACCGCAGTGGCCAGGTCGGTGAACACCGTAATGATCGTCACCGCCATGATCACCAGCACGTCGTTGAGCGGCACCTTGTTGATCACCCGCAGCGAAGCCCAGGCGAAGGTCTGTTGCGACACCACAAACATCACACCCACCAGCGCCGCCAGCGGAATACGCTCGATCAGCGGTGACAGAAACAGAATGAACAGCAGGATCATCACCCCGGCAAACACCCCGGAGAAACGTCCGCGCCCGCCGGAGCTGAGGTTGATCACGGTTTGCCCGATCATCGCGCAACCGCCCATGCCGCCGAACAGGCCCGAGACCATATTCGCTGCGCCCAGGGCCACGCTTTCACGGTCGGGGTAGCCACGGGTCTCGGTGATTTCGTCGGTGAGGTTGAGGGTCAGCAGGGTTTCCAGCAGGCCGACCATCGCCATCAGGAACGCGTAGGGCGCAATGATGCCGAGGGTGTCCAGGGTCCAGGGGATTTGCGGCAGGGCGAAGGTCGGCAAGCCACCGGCGATATGTGCCATATCGCCCAACGTGCGGGTCGGCAGGCCCAGCAGGTACACCGCCAGACCAACGCCAAGGATCGCCACCAATGCGGGCGGCACGGCGCGGGTCAGGCGTGGCAGCAGGTAGACAATCGCCATGGTCACCGCCACCAGGCCCGCCATCACATACAGAGGCGTGCCGCTGAGCCACTGTTCGCCGCTCTTGAAATGTTCCAGTTGTGCCAGCGCAATAATGATCGCCAGCCCGTTGACGAAACCGAGCATCACCGAGTGCGGCACCATGCGCACCAGCTTGCCCAGGCGCAGCAGGCCGAAAGCGACCATGATCAACCCGCCCAGCAGTACCGTCGCCAGCAGATATTCCACGCCGTGTTGCACCACCAGCGCAACGATCACCACCGCCATCGAGCCTGCCGCACCGGACACCATGCCGGGACGGCCACCGAACAAAGCGGTGAGGGTGCAAATGATGAAAGCACCGTAGAGGCCCATCAGCGGGTTGAGGTGGGCCACCAGGGCAAAGGCGATGCATTCGGGCAGCAGCGCAAAAGACGTGGTGAGGCCGGCCAGGGCGTCGGCGCGCAGACGGGTGAGGTTCATGGAGTACCAGGGAATTGCGGGGGATAAGGCGGGGAATGGTACGGAATTACGGCGGGTGGGGCTAGTGAAGTGTCAGCTCCGAGGTACCGAGTCGCCTCTTTCGCAGGCAAGCCAGCTCCCACATTTGATAGGGGTCACACCTTAAAAATGTGGGAGCCGGGCTTGCCCGCGATGGCCACGCCGCGGTGCTAAGCGAACATCAAATCATCTCGTTGCGAATCCACTCCACCACCGACGTACGCTTCGGCGCCCAGCCCAACAGTTCACGAGCGTGTTTACCGCGCACTCGGCTGTTGGAGCCCAGCCCATAGTTGGCCATTTCATAGCCCCACTCGGCCTCAGCCTCGGCCAATGGCCAATCCTGTGGTTTGCCCAGGTTCAGCGCTTGGGCAATCGCCGTGGTCATGTCGATAAACGCCGCTTCGCTGCTTTCCACAAAGTAGAAAGTACCCGGAACGTTTTTGGTCAGCGCCAGCAGATACAGGGCGACCACGTCTTCAATATGCACGTTGGACCAGATGTTCTGCCCGCTGCCCACATGGCGCACTACACCGCTCTTGCGCGCCTGCTTGAGCAAGCGTGGCAATTGCACGCTGTCACGCTTTACGCCCAGGCTGTGGCCGTAGATCAGGGTGTTGCAGATCACCGCCGAATTCACACCGTCATTGGCCGCCGCAAGGATCAGGTTGTCGATCGCCACGCGTGCGGCCTTGTCGACGGTCGGCTCTGGCAGGTTGTCTTCAAAGTAGATGACTTCACTGGCCTTGCCGCCCGACGCATCGCCGACGATGCTCGAACCGCTGGTGTGCAGGAACGGCTTGTTTGAGCCTTTCAAGGCGGCCAGCAAGGTTTCTACGGCAGCGCGATGGTCGCTGCTGGCGGCGTTGATCACCGCATCGGCCTTCTGCGCCTGCGCCGTCAACACGGCTGCGTCGTCGAGGGTGCCGATCACCGGCGTGATGCCCAGCGCGGTCAGTTCAGCGGCTTGTTCGGCGCTGCGCACCAGGCCGGTGACGTGATGGCCGGCGTTGACCAGGCCGGTGGCGATCGAACCGCCGATAAACCCTGCTGCACCGGTAACGAATACATTCATGGAGGTTGCTCCTGACTGGGTAAGTGATGCGCCCAGTATCCAGCCCCCGCTGCTGCCGAATAAGCCCGTACGGCCCAATTCACTCTTGCGTGCAAGTCACGAATCAGCGCGCATACCGTGCCAGCTTGGCCTGAATAAAGTCCAGGAAGCATTGAATGCGCAGTGCCAATTGCGAGTTGCGATAGAACACCGCGTGAATCGGCTGACGATAACCGCTATTGAACGCCTCCAGCATGGGCACCAGGCGGCCGGCGTCGATGTCGTCGACGGTCATGAAATTCGACAGGCAACAAATGCCCTGCCCCTGCAGCGCCAACTGACGCAGGGTTTCGCCACTGGACGCGCTGACGCCGGGCTGGATCAGCCAACGGTCGCCTTCGCCATGACGCAGCGGCCAGTGGTTGAGGGTCTCGGTGTGGGTGAAGCCCAGCAAGGTGTGATCAGCCAACTCGGCAACGGTCGTCGGTGTGCCGTACTGCTTGAGGTAGTCGGGGCTGGCCAGGATATGCAGCGGCGTACTGCCCAGGGAGCGCGCGTGAAGGGTCGAGTCAGCCAGGGTACCGATGCGAATGGCGATGTCGGTGCTTTGCTCAAGCAGGTCGATGATCAAGTCGTCGCTGTTGAGCTCCAACTGGATATCCGGGTACAAGCGGCGAAATTCGGCGATGTACGGCACGATCCCATGCAGCATGAACGGCACCGCGGCATTGATACGCAGGCGGCCGGCCGGTTTTTTCTGGCGCGACGACAGGCGCTCTTCCAGCTCCTCCATCTGCGCCAGGATCATCTTGGCCTGCTCGAAGAAGTACTTGCCCTCCTCGGTCAGGTCCATGCGCCGCGTGGTGCGGTTGATCAGCGTGGTGTCGAGCTTGGCTTCCAGGCGCGACAAGGTGCGGCTCACCGCAGACGGCGTTTGCCCGACCTTTTCGGCGGCGGCCGAAATCGAGCCGCATTCAATCACGCTGACGAAGATCTGTAGCTCATCGGAACGGGCTTTCACGGGCGGTCCTTGATTTGTCGGCTGACACAGGCACGGCCATTATTAACCAGCCAGCAACAAATGGCCTCCCAACAACGCCATGCCGGTGAAAAACCCGCGTTTGAACCACAGCGCACTGATGCGCTGGCGCACCACCTGGCCCAACCACATCCCCAGCAACGCCGGTACCAGCGCCAGCAATGACGCCCCCATTTCACCGCCGCCCAGTGCCCCGCGCCAGGCCAGCCCGGCGGCAAGTGCCAACGTCGATACGGTGAACGACAGCCCCAGCGCCTGCACCAACTGATCACGGCTCAAGCCCAGCGCCTGCAGGTACGGCACCGCAGGGATCACGAAGACACCGGTGGCCGAGGTAATGATGCCGGTGATCACCCCGCATAAAGGGCCCAACCAGCGCTCGGTTCGGGGCGCGATCTTAAAGGTCGGCAGGAATAAGCCGCTCAACGCATACACCAGTAAAGCCGCGCCCAGGGCACGCACCACCCAAGGCCCGCTCCCCATGCCCAGCCACAAGGTGCCCAGCCCAGTGCCGAGGAAAATCAGCAACAGCATCGGCCACAGGCGTTTGAGCAAGGCACCCAAGTGCCCGCCAAAGGACAGTTGCCAGAGGTTGGTTACCGTCGAAGGAATGATCAGCAATACCGCAGCCTGCGCCGGCAGCATAGCCAGGCCAAGCATGCCCATGGCTACAGTGGGCAAGCCCAGGCCGATAACGCCCTTCACCGTACCGGCCAGCAGGAAGGTGGTGATGACCAGCGCTGTCAGGGCGGGGCCGAGGTTTTGGTAGAACGAGAGGAAGGTATTCATGCACCGATTGTGCAGGGCTGGAGAGTGGCTGAAAATTCGCCATATACTGAGCCAGCCTCTTGTTTTGTGTGAGGCTGATGACGCTATCGCAGGCAAGCCAGCTCCCACATTTGAATGTATTCACAATTCAAAGTGTGGGAGCTGGCTTGCCTGCGATGAGGCCCTTCCAGTCACTGGGAAACTTCATGCACTTTGACCTCATCGACCTGCGCCTCTACCTGCACATCCTGGACACCGGCAATATCACCGCCGGCGCGGCCCGCAGCCACCTGTCCCTGGCTGCCGCCAGCGCACGCATCCGAGCTATGGAGTCTTCATTGGGCATTGCGTTTCTTGAGCGCGGCCGCCGTGGCGTGACCCCGACACCCGCGGGCAAAGCCCTGGCCCGGCACGCTCGCCTGCTGGTGCAACAGACCGACCACCTGCAACAGGATCTGGCCGAATACGCCAATGGCGTCAAAGGCCAGGTACGCCTGCTGTGCAACACCACCGCCCTTAGCGAGTACCTGCCTGAACTGCTCGCACACTTTTTGCGCGAGCATCCCAACCTCGATATCGACCTGCAAGAGTTGCCCAGCCTGCGCATCACCCACGCCTTGCGCCAGGGCACCGCCGACCTGGGGATTATTTCCGATGCGGTGGACACCCACGGTTTGCAGACCCGGGCGTTTCGCGATGACCCGCTGATGCTGATCATGCCCCTGGACCACCCGTTGACCAACCCGAGTTTTATCGACAGCTTGCAATACGATTACGTGGGCCTGGCGGCCAACAGCGCGCTGGCGGTTTACCTGGAAGAACAGGCATTGCACGCAGGCTTTCGCTTGCAGACACGCATTCGCGCCGACGGTTTTGACGGGGTGATTCGCATGGTCGCCGGCGGCGCGGGCCTGGGCATCGTGCCTCAGGCCGCCTTGGAGCGTTGGCCAACTGCGCGTCGCTTCAAGGCCCATCCCCTGCGAGAAGAATGGGCCTGTCGCAAACTGCTGTTATGCGCACGCTCGTTCGAGCAATTGCCCGGTTACGCCAGCACCTTACTCGCTGCGCTCAAGGCCCCCTGTAGGAGCGAGCTTGCTCGCGAAGATCGTCAACGATAACGCGAGCTATCTGGTTTAACGCGGAGCTCTCGGGCTTTTCGCGAGCAAGCTCGCTCCTACAGATGATGCGCGTTTGTGGAAGAAGGTGTAGTAAACCGCCGACAAGATCACCAAGAATGGCACGCCAAACACCAGCGTCATCTTGAAAGCGTCGGTGAAATAGGTGGTGATCATCACCGCCCCCATCAGCACCAACCCCAGCAGCGTGCTGTATGGAAAAAACCGCAGCTGGAACGACAATTTCACCCCGCCATGGCGCTTGCGATAGCGACGAAAGAACAGGTGCGTGAGGAAGATCATGAACCAGGTGAAGATCGCGCCAAACATCGAGATCGCCATCATCAGGGTGAATGAGCTTTCCGGGTACACCACATTCAGCAGGGTCGCCAGGGCGATGCCCGAACTGGACAGCAACAAGGCGTTCAGCGGGATGCCGTTCTTGCTCAAGGCGCCCATGGATTTGGGCGCAAAGCCTGCACGGGACAGGCTGAACATCATGCGCGTGGTGATGTAGAGCTGGCTGTTCATGGCCGACAGCGCTGCGATGAGGATCACGAAATTCATCACCCCGGTGGCACCCGGAATACCGATGGTCTGCATCACCGTGACGAACGGGCTCTGGGCCTGGCCGGCCTGGTTCCACGGCACGATGGCGAGCATCAGCGCCAGGGTCAGCAGGTAGAACACCACCAGCCGCACGATGGTAGCGCGGAAGGCTTTCTTCACCGCCTGCTCCGGGTCGGCGGCCTCACCAGCGGCCACGGCGATCATCTCGACGCTGAGGTAGCTGAAGATCGACACAATGACGGCGATCCACATGCCACTCAAGCCATGGGGGAAAAAGCCGTCGTGGGCGGTGTAGTTCTGCACGCCATAGTCAGGGTTGCCGGAACCGAACACCACGTACACCGCCAGGATGATGAAGCCGACGATGGCGCTGATCTTGATGGTCGAGAACCAGTATTCGAAGTTGCCGAAGGTCTTTACGCTGATCGCATTGAGCACAATCAGCACACTGGAAAACGACACGATCCACACCCACTCCGGCACGTTGGCGAACCAGTACTTCATGTACATCGCTACCGCCGTGACCTCGGCGCCTACCGCCAGCACAATCGCCGCCCAGTAGGCATACCGCACCAGGAACCCGGCCAACGGGCTGATGTAGAACTCGGCATAAGCGCCGAAGGAGCCGGAGGTGGAGTGAGCCACCGTCATCTCCGCCAGGCAGCCCATCAGCAGCAAGGTGATCAAGGCGCCGATGGCGTAGCTCACCAGCACGCTGGGCCCGGCATAACCAATGGCGTAGGCGCTGCCCATGAACAGCCCGGTGCCGATGGCGCCACCGATGGCGATCATGCTCATCTGGCCGGAAGTGAGCTGGCGCCTGAGGCCCAGTTCGCGGTGAGTGATTTCTGCAAAGCCGTTGTCTGGCGTGGTCACGGGTGTGCCCCTTTATTATTGTGATGGTGGCTGACGCTGAACCTATGGGAGCTGGCTTGCCTGCGATAACGGTAGTGAATGCACCGACGCTATCGCAGGCAAGCCAGCTCCCACATTTGATCTGTGTTGCCCTTAAGTAACGCTGTTGCGCACTTTGAATTGCGGTTGGTCCCAAGTGGCGTTGTCGAGAATTTCACCGAGGATTTCCACCGCGTCCCACACCTCGGTAAAGCTGGTGTACAACGGCGTGAAACCAAAGCGCATGATCCGCGGTTCACGGTAATCGCCGATCACGCCTCGGGCGATCAGGGCCTGGATCACTGCATAGCCTTCAGGGTGTTCGAAGCTCACATGGCTGCCGCGCCGGGCGTGTTCACGCGGGGTGATCAGCTCCAGCCCATGGGCGGCGCAGCGGCTTTCGACCAAGGCGATAAACAGGTCGGTCAATGCCAGGGATTTGCTGCGCAGGCTGGCCATGTCGGTCTGGGCAAAAATATCCAGACCGCATTCCACCATGGCCAACGACGTGATCGGCTGGGTGCCGCACAGGTAGCGCGCGATACCGGCGCTGGGGGCGTAACTCGATTCCATGGCGAATTGGCGGGTATGCCCGAACCAACCCGACAACGGCTGGCGCACTACATCCACCAACGCCGGGTTGACCCACACAAAGGCCTGGGAGCCCGGGCCGCCGTTGAGGTATTTGTAAGTGCAGCCAATCGCATAATCAGCACTGGCCTGGTGCAGGTCCACAGGCACCGCGCCCGCTGAGTGCGCCAGGTCCCAGATGCTCAGCGCGCCATACTCGTGGCTCAGCGCGGTCAGCGCCGCCATGTCGTACATGTAGCCCGTCTTGTAGTTGACGTGGGTAAGCATCACCACCGCCACGTCGGCGTCGATGGCCTGGGGCAGCTCGGCCGGGCTGTTGACCAGGCGCAGGGAATAGCCTTGCTGCAGCAGTTCAGCCAAGCCTTCTGCGATATACAAATCGGTGGGGAAGTTACTTGCTTCGCTGACGATCACCTTGCGCCCAGGCACACGTTGGCGCTGCACACTCAATGCGGCGCTGAGCACCTTGAACAGGTTGATCGAGGTGGTATCGGTGACCACCACTTCGCCGTCACGCGCACCGATCAACGGCGCCAGGCGGTTGCCCAAGCGCTGGGACAAATCCGCCCAGCCCGCGCTGTTCCAGCTGCGAATCAAGCCATTGCCCCACTCTTGGGCGATCACCTGTTGTGCCCGCTCCAGCGCTGCCACCGGGCGGGCGCCGAGGGAGTTGCCGTCGAGGTAGATCACGCCTTCGGGCAAGGCGAACTGTTGGCGCAGTGACGCCAACGGATCCTGGGCGTCGAGGGCTTGGCAATGGCTGCGAGTGGTCATGGGTCGTCCTGGTTTTTATAGGTGAGGATGGACCAAATAATGAACGAACTTTTAGAGAATTTTCGTGCAAAGTGGTGGGTAAACGGCTATTTAAGCTGTAGGAAATTCGAATTTAATCTCAAAATACGCGGATATCTTCCAAGCATGATTCTCGACGCCACCGACCTGCGCCTCCTGCATTTTCTGCAACAGGATGGCCGTATCAGCAACCAGGAACTGGCGGAAAAAGTCGCCCTGTCACCCTCGGCGTGCCTGCGCCGTTTGCGCTTGTTGGAGAGCGAAGGAATCATCAGCGGCTACCGCGCGGTATTGAATGCCGAGCAGCTGGGAATCGAGCTTGAAGCCATCGTGCACCTGTCGCTGCGCCAGGATATCGAGGACTGGCATGAGACGTTCATCAAGAAGGTGCAAGGTTGGCCGGAGGTGGCGAGCGCCTATGTGATCACCGGCGCCAGCAATTATGTGCTGCGGGTGCAGGCGCGCAACCTCAAGCACTTTTCGGACTTTATTGTGAACCACCTGAACCGCACGGCGGGGGTGATGGATATTCGCTCTGAGATTGTGCTGCAGAAGATCAAGGACCGGGATGAGGTATTGGACCTGGTCGTGCGCAAATAACACAAACATCCCAAAACCAATGTGGGAGCTGGCTTGCCTGCGATAGCGGTGGAACATTCACCACCGCTATCGCAGGCAAGCCAGCTCCCACAGTTGACCGAGTTGATCAGTCTTCCAGAGCACGGACGCGTTGCATGCGCTGCTGCTCTATTGGCGCATCCGCTACCTGCAACTCAAAGTCAAAATCAATCTGCGCAAACCGCCCCTGCACGCCAAATTCCTGCGCCAGTTGCGGATCTTCGCTGAAGCGGATCTCGGCAATCAGTTCATCGCGGGTGGCATAGGCAAAGTCATCATGCAGGTACGGGTCATCCGACAGGTTGATCTGGGTGGTCAGGTGCCGGTGCCCGGGCGCCGATATGAAGAAGTGAATATGCGCCGGCCGTTGCCCGTGGCGCCCCAGTTGGTCGAGCAGCTGTTGCGTCGGCCCGGTCGGCGGGCAGCCGTAGCCCGAAGGTACGATGCTGCGGAAACGGTAGTTGCCCTGGGCGTCGGTCTCGATACGGCGACGCAGGTTGAATTCAGACTGATTCGGGTCGAACCACGAATAAGTGCCGCCGGTATTGGCCTGCCACACATCGACAATCGCCCCCGCCAATGGCTTGCCTTCGGTATCGCGCACTTGCCCGCGCATGAACAACGGCACCGCGTCGTCCTTGCCGTCATCCAGCCGTGCTTCGTATTTGGACAGCGGCGCGCCGGCCACGTACAGCGGGCCTTCAATGGTGCGCGGTGTACCGCCGGACTTGCCTGCCTGCTCATCGGCGGCGTCCATCAACAGGTCCAGATAATGCTCCAGGCCCAGGCCGGCAGCGAGCAGACCGGCCTCCTGGTTTTTGCCCAGCTCATTGAGGTAGTTGACCGCCTTCCAGAATTCTTCCGGGGTCACTTCCAGGTCTTCGATGATGTTCACGGTGTCGCGCAGGATCCGGTAGATCAGCGCCTTGGCGCGCGGGTTGCCCGCGTCATTGAGGTTGCCGCTGGCTTCTTCGAGAAAGCGTTGAGCGTGGGCAGTCTGGGACAGGCGGATGGACATGGTGCATTCCTCATCTTGTAGTTATAGGTGGAAGCCGGCTCAGCGGTCGTCCGCATGGATCGACGACGGGTGTCGGCACAGCGCATTCACTTCGATGACCATGTAGGGAAACAACGGCAGTTGCATCAGCAGGTCGTGCAGGTCTTGCACGCTGTCGACATCGAACACGCTGTAGTTGGCGTAGTGCCCGGCGATGCGCCATAGGTGGCGCCACTTGCCCTCTTGTTGCAGACGTTGCGCCAGGGCTTTCTCTTCGGCCTTGAGGCTGGCGGCGCGCTCGGGGTGCATGTCGAGGGGCAGGTTCACAGTCATTTTTACGTGGAACAACATGGCAGGCGCCTCTTAGTGTTTGTCGCGGCGAAAGAACGCCAGGCGCTCTTCATCGAGCGCCAGGCCCAGGCCCGGCGCGCTGGAAACGTGCAGCTGGAAATCGCGGTACACCGGTGGCTCGGTGAGGATGTCTTCGGTGAGCAACAACGGGCCAAACAATTCGGTGCCCCACGCCAGATTGTTTAGCGTGAGGAAAGCATGGGCCGACGCCAGGGTGCCGATGCCGCCTTCGAGCATGGTGCCGCCGTACAAGCCGATGCCGGCCGCCTCGCCGATTGCCGCCGTACGCAACACGGCGCGCGGGCCGCCATTCTTGGCGATCTTCAGGGCGAACACCGTGGCCGCACCTTCACGGGCCAGGTTGAATGCATCCTCGACACACTCGATGGACTCATCGGCCATGATCGGCACCGGGCTCGACAGGTTGAGCCGAGTCATACCACCACGGTTGTTGCGCGAGATCGGTTGTTCGATCAGGTCGATACCGTGGTCGCCGAGCACCTTGCACGCCCGCAGGGCCACGGCTTCATCCCAGGCCTGGTTGACGTCGACGCGCACACTGGCGCGCTCGCCCAGGGCTTTCTTGATTGCGATCACATGGGCCAGATCGCGGCTGACTTCACCGGCGCCGATCTTCAGCTTGAAGAGGCGGTGACGGCGCAGGTCGAGCATTTTCTCGGCCTCGTTGATGTCCTGTTCGGTATTACCGCTGGCCAGGGTCCAGGCCACCGGCAACGCGTCCCGCACACGCCCGCCCAGCAACTCACTGACCGGCAGGCCCAGGCGTTTGCCGAGGGCGTCGAGCAAGGCGCTTTCGATGCCGGATTTGGCAAAGGTGTTGCCACGAATACTGCGTTCCAGGCGCAACATGGCCGCATTGATGTTGCTCGCGTCCTGGCCGATCAATAGCGGCGCAAAGTGGCGATCGATATTGATCTTGATGCTGTCGGGGCTTTCATTGCCGTAGCTCAGGCCGCCGATGGTGGTGGCTTCGCCGATGCCTTCAATGCCGTCGGCGCAACGCAGGCGGATGATCACCAGGGTCTGGTTTTGCATGGTGTGCATCGCCAGCTTGTGCGGGCGAAGGGTGGGCAGATCAACAATAAGCGTGTCGATCGATTCGATGGCGCAAATCGGCATGGCAATACCCGTTGGGTTCTTTATAGATTTGTGCCGATTCTGTGCCGCATTTTTTTGGGGTTCCAATATAGAATTGGTCTGATGCGATACCCTCAAGGTATGAAAGGAGTCGATATGGAACTGCGTCACTTGCGCTATTTCCAGGTGCTGGGCGAAACCCTTAACTTCACCCGGGCTGCCGAACGCCTGCACATCGCCCAGCCGCCCTTGAGCCGGCAGATCCAGCAGTTGGAGGATGAACTGGGGGTTGTGCTGCTGGAGCGCAGTCGGCCTTTGCGCCTGACAGAAGCCGGGCGTTTTTTCTATGAGCACGCCAATGTGCTGCTCGAACAGTTGGGCAAGGTGTGCGACAACACTCGGCGCATCGGCCTGGGTGAGAAGACGTGGCTGGGCATCGGCTTTGCGCCTTCGACCTTGTACGGCGTGCTGCCGGAATTGATTCGCCGGCTGCGCAATCACGAGGCCCTGGAGCTGGAGTTGGGCTTGTCGGAAATGACCACGTTGCAACAGGTCGAAGCGCTCAAGGCCGGGCGCATCGATGTAGGCTTCGGGCGTATTCGCATTGATGACCCGGCCATCGCCCAACGCGTATTGGTGGAGGATCGCCTGGTGGCCGTGCTGCCCAGCGGCCACCCCCTGCTGGGCGCCCAGGCCACCCTCGCCCAGTTGGCCGCCGAGCCCTTCGTGCTCTACCCCGGCAACCCGCGCCCCAGTTATGCCGACCATGTGATTGCGCTGTTTGACACCCACGGTTTGAGCCTGAAAGTGGCGCAGTGGACCAACGAGTTGCAGACCGCTATCGGCCTGGTGGGCGCCGGTATGGGCGTGACGCTGGTGCCGGCGTCGGTGCAGGTGCTGCATCGGGCGGATATTGGCTATACGCCGGTGGTGGAGGCCACTGCGACTTCGCCGATCATTCTGAGCCGGCGGGTGAATGACCAGTCGCCGGGGCTGACTCATTGCCTGCAACTGGTTGAAGAGTTGATCTGAGATTCCCCAAACACTGTGATTTCCTTGTGGGAGGGGGCTTGCCCCCGATTGCAGGGTGTCAGACAGCACATCCATTGACTGATACACCGCTATCGGGGGCAAGCCCCTCCCACATTTGGGTCTTCATTGTTTTCAGAGGCTGCGCAGGCGCTTGCGTTGCAATGTCTGGCTGGGCGACTCATCGAACAGCTTGCGGTACTGCGCCGAAAACCGCCCCAGGTGCGTAAAGCCCCAACCCAGGGCGATCTCGGAAATGGTACGGATCGAGCCCTGCTCCAGAATCTCCTGGCGCACCGCCCCCAACCGATGCTTCTTCAGATACGCCATGGGCGACAGCGCGAAGTACTTGCGAAAGGCATCGAACAACTTGAACCGCGACACCCCGGCTGCCACTTCCAGGTCTTCCAGGTGCACGGCTTCACGGGCGTTGTCATGAATGTATTGCCGCGCACGAATCAAGTAGTGCGGCAGTTTCACCCCCAACACTTCGCGCAATTCTTCGGAGTAGTTATTCGGCTGGGCCAGGATCAGCCCCTTGATCAGCGAGCTTTCCAGGTCGCGGGTAAACGCCGCCTGCTCGTACAATTCGCTGCTGCATTCCAGTTCGGCGATGAAGTATCGCGCCATGCGCCACCACGAAGCCGGGGCGCCATCCACGGCATCCATCACCGACTCAAACCGCAGCGGCGCATCGATGGGCCGTTGCAGCAAACCTTCCAGTGACTCGCTCATCGCCGCGCGGGTGATCACCACCTGCAACTTGCGGCAGTCACCGGAAATCGCCAGCACCTGGTGCTCGTTGGGCGAAATGATCACGCCCTGGTCGCGGTTGGAACTCAAGCGCTCACCGTTCTTGCTCAGCTCCTGCTCGCCCACCAGCGGCAGGCTCAAGCTGTAGCTGCTGAAGTGCTCGGCGTCTTCGATGTCGATGGTCACGTCGGTACCGTATTCGATCACGCCCAGGGTGGTGGCGCGGGACTTGAACACATTGGCGCTGTGATGAAATCGCAGGCGCTCGGGGGTGGCCGTCGCCAGGCGATGGGGACCGCAGATGCCCGACATCCAGCTGCGGGCGCCTTCGAGATCGAAGCGCTGAATATGAATATCGCGTGTCTGGCTACTCATCGGGCTGCACCCACGGCGGTTAGGCGTTTGCGCGCTCTGGCGGCGCGTCGTTGAACATCGACAGCAAGTTCCAAGCCACGTCGGCACAGTCGCAACCGTGTGGATAGCAACCGTCGACTATGTGGATAAATTCGAGGCTTTTGCGACCATCACCTGCAATGACAGTAGCCCATTGCGTCACCGTGCCGCACCGGGTTGGGTATTTGCTGCCCAACTTTGCGGCCCATCTTGCCCCATTAATCGGATAGCCCACCGGCCCTTCGCAGCGCCTTAATGGTTTACCCGTTTAGCCATTATCAAAAGGTGCCTCCCATGAGTGGTGCAAGAACCGTCGAGCAGTGGAAAACCTTTATCGAAAACTGCCTGGACTTTCGCCCGGCAGATGAAGTGTTCCGCATCGCCCGCGACATGTTCACCGAGCCCGAGCTGTTCGACCTGGAGATGGAGCTGATCTTCGAAAAAAACTGGATCTATGCTTGCCATGAAAGCGAACTGGCCAATAACCACGACTTCGTGACGATGCGCGCCGGGCGCCAGCCGATGATCATCACCCGCGACGGCGAAGGCCGGCTCAACGCGCTGATCAATGCCTGCCAGCACCGCGGCACTACCCTCACCCGCGTGGGCAAGGGCAACCAGTCCACCTTCACCTGCCCGTTCCACGCCTGGTGCTACAAAAGCGATGGTCGGCTGGTGAAGGTCAAGGCGCCGGGGGAATACCCGGAGAGTTTCGACAAGGCCACCCGCGGCCTGAAAAAGGCCCGCATCGAAAGCTACAAGGGCTTTGTGTTTATCAGCCTGGACGTGAACGGCACCAACAGCCTGGAAGATTTCCTGGGCGATGCCAAAGTGTTCTTCGACATGATGGTGGCGCAATCGGCCACCGGTGAGCTGGAAGTGCTGCCGGGCAAGTCGGCCTATACCTACGACGGCAACTGGAAGCTGCAAAACGAAAACGGCCTGGACGGTTATCACGTCAGCACCGTGCACTACAACTACGTGGCCACCGTGCAGCATCGCCAGCAGGTCAACACCGAGAACGGCGCAGGTTCCAGCACGACGCTGGACTACAGCAAGCTCGGCGCCGGCGACGCGAATACCGATGACGGCTGGTTCGCCTTCAATAACGGCCACAGTGTGTTGTTCAGCGACATGCCCAACCCCAGCGTGCGTTCCGGCTACGCCACCATCATGCCGCGCCTGGTACAAGAGCACGGCCAGCAGAAGGCCGAGTGGATGATGCACCGCCTGCGCAACCTGAACATCTACCCCAGCCTGTTTTTCCTCGACCAGATCAGCTCGCAGTTGCGCATCATCCGCCCGGTGGCCTGGAACAAGACGGAGATCATCAGCCAGTGCCTGGGGGTTAAGGGCGAGTCCGACGCTGATCGCGAAAACCGGATTCGCCAGTTCGAAGACTTCTTCAACGTCTCGGGCATGGGTACGCCGGACGACCTGGTGGAGTTTCGCGAAGCCCAGCGCGGTTTCCAGGGCCGCCTGGAACGCTGGAGCGATATATCACGGGGCAGCCACCGCTGGGAGACCGGACCCACGCCCAACAGTGAAGCCATCGGCATTCAACCAGCCATGACCGGCACCGAGTTCACCCACGAAGGTTTGTACGTCAACCAGCATCGCAACTGGCAGCAGTTCCTGCTCAAGGGCCTGGACCGACAAGCGCTGACACTGCGGGAGGTGAAGTGATGAATGCGCAATTGCAGTACCAGATCGAGCAGTTTTTCTACCGTAAATCCGAACTGTGCGACGCCCAGGACTGGGACGCCTACGTGGAGCTATTTGACCCGCAGAGTGAATTCCACCTGCCGCAATGGGACTCCGAACACGTCTACACCCAAGACCCCAAGCGCGAAATGTCGTTGATCTACTACGCCAACCGCTCGGGCCTGGAAGACCGCGTGTTCCGCCTTCGCACCGGCAAAGCCGCCTCTGCCACGCCGATGCCGCGCACCTTGCACCTGATCAACAACGTGCGCATTGCCGAACAAAGTGACGGCACCTTGGAGGTGCGCTTGAACTGGCACACGCTGTTTTATCGGCTGGCTACTTCCGAGCAGTTCTATGGGCATGCAACCTATCGCCTCAAGCCCGAGGGCGACAGCTGGCTGATCACGCGCAAGCACGCCCTGCTGCTCAACGACACCATCAACTCGGTGCTGGATTTCTATCACCTGTAATGGTGCCGCATTCCCCTGTAGGAGCGAGCTTGCTCGCGAAAAACGTAAGTACGCCGCGTTCATTCAGGATGTCCCGCGTCATCGTTGACGTTCTTCGCGAGCAAGCTCGCTCCTACAAGGGGTTCATACCTATTCACGGAGTTATGTGAATGAATCACAAAGTGGCCTTCAGTTTTGCCGATGGCAAGACCCTGTTCTTCCCGGTGGGCGCCCATGAAATCCTGTTGGATGCAGCCCTGCGCAACGGCATCAAGATCCCGCTCGATTGCCGCGAAGGCGTGTGCGGCACCTGCCAGGGGCGCTGCGAATCCGGTGATTACACCCAGGACTATGTCGACGAAGAAGCGCTCTCCAGCCTCGATCTGCAACAGCGCAAGATGCTCAGTTGCCAGACCCGGGTGAAGTCCGACGCCACCTTTTATTTCGACTTTGATTCGAGCCTGTGCAACGCCCCAGGACCCGCGCAGGTACGCGGCACGGTGAGCGCGGTGCAGCAGGTGTCGACCAGCACCGCCATTTTGCAGCTGCAACTGGACCAGCCACTGGATTTTTTGCCGGGCCAATACGCACGTCTGTCGGTGCCCGGCACCGATAGTTGGCGCTCCTATTCCTTCGCCAACCGGCCGGGCAGTCAATTGCAGTTTCTGGTCCGCCTGCTGCCCGATGGAGTCATGAGCAACTACCTGCGTGAACGCTGCCAGGTAGGTGATGAAGTGCTGATGGAGGCGCCCTTGGGGGCGTTTTATCTGCGGCACGTCACCCAACCGCTGGTACTGGTGGCGGGCGGCACCGGGTTGTCGGCGCTGCTGGGTATGCTTGATGAGCTGGCCGTCAACGGCTGCACGCAACCTGTGCATCTGTATTACGGCGTGCGCGGCGCCGAAGATTTATGTGAAGCGGCGCGTATCCACGCCTACGCGGCGAAAATCCCTAACTTTCGCTACACCGAAGTACTGAGCGACGCCTCAGCCGAGTGGACTGGCAAACGCGGCTACCTGACCGAACATTTCGACCTGGCCGAATTGCGGGACAGATCGGCGGATATGTACGTGTGCGGCCCCCCTCCGATGGTCGAATCCATCCAACAATGGCTGGCGGATCAGGCACTTGATGGCGTTCAGCTGTATTACGAAAAGTTTACGCAGAGTAATATCTGACCCTCAGCAGTTCTGAGGGGCCGATGCGGCGTGCAATCACCCTTGAGAAAAACAAGTAGAAGGGAATGTTAATGGCGGATGACATGGTTAACCCGGTGGGCCTCAAGCGAGGCCTGAAGAACCGGCACATTCAGCTGATCGCCTTGGGAGGTGCGATTGGTACAGGCTTGTTCCTCGGCTCGGCCGGGGTACTCAAGTCGGCGGGGCCGTCGATGATCCTGGGCTATGCGGTGGCCGGGTTTATCGCGTTCCTGATCATGCGCCAGCTCGGCGAGATGATCGTCGAAGAGCCGGTGGCCGGGTCCTTCAGCCACTTCGCACATAAATACTGGGGCGGTTACGCGGGCTTCCTGGCGGGCTGGAACTACTGGGTGCTCTACGTGCTGGTGGGCATGGCCGAACTGACGGCCGTGGGCAAGTACATCCAGTTCTGGTGGCCGGAGATTCCAACCTGGGTCAGCGCGCTGGTGTTCTTTGTTGCGGTGAACCTGATCAACACCCTGAACGTGAAGTTCTTCGGTGAAGCCGAGTTCTGGTTTGCGATCATCAAGGTGGTGGCGATTGTCGGCATGATCGTGCTCGGCTGCTACCTGCTGTTCAGCGGCACCGGCGGCCCGCAAGCCTCGGTCAGCAACCTGTGGAGCCACGGTGGGTTCTTCCCCAATGGCGGCATGGGGCTGTTGATGTCGATGGCCTTCATCATGTTCTCGTTCGGCGGCCTGGAACTGGTCGGCATCACCGCCGCCGAGGCCAGCGAACCGCGCAAGGTCATCCCCAAAGCGATCAATCAGGTGGTGTACCGCATTCTGATTTTCTATGTCGGTGCGCTGACCGTGCTGTTGTCGCTGTACCCGTGGGACCAACTGCTGCAAACCCTCGGCGCGTCGGGCGATGCCTACAGCGGCAGCCCGTTTGTGCAGATCTTCTCGTTGATCGGCAACGACACCGCCGCCCACATTCTCAACTTCGTGGTGCTGACCGCGGCGTTGTCGGTGTACAACAGCGGGGTGTACTGCAACAGCCGCATGTTGTTCGGCCTGGCCGAGCAAGGTGACGCGCCCAAGGCACTGATGAAGCTCAACAAGCAAGGCGTGCCGCTGCGGGCGTTGGCGATTTCGGCGTTGGTGACGATGCTGTGCGTGGTGGTCAACTACGTCGCGCCGCACAGTGCTCTGGAGTTGCTGTTTGCCCTGGTGGTCGCGTCGCTGATGATCAACTGGGCGCTGATCAGCCTGACCCATATCAAGTTCCGCAAGGCCATGGGCGAGCAAGGCGTGACGCCGTCGTTCAAGACCTTCTGGTTCCCGTTCAGCAACTACCTGTGCCTGGCGTTCATGGTGATGATCATCGGGGTGATGCTGGCGATTCCGGGGATTCGCGAGTCGGTGTATGCGATGCCGGTGTGGGTGGGAATTATCTACATCGCCTATCGGTTTCGGATCAGAAACGGGAAGGTTGCCGTAACCCAGTAACCCCTGTGGGAGCCGGGCTTGCCCGCGATTGCGGCGTGTCAGCCAATGGATGAGCCGACTGATACACCGTAATCGCAGGCAAGCCAGCTCCCACAATTGACTGTATTTCACCTAGAAAAAAGCCCCGGAGATCCGGGGCTTTTTTGTTTAGAGGGTGGAACGTACTCGCCAGAGTTCAGGGAACAACACCGTATCGAGCATCTTGCGCAAATAGCCCACGCCCTCGGTGCCGCCGGTGCCCGGTTGGAAGCCGATGATGCGCTCCACCGTGGTGACATGTCGGAAGCGCCACTGGCGGAACGAATCTTCCAGGTCGATAAACTTCTCGGCCAATTGATACAAGTCCCAGTAGCGATTCGGGTCGCGATACACCTCACGCCACGCCGCCTCCACAGAGTCATCATGCACAGTGGCCGCCGTCGGGTCGCGTTCGGCGCGCTGAGGGTCAATCGCCAGCCCTGCCTTGATCATCAGGTTCACCGCCTCGTCATACAGCGACGGCGTGGCAATCGCTACCTGCAATTGCTGCAGCAACTCCGGGCGATGGGCATGGGGCCGCAGCAACGCGGGGCTTTTGTTGCCGAGGATAAATTCGATCTCGCGGTACTGAAACGACTGGAACCCCGACGACTGCCCCAGGAACGGGCGAATCGCCTTGTATTCCGACGGCGTCATGGTCGCCAGCACGGCCCAGGCGTGCACCAGTTGATCGAAGATCCGCGACACCCGCGCCAGCATCTTGAACGCTGGTGGCAGCTCACCCAGGCGCACATGTTCCCGGGCGGCCTTGAGTTCATGCAGCATCAGTTTCATCCACAGCTCAGAGGTCTGGTGCTGGATGATGAAGAGCATTTCGTTGTGGTCCGGCGACAGCGGGTGCTGGGCGCTGAGGACTTTGCCCAGGTCCAGGTAATCGCCATAGCTCATGGACTCGGAAAAATTCAGCTCGGCGTTATGCCATTCTTCCGGCGGTTGGTAATCAGCTGAGAAAGGACATTGGCTCATCGCGTGGGCTCCTTGAGCGGGCGGAGAATGGCGCGCACCGGGCTCGCGTCCAGGTTGGCAAAACGCAGCGGCAGTGCGATCAGTTCGTAGTCGCCCTCCGGCACGTCATCGAGCACGATGCCTTCGAGGATCGCCATGCCATGGCGCGCCACGGCGTTGTGGGAATCCATGGTCTTGGATTGTTGCGGGTCCAGGGACGGCGTATCGATACCGATCAGACGCACACCGAGACCGGCGAGCAGCTCAATGGTTTGCGGGGCGATGGCGGTGAAGTTCGAATCCCATTGAGTGAGTGGCGCTTGTGGATAAGTGCGCAGCAGCACGCGCTCCGGCAGGTTATCCACACGTCCTTGCAACTGATGGGGCTGCACCAATGCGCCGCTGCCCAGGCAATGCAATACCCGGCACGGGCCCATGTACACATCCAGGGAAACTTCGCCAATGGGTGCGCCATCGGCGCTGTAGTGCAGCGGCGCATCCACATGGGCACCGGTGTGCGGCGACAGGGTGACGCGCCCCACATTCACCGGGCACTGCGGGCCGAACTGCCACACGCGCTCCTCCTGAAACGGCGTATCGCCCGGCCAGGTCGGGGTCTCCGTGCTCAAGGGCGGGCTGATATCCCACCACGTTTTTATTGGGTTCATTGCGAGGCTCTCACTGGGTACTGGGGTGAATGATACGAGGGCCAGCTCTGAATTTTCTTGCGAATTCTGGCGCCAAGCGCGAATTCTTTCGCAGTTACTGCGAGGAAACAGCGGTTTGATGCACAGATCTGTCGCTCAGATACACCAAGACCTCCTGTGGGAGCCGGGCTTGCCCGCGATAGCGGAGTGTCAGGCAATGGAGATGCTTGTTGTGCCAGCGTCATCGCGGGCAAGCCCGGCTCCCACAGGGGACTGCGGTGTTCAGGTGACTGCGCTTCTGGGCATCCCAATGTCGAGTTCAGACCACTGGCGCAACGCCCGAGGCCTTAGGGTTGAGCTTTCCCTTCCCTGCCTCGGAGTCATCATGACCAAGCCCATCACCGTACTGCGCGACACCCACCCACTGCCGGTCCTGGATGCCTGCAAATGGGAAAAGCTCGAAGGCGACCCCCACACCGTCAACCTCAACGCCTACACCAGCGAAGACGGAAGCAAAATCATGGGCACCTGGATCTGCACGCCGGGCAAGTGGTACGTGGAATACGTGAAGTGGGAATACTGCCATTTCCAGGAAGGCTACTGCGTGATCACGCCTGAAGGCATGGAGCCGATCCACCTGCGGGCTGGGGATATCTTTGTGGTGGAACCGGGAATGAAGGGGACGTGGGAAGTGGTCGAGACGGTGCGTAAGTATTTTGTGTTTGCCTGACCCATCCCCGTCCCTGTAGGAGCGAGCTTGCTCGCGAAGATCGCCAACGAAAACGCGCTCATCCAGGATGAACGCGTTGCTCTCACATTTTTCGCGAGCAAGCTCGCTCCTACAGCTTGCGATAGCTGTTGATGATCGCCGAGAAGTCCTTGCCCCCTTCCCCACGCTGGCTCATCGATTGATACAGCTGCTGGGCCACTGCGCCGAGGATCACCGGCTGGTGCACCTGGCGTGCGGCTTCGGTGGCCAGGCCCAAATCCTTGAGCATCAGGTCGGCACCAAAACCACCGGTATAGCCACGCGATGATGGCGCGGTTTCGATCACACCCGGCCAAGGGTTGTAGGTATCGGAACTCCAGCAGCGCCCGGTGGAGCTGTTGATGATCCCGGCCAGCACTTGCGTATCAATGCCGAGCGCATCGCCCAGGGCCATGGCTTCGCTGACACCGACCATGCTGATACCCAGCAGCAGGTTGTTGCAGATCTTGGCGATTTGCCCGGTGCCGACATCGCCGCAGTGCACGATATTGCGGCCCATCTGCGCCAGCACCGGTTGCAGGGTGGCGAACAGTTCCGGGTTGGCGCCGACCATAAAGGTCAGCGTCCCGGCCTGGGCACCGCCGGTGCCACCGGAGACCGGTGCATCGGCCACGGCCACACCTTGTTTCGCCGCCGCTGCCGCGACATCACGGATGGTTTGCGGATCGATGGTGCTGCAATCCACCGCTGGGATGCCTTTGCCGATGCCCGCGAGCACGCCGTCGTCATTGAGCCACACGCTGCGCACGTGGGCGGCGGCCGGCAGCATGGTAATCACCAGTTCGGCGCCCTGGGCCGCATCACGCGGCGAGCTGCTGATGGTGCCGCCCAGTCCGGCTAGCTCCTTGAGTACGGCCTGGTTCAGGTCGAACAGGTTAAGCGCGTGCCCAGCCTTGATCAGGTTGCGGGCCATGGGCGCGCCCATGTTGCCTAGGCCGATAAATGCAATTTTCATGGTCGTCTCCCGGGTTCAGCGCAGGTTGATGGTGGTGTTGACGCCATCGTTGACCGTGTCGTCATCAAACCAGCGGCTGGTGACGGTTTTGGTCTGGGTGTAGAACTGCACCACTTGCTTGCCGTACGGGCCGAGGTCGCCGAGCTTGGAACCACGGGAGCCGGTGAAACTGAAGAACGGCACTGGCACCGGAATCGGGATGTTGATGCCGACCTGGCCCACATCGATTTCGCTCTGGAATTTACGCGCCGCCGCACCGCTCTGGGTGAACAGGCCCGTGCCGTTGCCGAACGGGTTGGCGTTGACCAGCGCGATGGCTTCATCGAGGGTATCGACTTCCAGCACCACCAGCACCGGGCCGAAGATTTCTTCGGTGTAGATGCGCATGTCAGTCGTTACGCCCGAGAACAGCGTCGGGCCGACAAAGTTGCCTTGCTCAAAACCCGGCACCTGAATGTCGCGGCCGTCCAGCTCCAGCTTGGCGCCTTCTTTCACGCCGCTTTCGATCAGCTCAAGGATACGTGCCTTGGCGCGCTTGGAGATCACCGGGCCAACGTCCGTGCCGGCTTCGCTGCCGGCATTGACCTTAAGTTTTTGCGCCAGGGCCTTGAGGTCCGGCAGCCATTGCTTGGACGCGCCCACCAGCACCACCACCGAAGTGGCCATGCAACGCTGGCCCGCCGCGCCGAAACCGGCACCGACCAGGGCATTGAGGGTGTGCTCGCGATTGGCATCCGGCAGCACCACCGCGTGGTTCTTGGCGCCCATCATCGATTGCACGCGTTTGCCGTGCTTGCCGGCCAGGTCGTAGACATGGGTGCCCACAGCCGTCGAGCCGACGAAGGACACCGCCTTGATGTCTTTGTGGGTGCACAGTGCATCCACCACGCTCTTGCCGCCGTGCACCACGTTGAGCACGCCCGCCGGTACGCCGGCTTCCAGCGCCAGTTCCACCAGCAGCATGGTCGACAACGGGTCTTGCTCGGAAGGCTTGAGTACGAAGGTATTACCGCAGGCAATCGCCATCGGGAACATCCACAGCGGAATCATCGCCGGGAAGTTGAACGGGGTGATGCCGGCGCACACACCGATAGGCTGGCGCAGGGTGTAGGTGTCCACGCCACCGGCAACGTTTTCGGCGAATTCGCCCATTTGCAGGGTGCCGATGGAACAGGCGTGTTCGACCACTTCCAGGCCACGGAAAATATCGCCCTCGGCATCGGCAATGGTCTTGCCCTGCTCGGCGCTGAGGACCACGGCGATACGCTTGGAATGTTCACGGATCAGGGCTTGCAGCTTGAGCATGATGCGCATCCGCGCACCGATCGGCGTCAGCTTCCAGGTCTGGAAGGCGCGATGGGCAGCGTCAATGGCAGCGTTGACTTCATCGGCAGTGGCGAACGGGACTTTGGCCAGCACCTGCTGGGTGGCCGGGTTGACGATGTCTTGCCACTCGGTGGTTTTGGACTCGACCCACTCGCCGTTGATCAGCAACTTGACCTGTTGCACGGAAATATCGGCAGATGCGTTCATGTGGTCTCCAGAATCTTGTAGTTATGCAGAGAACCAAGGCGTTGAATCGCCTTGAAGAATGAGGCGTTCGGACTGTTTTTGGAGTATAGATGTGCAAATCTCTAATAAGAACGCACATAAAAGCCGGTCCAATATGCAAAAAAACATCACCTCCCTGGGCGCCCTGAACTGGGATGACCTGAAGTTTTTCCTCGAAGTAGCCCGCACCCGCAAGGCCAGCGTGGCCGCCAAGCGCCTGGCGGTAGACTACACCACCGTGTCGCGGCGCATCAGTTCACTGGAAGTGTCCCTTGGTACGCTGCTGTTCGAAAAATCCCGGACCAACGGCTTCGTGCTCACTACCGAAGGCCAGCGTTTGCTCGGCTACGCCGAATCCATCGAAAGCACGCTGCACATGGCCTGCGAGCAAGTCTCCGGCTCGGGCGTGGCACTGTCCGGGCATGTGCGCATGGGCTGTACCGAAGGTTTCGGCAGCTTCTTTATCACCCCGCAACTGAGCCATTTCGTCGACACTTATCCCGCGATCTCGGTGGACATCCTGCCCCTGCCCCACTTCATCAGCCTGTCCAAGCGCGAAGCCGACATCGTCATCGCCCTGGAACGCCCGGAACACGGGCCATATGTGTGTTGCAAACTGTGCGACTACAAACTCCAGCTCTACGCCACCCAGGACTACCTCGACCAACACCCGCCGATCCGCAAGCCTGCGGATTTGGCCGAGCATCCGTTTATCAGCTACGTGGATGACCTGGCGTTCAGCTCGGAGTTGCTGTACCTGGCCAACGTCGTGCCCGGCGCCAGCGCGAGTTTGCGCAGTACCAGCGTGATCGCCCAGTACGTGGCGGCGCAGCAAGGCCGGTCGATGGCGATATTGCCGTGCTTTCTGGCCGCGCAGGACCCGCGCTTGTTGCCGGTGCTGGGAGAGCAGATTGCGATTACGCGACAGTTCTGGATGTATTGCCGGGAGGATTTGAGGAAGTTGAAGCGGATTACGTTGTTGTGGGATTACATCAGGGAGGTGACGGAGCTAAACCACCCGTTATTACTTGGTAAAACGCGACACTTACGGTTTATAGACTGAATGCCTATCAGGAGTAAAGGCGTTACATACTGGCCTCCTGACATAATTGATAACAGTGGTTTTTGCAATCTGTGTAGCGCTAAATTCTCGTGCGGCAAGTGTATGAAAGGACGCCATAAGAAAATTCGCTAGGTCACGCGAAAAATTATTCTTCCTTACCTCACTGACGCAACGTTTCCAAAGCTCTGCGTGCCCTCCAAAAATACATGCAAGGTTACCGGAGATCCATTACATGAATGCAAGACAGCTAAACGATAAACTCATCAACCTAACAAAGCTTGTCGACTTAGGAAATTTTACAGAGGCTTTTTCTGGAGGAGTGGCTCTACTTGAAGAAATTCAAAGCATGGATAACGTCGAGCTTAGAGGTATTTTTCTACTCAACATTTCAGGATTATTCATCGACATCGGTGGAATGGCGGACAACGAGCAATCTGCAGAAATCGGACTACATTTAATTGAAAAAAACAAAACTACATTCATAGAAATACTAGGAGAGGGAGAGTACTACTACAACCTAAGCAACGCAAAAACAAACCTCATTAAAGAAAGCAATCCATTCAAGCACACATTCAAATCAATAGAGCAGCTAATAGAAATAAAATCCCTGCTATGGAAGTCTATAAAACACAACAAAAAAAACCGCACCCCAACACCACCCGAAACACTAGTCAATCTTGCAAACATACTGAAGCGACAATTTCGAATCAGTGAATCATTATATTTTTATGACAAAGTAAACCAGCTCAACTTAGACATTCCACAAGCTTGGATCAACCGATCTGAAACACTAAAAATCCTCAATCAGGTTTCAGGATCTTTTTCGCTAAAAATGATGCATGAGATTAAAAATGGCTACGAAAAAGTCATTTTATCACAAGAAATTCCTCCGACATGGCGTGAGCAATATCAACTTCACATTACACAACTTGAAGCGCAAATTTTAAATACCTATGCCGAAGCAGATATTGATTTAGTCGATCACGAAACAGAAGTGAACGAAACATTAAAAGAATTTGAAAACCTCAGCCATTTCAGAAAAATGATTCTAACAAAGCATTTATCCTTATCAGAGCATGGACTCTATTGCGCTTGCTCAGGAAGTGCACGAGACAACCTTACAATCCCTACTGAATCAGGAGTCAGTGGGAGTTCTGTCCCCGCCATGGAAATGGTCCTTAACCGATTAAAGTCCGAATTTTCTTTAGCAAGGCGTTTCTTTTACGACTATTTTTATGAAAAAACTGACGAGGAAAGCGCGCATGAATCTTGCTACTCCGAATTATTCAATGATGAATTATTAGGACTAAACATAGAAAAACTGCGAACTTCTTTTAGACTTTGCTTCGGAATACTTGACAAAATAGCTGCAGCAATTTGCGACCTCTATAAAGTTCACCCTTCCAATGGAATCATCTACTTCCAAGGATTTTGGCAACTTGATCAAGGAGGAAGAAGAGAAATATTCGAAAGCATAAAAACTCCAGGCCTTCTTGCCTTATACAGCTTAGCTACAGATCTAAATGAACGTAAAGATGGTGAACTCGCCTTTTTCAAACAATGGAGAAACGATCTAGAGCACAAGTTTGTCGTAATCCATGAACAAGAAACACCAAGTGACGTTTATGGATCATACAAAATGAACGAAAAAATAATTATGATTAGCGAATCAGAATTTATAGAACACCTTGAGCAACTCCTCCAAATCACAAGATCCGCAATATTCTCTTTTGTATTCTGCATCAGAGAGAAAGAAGATCAAGAAAAAAATCCAAACATAGCCTACGCCAAAACTATGATACACAGAAAAGATCACATATAGAATAAAACAAAAACCAACAACACATTTACACCCCAATAGAAAGTCAGGTCATCCGCTTTTATATTAAATGCATACCGAACAGACTTAAGAAAACTGAAACGGATTGCCCTCTTGATCACATCCAAGGGGGGACGGTATAGAATCTGACGTCATTGATAGGGAAGCGCGGCCGATGCAGTTCGCGGATTAAAGTGCCATCAGCGATAATTCCCTTTAAATTGCAGGACGTTTCCTAGAGAATCTCCGCCCTATTGCGCTGTAGCGTTTGGATCACTAGCCTCCCTGAGTCGCTGCACATCAGCGATCGGGTTTAGCGATCCGGGTTTCAAGCGTGACACTGCCCCAACAGTATCAGCTGGCGTCCGTCAGCTTTTATCGTTTTATGGCGGCTGTGTGCGGGAGACTTTCGAGTCTACCCGGGATGCGCTCTGGCCCGGATCGCTAACCTGCACACAGCTGCCACCCTCTTCATGTTTAGCGATGTGATGTGGCGGCTCTAATTCAACAGAGAGCAATCACCATGAGTAAAGTCATTCCCGATCCACCGCTTACTTCCCTCACAACTCTTGGCATCGTCACCTTCGGCGACTACGGCGAAAACGAAAAACCGCTGTTTCGCGTCAATTCCGGCATGCCACTCAGCGAGGCGCTGGAGCACGCGTCTACCCTGCTCTACTACTCCAAGAAACTCGCGATGGAAGCCGCCATGGATGTGCGTGGCGAGCAGTACGCGTGGGCCGCGCATTATCTGTGTGAGATGGGCAAGGCCGTGGTGGATGACTTGACGCAGGCGATGACGCCAAGCCGTTGAGCGAACACTCTCGCGAGCACACCGCAAAACAACTGTGGGAGGGGGCTTGCCCCCGATATAGGCGTGTCAGTCACCAGATGTATCAGCTGACACACTGCTATCGGGGGCAAGCCCCCTCCCACATTTGAATGGGTTTCAGCTGGGGGAAGGAGAACCCGCTTAGTCTGCGATCACTACAATTGATACCCGGCGATTCTCGGTGCGGCCTGCTGTGGTCGTATTCGACGCCACCGGCTCGCTGCTGCCCAGGCCGCGCAGTTGGATGTTTTCTTCTTTCATGCCCACGCGGGTCAGCACCTTGCCCACGCTTTTGGCGCGGCGCAGGGACAGGGCCACGTTGTAGGGCTCTTTGCCGGAAGCGTCGGTGTGGCCGTCGACACGCACACGCTCGATACCCGCGCCTACCAGGGCCTGGCCGATGCGTTCGACGATGTCGGTACTGGGTTTATTGAGGGTTTCGACGTCGCTGCCAAACAAGACTTTACCGGACAGGCCGAAGGCCCAGCCCTCGTCGGTCAGCTCGAAGCCTTGCTGCTTGAGCACGGCGACTTGCGCCGGGGTGAGGCCCTTGGGTGGTGGCGTCTGGCAGCCGCTGAGGGCCAGGAAGGCAACGAGTAAGGAAATAAATAAAACGCGTGTGTTAGCGAACAAGGGAATCAACTCCTGTGTTGAACGTTGACGACGGGATGCTCCGACTCCGCCGTTTGCTGGCCGCCTGAAGACAGGCGTTTGGCCTGGTACATTGCCGCATCGGCGGCGTTGAGCAAGGTGCCGGGAGTGGCGCCATGATCGGGATAAATGGCAATACCGATGCTGAGGGAGGTCAACACTTGGGTATCGCCTGGCAGGGGGATCGGCATGTCCATGCTGGCAATGATTTTGTCGGCGATGCGATGGGCGTCTTCGGCCTTGTGCAGCGGCGCCAGCAATACCGCAAATTCATCCCCGCCCAACCGCGCCACCAGATCATCCTCGCGCAGTTGCGCACGCACGCGGTCGGCAACGGCCACCAGCACGGCGTCGCCGGCAGCGTGACCGAAGCTGTCGTTGATGTCTTTGAAACGGTCGCTGTCGAGGAACAACACCGCCACCCGCTCGTTGACCTTGGCGGCGCTGCGCAAGGCGCGGATCAGGCGGCCTTCGAAGAACGCGCGGTTGGGCAGGCCGGTGAGGCTGTCGTGGCTGGCCTGGTGGGCCAGGGTTTCGTTTTCACTCTGCAGATGGCTTTGCCATGCCTCCATCTCACCGAGCAGGGCGTTGAAGTCGCTGCCCAGGCTGTCGAGTTCGGCGATCTGCGCCGAGGGTACGCGGCGGTCGAAGTCTCGCTCGCTACGGGCGGCGTGGGCGACGGCAGCCAGGCGTTGCAATGGCACGGTGATACCATTCAATAGACGCCGCGACAGGTGCAATGCCACCCAGGCGCTGAGCGCTGTGCAGATCAAAATCCCGACCAGGCCGCTGAGCAAAAAGCGCAACAGGCTGCCACCGTGGCCGACCAGATGGATGCTGCCCACAGTTTGCCCCTGGCGCAGAATCGGCTGGCTGATGGGCTGTTCGAGCAGGGCGTGCGCTATTTGCAGCTCGACCCGTGACAACATGCCGGTTTCCGGGCGAACCCAGCGCGCCAGCAGCTTGCCGTTGATATCAAATACTTCTGCCTGGGCCACTTCTTCGGTGGAGGCAATCAGGCTCAGCGCTTCGGTGGCCGCGGCGCTGTCGTTGAACACCACGGCCGCTTCCACGGTGTAGTTGATGGAGCGGGCGATCAGGTGCAGGTTGTGCTCGGCGTAAACCCGCAGGGCAAGCACGCCGAGCAGGGTCAGGGACACGCTGGCCAGGGCCACCGCCACCAGCGCCAGGATCATATGCCCGCGAGCAATCACCGAACGCAGGGTCGGCCGCACTTTATCGCGGCTCATGAGCCAGGCGCTCGACGGCGAGACAACTGCAACACACTGGGATGGATACGCACGCCGCTGCGGGCGACGGAATCCAGGTTAACCTCGAACGACACCTGCTCATCGCTGACACGCAGGCAGAACAGGCTGCCCACCGTGCATTGGTCGCCCCCTTCGCTGATGCTGAGCACAGGGTGGCCAATCAATGAAGTAAACAGGCGGCTGCGTTCCTCAGGCGTGATTTTGCCGATGTAGATGGCGTCGCAGGCATTGACGATATCCGGATGATCGACCAGCAGGCGCCGCACCCGCACCGGACGACCGGTGGCCTGGGTAGTGCCTTTGACCAGGTCATCGGTGTACTGAGTCGGCCCGACAATGCACAGCCGCAATTGCGCAGGCTCCACCGGCCACCGCGCGTAGCTGAGAATACCCAGCACGACCTGGGTGACCGCCTGGGCTCGCTGCTCGGCGAGGCTGGGCGTCTGCGCCCATACCTGCGGCGCGAGCAGGCACAGAACCGCCACCCGCAACATGCGTCTCCAGCTCAAACTGCGCTCTGTGGGCGAGACAGCCACGTTCATGCAGCACTTCTCTCAGGTATTTTCCAGGGTGATGCCGCAACGATAGCACAGCGGCGGGAACCCCCGCGCAGCACGGCTGGCACGGGGCCTACTATTTTTTCAGAAAAATCAGACATCTGAATCAGAAATATTTCATGACCTATCAGTCAGTTTTTTCCGGTGCGGCGTCCAACTCCAGCATCAACCCGCTCAAACGCTTGACCTTGCGCCGTACCGCCTCTTCAAACACACCACCCCGGGGCTCGATCAAGCTGAACCAGCGCTTGGCGCGGGTAATACCGGTATAGATCAATTCTTTGGTCAGCACCGGGTTCAAAGCATCCGGCAGGATCAGCGCCGTATGGGTGAACTCCGAGCCCTGGGATTTGTGCACGGTCATCGCATACACGGTTTCTACATCATTCAAGCGGCTGGGCAGCACGAAACGTACGCCCCCCTGGCCATCGTTACGTGGGAAGGCCACGCGCAGCACGTGGGGGCCGCCATCGCTTTCGGGCAGTTTCAGCGCGATGCCGATGTCCCCGTTCATCAGGCCCAAGCCATAGTCGTTACGGGTCATCAAGACCGGACGGCCCTCGTACCACTGCTCGTCGCCTTCGATCAGGCGGACTTTGCGCAGGGCCGCGGTGATGCGCTGGTTCAGCCCTTCAACCCCCCAGGGCCCTTTGCGCACGGCACAGAGCAATTGGAACGCATCAAAAGCTTGCAACAACTGTTGCGCCCAATGGGTCCAGGCCGGGTCATCGCGCGGCGTATCCAGAGGTGGGCGTGCCGATTGCAGCAGGTTCAGGTAGTAGCGATAACCCTGGGCGCCGTCGCCCTGCCCGTCCAGCACCAAGCGCTCAAGGGCGTGGTCATGCTCGCCCTTGAGGCTTAGGCAAAACAGATCGTCATGACGGCGCGCGGCCAGCAGTTGACGTGCCTCTTCGGCATTTTGCTGGTTGACCCAGCGCGCTAACTGGCCGATGCCGCTGCCTTCGCCGAAACGACGCGAATAGCGCAGCATCACCACCTGCTGGGCCAGGGGATGACTGGCGTCGAGGTCTTCGTGCAGGCCGCTGGCACTGAGGTCTTCGCCGCTGACCGCTTGCAGCCATTGCCGAGTCTGCGGGTTGTACCAGCCAGCTTCAGCGTCACGGCACAAATCGCCGAGCACCGCACCGGCCTCCACCGACGCCAACTGGTCCTTGTCGCCCAGCAATACCAGACGCGCATGGGGCGGCAAGGCATCGAGCAGGTTGGCCATCATTTCCAGGTCAATCATCGAGGCTTCATCCACGACCAGCACGTCCAGCGGCAATGGATTACCCAGGTGATGCCGGAAGTGGCGGGTGCCCGGACGGCTGCCCAACAGGCGGTGAACCGTGGTGACCTGGGTCGGGATTTTTTCCCGCACGCTGTCGGGCACGGTCAGCGACAGCACTTGCTGGCTGATGGATTCGGTCAGGCGCGCAGCCGCTTTACCGGTCGGCGCAGCCAGGCGAATGCGCAGCGGGCTGCCGGACTCCACAGCGGGTGCCTGCAGCAGCGCGAGCAGGCGCACCACGGTGGTGGTCTTGCCGGTGCCGGGGCCGCCGGTGACGATACTGAAGGCGCCGCGGGTTGCCAGGGCACAGGCAAGTTTTTGCCAGTCAATTACACCGTCGGGCGCCGGTTGGTCGAACAGGCGGTTGAGGCGTTGTGGCAAATCGGCAGCTGCGGGCTCCACGTTCGCAAGGCGCAGGCGCAGGGCGCGGTCGATACGGCGCTCGTAGGTCCAGTAGCGGCGCAGGTACAGGCGCTTGCCAGACAACACCAACGGACGACTCTGGGCCGCGTCGCTGCCATCGACCGCCAGCGCTACCAATGGGCTGCTCGCCAGGGCATGGCACCAATGGGCACCGTCCAGGCCGTGCAGCAATTGCGACGGCAGCAGCATGGCGCCCGTGTGCAGGTCGCCTTCGGGCGGCAATGACAGGGCGAAGTCAGGCGCCTTGAGGGTTTCGAACAGGTCAAGGCAGACGTGACCATGGCCCAGTTGATGGCTGGTCAAGGCGGCCGCCAACAAAACCAAGGGATCGGCCTGGGCGTCAAGCTCATGCAGGAAGCCGACGAAGGCTTTGTCCAAGGCCCGCAACCAGCCACGCTCGACCCAACGCTCAAGCAACTGCACCAGGTCGATGGCGCGACTCAGCGGTGCCAGCTCCTCCAGCGGTAACGGCGACAGGCTCATAGCAACACTCCTTGTTCCCAGACGGGCTCGACCTTGGGCGGGATAGGCTTGCCCTGGAACAGCAGATCCAGACTTTCGATCAGTTCGCGGGGCGGCCGGGTAAAATACGCCCCCTGGCTCACCGACTGGGTGCCACGCAGAAACAGGTACAGAGCGCCGCCGACGTGCTGGTCGTAGTCATAATCCGGCAGGCGCGCCTTGAGCTGGCGGTGCAGGGCCAGCAGGTAGAGTACGTATTGCAGGTCGTACCGATGCTCAAGAATCGAGTGCTCCATGGCTTGCTGGGTGTAGGCCGAATCGTCGGGGCCGAGCCAGTTGGATTTGTAGTCCGCCACGTAGTAGCGGCCATCGTGTTCGAACGTCAGGTCGATAAAACCCTTGAACATGCCGTTGAGCAGCACCGGCTCAGCGGCCACACGGGAAACACCGCCGTGGGTGTGCTGGCACACCAGTTTGTCGAGGGCCAGCACATCGACTTTGTGACTGGCGAACCAGAACTCCATTTCGATCTGGTACTGCTGAAGGCCGCTTAAGGTCACGTGGTCGTTGTACAGCGGCAACGGCGTTTGCAACAGATGACCCAACCAACCGCTGAGGGTGACGATCCAGCCTTCCCAGTTGCGGCGGTTACAGCGTGCGCCCACGGCTTTTTCGATGGCCTCGGGTGTCACGTTGAACCCCTCTTCACCGGCCCACTCCAGCAAGCCGTGGAGGAAGGTGCCCGGATTAGGGCCGCGTGGGAAACGATGAATATCGCCGCCGGACGCTACCACTTCCCGTGGCGCATCGGGGTCGAGGCGTTCGTCATCGAACAGTTTCTGGGCCTGGGGGCTTTCCGGTGCTTCGAGGCTGGCGGCGCTCATGCTGTCGCCAATGCGCAAGGCGCTGTAGGAGGCAATCCACCAGTTTTCCGCAGCCTTGCGTTTGGGCAGCAGCGGCGCCAGCAACGTCGCTTCATTGCGCGGTGGGTGGAACAGGATGTCCTGGATATCCGGCACAAGGCCATAACGGATAGCCGGGCAGCCTTCCTGTAAATCCAACAACCAGCGCGCCAGCCCGGTGGACTCGCCCAACGACGTGCCGCCTCCCAGCAAATAGCCGAATGCCGACAGATGCAAGACCGAGCTGCTGTTATTGCCGCGCTTTAGGTCGGCAATGCCCAGCCAGCAGGCGTGTTTGGCGCGGGTCAAGGCCACGTAGAACAAACGCAGGTCTTCGGCCAGGCGCTCGTCATCGGCCAGGGCAATCAGTTCGGCCGTCGGCCGCAGGCTCACTTGGGACTTGCCGTGTTCATCGTGGTAATGCAGCGGCAAGCGACTGCCATCCACCGGTTTGGCCGAACAGATGAAGGGCAGGAACACCAGGTCGTATTCCAGGCCCTTGGATTTGTGAATGGTCACCACCTTGACCAATTGCTCATCGCTTTCCAGACGCAGGATCTGTTCTTCACCGGCCTGGCCCGACAGCGCCAAGTGTTCGGCCAGGTGGCGGATCAATGCCTGTTCACCATCGAGTTCCGACGCGGCTTGTTGCAGCAACTCACTAAGGTGCAACAGGTTGGTCAGCACCCGCTCACCGTCACTGCGGGCGATAAGGGTTTGCGGCAGCTTGAAGTCGTGGAGCAGGCGACGCAGCATCGGCAACACGCCCTGGGTGCGCCAGATTGCGCGGTAGCCACGGAACTGCATCACGCGCGATTCCCACGCCAATTCGTCCTGGTTCAGACGCTCCAGTTCCGTCAGGGACAGGTTCAGGGTGACGCAGGCCAGCGCGGCGCGCAGCGGGCGTTCGACATCCGGCTCGGCGCAGGCCTTGAGCCAGGCCAGCAGGTCGTGAGCTTCCTGGGCGGCGAACACCGAGTCTTTATCCGACAGGTACACACTGCGCACGCCACGGTTGGCCAACTCGGCGCGCACGGCCTGGGCTTCCTTGCCGTCGCGCACTAGGATGGCGATGTCTGACGGCAATACACCCTTGAGGTTGCCCTCTTTTACAAAACCGGCTGTGCCTTGTTGCCCACCATTGAGTAACGCAACGATCTGCGTGGCGCAGGCTGCGGCAAGGTGCTGACGGTAAACCGCAGTGGAAATCGGCTGGTCGGTCGGCAGGTGCCACAGGTTCATGGCCGGCATTGGTTGGCCGTCGACGTGCAGGTGTTCGCTGCGGCCCTGGGACAGCACCGGGTGAAACGGCACCGGGTTATCCCCATTGGGCTCACGGAACAGGAACGCACCACGACCGGTTTCCGCACGCTGGAACACGTGGTTCACCACCTCGACCATCGCATGGCTGGAGCGGAAGTTGGTGCCCAGGGTGTGATGACGGCCGGTGGTGGACTGCCGAGCGCGCAAGTAGGTATAGATATCGGCGCCGCGAAAGGCGTAGATCGCTTGTTTGGGATCGCCGATCAGGAACAGGCCACTATCCACGTGGTTTTCATCGATGCGGTAGATGCTGTCGAAGATGCTGTATTGCACCGGGTCGGTGTCTTGAAACTCATCAATCAGCGCCACCGGGAACTGCTCACGGATCACACTGGCCAGACGCTCGCCACCGTCGGCCTGAAGGGCGGCGTTGAGGCGGATCAGCATGTCGTCGAAGCCCATTTCGGCGCGGCGGCGCTTCTCTTCTTCGAAGCGTTTGCCGACCCAACCGGCAGCGTGTTGCAGCACCGCCGCGTCGGGCGTTGGCAAGGCATCGAGGCTGGCTTTGAGACCGGCCATGGCCTCGATACCGGGGTGCTGCGGCGGCTCGACTTTCCAGGCTTCGGCCATGCCGTCGGGCGTGAGGCGGGTAAAGCCGGTGCCGATATCCAATTGTTCCAACGTGTCGTCGGCGGCCCAGGCGCTGATTTTTTCGAACCAGGGTTCGAAGTAGCGCGCTTGCATCTTGCGCCCATCGACGGCTTTGGCGGCGACGGCTTGCAGGCAGATATCCCGCAGCTCGGCGGCCCATTGTTGCCACGGTGCCTTGAGGGTCGTCAGCGCGGCGCGACGCTCTTGCAGGCAAGCGTTGATCAGTTCGGCCGGTTCTCGGCTTTCATCGGTGGGCCGCTCGCTGCCAAACAGCGCACGCACCCGTGGCATCAGCGCCGCGGGGCCGCCCCAGTTGTTGCGCACCCAGGTGAGCGCATCGTCGTGCATGGGGTAGCAGAACAATCGCCAGTAGTCGCGCAACACTTCGCCCAAGAGGTCGCTATGGTCAGTTTCCAGGGTCTGGGTGAAGAGGCTGCCGCTGTCGAAGGCATGTTCGCGCAGCATACGCTGGCACCAACTGTGGATCGTCGAGACGGCGGCTTCATCCATCCATTGGGCGGCGATGTCCAGGCGGTTGGCGCAGGCGGGCCATTGCTGCGGTGCGTACTGAGCACGCAGATCGGCGATCAACCCATCGGGCTGCTCGATTTCGTCGCGAAAGAAGCGTGCGGCTTCGGCCAGGCGGATGCGGATGCGCTCACGCAGTTCCTTGGTGGCCGCGTCGGTGAAGGTGACGACGAGAATCTGTGGCGGCAGCAGTTCACGGCCGAAGCCGGATTCATCACCGCCATGGCCGAGCACCAGGCGCAGGTATAACGCGGAGATGGTGAAGGTCTTGCCAGTGCCGGCACTGGCTTCAATCAACTGACTGCCTTTAAGCGGGAACGCCAGGGCCAGGGGTTTGCCGATCATGCGCTGGCCTCCGTGCTGGAAAGTGATCGCCAGGGTGCGTTGATGAGCGGGCGATACAGGGTTTCGCACCAGCCTTCGAACTCTTCACTGGCGACCAAGGCGGCGTAGTCCGGGAATTGCCGTGTCAGTGCGGGGGATTCGCGGCGTTCGCCGTCGGTGGTTATACCGTCGCCTTCATAGGCTTTGCTCGCTGCAGCCTGGGCCTTGGCAGGATCGGTTTGGCCGAGCCAGGCGAAAGCGGTTTTTACTGCCACGGGTAACGGAGCGCTCATGCCGGTATGCCAGGCCAGCAGCAGGTTACCGAGGGTTTCCTGGGCAACAGGTTTATCCAGCGGCGCGAGCAGTAAGGTGTCGTCACTTGCTACCAGGCCGGTACTCAAGGGCAGGCCGCAGGCGCAGGCCACCACATGGTTGACCCACGGACGAATCAGGCGATGCCACTTGCGTGTTTTGATCGAGCCAATGCTGTTGGGGATGGTGGTAACGCTTAACAAGCCGCCGTCGCTGCGTCGGTGCAAGCCGCTGATCCAGCCTTCCAACTGAATGCCCTGATACTCAAAACTGACCGGTTCAGCGCCGATATGTGGGGTCGGCCACAGCGCCAGGAGCTGTTGATAGCGCTGCACCAGATCTGGCAACGGCTCGATCAACTCGTTACGCAGGCACTCACCGAAACCGACCATCGGCAAGAGCCCGCTGCCTTGCAAACGCTGGGCTTGGGCATTGAGGGCCTGATCGAGGTGATCGGGGTGGGTCAGTGCAGCAGTTAGCAGGCTGTCGCTGAGGCTATAGCGTTGCAGCGCGTCGAGGACGAAGGGTTCTTCATCCGCCAGCGGCACCTCTGCGGCTTCGAAGAATACTTTCAGACGCTGGCTGAAGAAATGTTTGACCGGGTTACGCAGGAAGTCCTGCAACTGGCCGAGACTCAGGGGCTCTTCCTGTTGGTGTGGCACCAGTAGAGTCGCTGGGGGTATGGCCTCCTGGGCTTCATGCAGCAATTGCCATTCGCGGGCGTAGCTGAACAGCGGATCGCCCTCGTGAAAGTAGCGCGCACTGAACGGTTGGAGCGGGTGTTCCTGGGTCATTGCGTCAATCAGCGGCTTATCGCTGCTGGCGTGCTGCCAGCCGCTGGCGAGGTGGTCGCGCAATTGGCCGATCAGTACCGAGGCCGGACGATCGCTGTTGTCGCGGATGCTGCGGCCTACCCAGCTGATATAGAGCTGGTCGCGTGCCGAGAGCAGCGCTTCGAGTAGTAAGTAACGGTCGTCTTCACGGCGCGAACGGTCACCGGGGCGGTAGTCGCTGCCCATCAGGTCGAAGTCCAGCGGTGGCTGTGCGCGTGGGTAGTCACCGTCGTTCATGCCGAGCAGGCAAACCAGCTTGAACGGGATCGCGCGCATGGGCATCAGGGTACAAAAATTGACAGCTCCGGCGAGGAAGCGTTGGGATAGACGCCCTTGATCCAATCCGGCCAGCCATGCCTCACGGACGACGGTAAGGGGTAACTCGTCCTGCAAGCCGACAGACTCGCAGGTTTCCAGCCAGGTCTCTCTCAGGTGCTCAAGCTGGCCCAAGAGGTAGTCGTCGTGTTCGCTGCTGGGCAGGAAGAACAGCTGCATCAAGCGCTGCAGTCGCTCGCCCCACACCTGGGGTGAGGCAGACTGTGATAACGCTTGATGGGCATCACTTAAGGCGTCGAGCAGGGCGACCAGCGGGCCGATCAACGCCGCATCGAGGCCGCCGATTTCGTCGTAGGGCTCGATACCTTCACAGGCCGTCCCCGTGCCCACGGCATAGCCCAACAACATGCGGCGCAGACCGAATCGCCAGCTGTTTTGTTCCAGCTCTTCGGGTAAGCCCAAGCCGGCGCGTTGCTCGGCGTTCAGCCCCCAGCGGATACCGGCGCCTTCGATCCAGCGATGTAGGGTGGGCAGGTCGCGCTCTTTGATGGCAAAACGCTCGCGCAAAGCGGGAACGTCAAGCAGGTCGAGGATCTCACTGACGGGGAAACGACTGTCGGGAAGCTTAAGCAGATGTTCGACGGCGATCAGTAGGGGATCGCGGCCGCGTTGGCCTTGGTCTGTCAGAGTAAATGGAATGAAGCGTGGGTCATTTCGCTCAAGCTGACCGAAGACCGCACGGATGTGCGGTGCGTAGCTGTCGACATCGGGGACCATGACGATGATGTCCCGAGGGCGCAACGCTGGATCGGCGCTGAAGCGTTGGAGCAATTGGTCATGGAGGATTTCCACTTCGCGCTGGGCGCTGTGGGCAATGTGGAAACGGATGGACGTATCGTGCTCCAGGTCGACTGCGGGCCAGAATTCACGGGTTTCATTCAGCGGGCGCAGTTCGAGGATATCGTCCTGGAGTTGATTGAGCAGGGTGGTGGGTTCGCTGTCGCTGAACAGGTCGATGCGCCCATCACGAAATGCGGCGCGGTAGCTGTTGGGATCATCGTAGCTGTCCAACAGACTGATGTAATCACGGCCCTGCTTGCCCCAGGCTGCGAGCAGCGGGTGGGCGTGCTGGTGCAACGTCTGGGGGTCGATAGTGACCGGCATACCAGCTTTGCGCGCCTGGCGCTTATATTCGTTACGCAGTAAATCCTTGTCGGCGACGATGTCGGACCAATGATGGCGGCAAGGGTTATGTACACAGAGCAGGACCTGGCTGAAACGGGCCAGGCCCGCCAGGGCTTCCAGTGCTTGGGCCGGCAGCGATGAAATGCCGAAGACAATCACTCGCGAAGGCAAGCCGGGAGGCGCTTGCTCAAGGGTGTTGATGCGTTCGATGAAGCGCTGGTGAACGCCGGCGCGGCTTTCAGCCATGCCCTCCTCTCCGACATCCAGCAGCAGCGCACGCCATAGCTCAGCTTGCCAGCAGTTGGCGGGATTGAGGGGCTTGGATTCGCTTCGACCATTGCGCAGTTGATGCCGGCCTGCGGCCCAGTCTTCCAGCCAATCGGCTCGGTAGACCTGGTACTGGTCGAACAAGTCAGCCAGGCGCTCGGCAAGTTGGTAGCGTTTGCGCAGGTCGGTGTCTTGAGTCAGGAAGCGCTGTAGGGGCTCGAAATGCGGCTGGTCGATGAGCTCGGGCAACAAACGCATAAGGCGCCAGGTCAGCGGGGCTTTATCGAGCAGGGACTTGGGTGGAATTTCCTCGCGGCCCAGGACCATGCGGTAGAGCTGCCACATAAAGCTGCCAGGCAGTTGTACGTCGATGGCTGCGGCAATGCCACAGCCGCCCATATCATCTTCTTGCGGATCTTCAGCCAAGGCCAGCTTGAGCCATTGGGCGATGCCGTTGCTCTGTACCAGGGCGATCTCATTTTCCAAAGGCGCCAGTGGATAACGGCGCATCCAGCTGACCACCAGGCTGCGCAGTTCGTCCAGGCGGTTGCCGTGAACCACCATGAATCCAGGGCTGAGGGACGTCGCGTCCGGCATAACGGCTTCCTTGGGAAAAGCAAAATCGAGGGGTGGACTTTAGCACTGTGGCGCACGGGGCGGGCACAGCCTGACAGGCGTGCGGGGACAAGGTGGACGCTTTTCGACCGCCCAAAACAAAACCCCTGTTTGCGTTAGCAAACAGGGGTTTCGGAATTTAATCTTGACGATGACCTACTCTCACATGGGGAAACCCCACACTACCATCGGCGATGCATCGTT
>NZ_JAEKCN010000022.1:0-80628 GCF_016405455.1 Pseudomonas sp. MF7453 | reverse complement strand
AAGACATGAGCACGCTGACCCACGACCAGTTGGTGACCTGCATGGTCGGTCGCGATATCCAGGACATCTACGACTACCGCCCGCGCGAGCAGGGCGAGGTGGCGCTCAAGGTGAACGACCTGCTCGGCCCGGGCTTGCGCGAGCCGATCAGCTTTGCGGTGCGCAAAGGCGAGATCCTGGGCCTGTTCGGGCTGGTGGGGGCAGGGCGCACCGAGCTGTTTCGCCTGCTCAGCGGCCTGGAGCGCGCCAGTGCCGGCAGCCTGGAACTGTGCGGGCAAGCGCTGCAATTGCGCTCACCTCGCGATGCCATCGCCGCCGGCATCCTGCTGTGCCCGGAGGACCGCAAGAAAGAAGGGATCATCCCGCTGGGCAGCGTCGCGGAAAACATCAACATCAGCGCCCGGGGCGCCCATTCCAGCTTTGGCTGGCTGTTGCGCGAGGGCTGGGAGAAGGGCAACGCCGAGCGGCAGATCCAGGCGATGCGGGTCAAAACCCCGAACGCGGCGCAGAAGATCATGTACCTCTCCGGCGGCAATCAGCAGAAAGCCATTCTCGGCCGCTGGCTGTCGATGCCGATGAAGGTGCTGCTGCTTGATGAACCCACCCGCGGTATCGACATCGGCGCCAAGTCGGAGATCTACCAGATCATCCATAACCTGGCGGCCAGCGGCATTGCGGTGATCGTGGTGTCCAGCGACCTGATGGAAGTGATGGGTATTTCCGACCGTATCCTGGTGCTGTGCGAAGGCGCCATGCGCGGCGAACAACCGCGCGAGCACGCGACTGAATCCAACCTGCTGCAGCTGGCCTTGCCGCGCGGCCTGGCGAACTGAGAGAAGACCATGACCATTCAAAACAACGCGCTGCCTTCGGCACGCAAACCCCTCGATATGCGCGCCTTGCTCGACAACTGGGCGATGCTGTTGGCAGCGGTGGGCATCTTCGTGTTGTGCGCGCTGCTGATCGATAACTTCCTCTCGCCGCTGAATATGCGCGGCTTGGGCCTGGCAATTTCCACCGTGGGCATTGCGGCGTGCACCATGCTGTTCTGCCTGGCCTCCGGGCATTTCGACTTGTCGGTGGGCTCGGTGATCGCCTGCGCCGGTGTGGTGGCGGCGATTGTGATGCGCGATACCGACAGCGTGATGCTGGGCATCGGCGCGGCCTTGCTGATGGGCCTGATGGTGGGGCTGATCAACGGCATTGTGATCGCCAAGCTGCGCGTCAACGCCTTGATCACCACCCTGGCGACCATGCAGATCGTGCGCGGCCTGGCGTATATCTTCGCCGACGGCAAGGCGGTGGGGGTGTCCCAGGAGCAGTTCTTTGTATTTGGCAACGGCCAGCTGTTCGGCGTGCCGGTGCCGATCCTGATCACCATCGTGTGCTTTCTGTTCTTTGGCTGGCTGCTCAACTACACCACTTATGGGCGCAACACCATGGCCATCGGCGGCAACCCGGAAGCGGCGCTGCTGGCGGGGGTGAACGTTGATCGTACCAAGATCCTGATCTTCGCCGTGCACGGCCTGATCGGCGCCCTGGCAGGAGTGATCCTGGCTTCACGCATGACCTCGGGCCAGCCCATGATCGGCCAGGGTTTCGAACTCACGGTGATTTCGGCCTGTGTGCTGGGCGGCGTATCCCTGAGCGGCGGCATCGGCATGATTCGCCATGTGATTGCCGGGGTGCTGATCCTGGCGATCATCGAAAATGCGATGAACCTGAAGAATATCGACACGTTTTACCAGTACGTGATTCGCGGTTCTATCCTGCTCCTGGCCGTTGTTATCGACCGCATGAAACAACGCTGATCCAAGCCATAGAGTGATCAAATGTGGGAGAGGGGCAAGCCTTCTCCCATATTTGAGCGCGTACCGCCAATCCGCTCTGGTTGGCGCCAAGGCCGTTACAAGCTCAAGCTTGTCCCTACCTGACCTCATCCATTACTACGCTTCAAGCGACCAACGGGGGCTTGCGTCACCTCTGTTTAGTTGTTAGCTTCTGGCAAAATGTTAACGATAACATTTGCTCTAACAATAAAAACAAAACAGAGACTCACGCCATGAAAATGCTCCCGAAAACCCTGTGTTTACTGGCTGTCGGCATCACTTTCGGTACTCAAGCCATCGCCGCCACACCGCCCGCGCCCATTCGTATCGGCGCCTCCTTCCAGGAAATCAACAACCCCTATTTCGTCACCATGAAAAACGCCCTGGAAGAAGCGGGCGCGACCATCGGTGCGAAGCTGATCATCACCGACGCCCGCCACGACGTGTCCAAGCAGGTCAGTGACGTCGAAGACATGCTGCAAAAAGGCATCGATATCCTGCTGATCAACCCCACCGACTCGGTCGGCGTACAGTCCGCCGTCAAGTCGGCCCACGCCGCAGGCGTGGTGGTGGTGGCGGTGGATGCCCAGGCGGACGGCCCGCTGGATTCGTTCGTGGGGTCGAAGAACTTCGACGCCGGCTTCCAGGCCTGCGAATACCTGGCCAAGAACATCGGTGGCAAAGGCAATATCGCCATCCTTGACGGCATCGCCGTGGTGCCGATTCTGGAACGTGTGCGCGGTTGCAAAGAGGCGGTGGCCAAACACCCGGACCTCAAGATCGTGAGCATCCAGAACGGTAAGCAGGAGCGTGACCAGGCGCTGACCGTGACCGAAAACATGCTGCAGGCCCAGCCGACCCTCAAGGGCATTTTCAGTGTGAATGACAACGGCTCCCTCGGTGCGCTCTCGGCCATTGAAGCCAGCGGCATGGACGTAAAACTGGTGAGCGTCGACGGTGCGCCGGAAGCGATCAAGGCGATCCAGAAGCCCGGCAGCCATTTCATCGCCACCTCGGCCCAATACCCCCGCGACCAGATCCGTCTCGCCCTGGGCATTGCCCTGGCCAAAAAATGGGGCTCTCAAGTCCCGGCCAGCGTGCCGGTGGACATCACCTTGATCGACCAGGCCAAGGCCAGGGACTTCAGCTGGTAAATCCCCCAGGCCCCACGCAAGCCGTGGGGCCCAGGTCTTCCTTCTGAGCGCGAGGTCGGCGGTATGAGCAGTCTTCTGAAGCTGGAAAACATCTGTAAGCGTTACCCGGGGGTACAGGCCCTCAAGGCCATCAACCTGCAAGTGGAACGTGGCGAAATCCATGCCTTGCTGGGTGAGAATGGCGCGGGCAAATCCACCCTGATGAAGATCCTCGGCGGCGTCGAGCATCAGGACGAAGGGCAGATCCTCATCGATGGCCACGCCCAGCAGTTCGCCACTTACCGCGACGCAATCGCCGCCGGTATCGGCATCGTGTTCCAGGAGTTCAGCCTGATTCCCTATCTCACGGCGGTGGAGAACATCTTTCTCGGCCATGAGTTGAGCAACCGCTTTGGCCTGTTGCGCAAACGCGAGATGGCCGAGGCGGCGCAGGCGTTGTTCGAGCGTTTGGGGGTGAGCATCGACCTGCATTGCGCGGTCAAGCACCTGAGCGTGGCCGAGCAGCAGTTCGTCGAAATCGCCAAGGCGCTGGCCCTGGACGCGCGCCTGCTGGTGCTCGATGAGCCGACCGCGACGCTGACCCCCAGTGAAGCCGAGCTGCTGTTCGAGATCATGCGTGAACTCAAGCGCCAGGGCGTGGCGGTGATTTTTATCTCGCACCACCTGGAAGAGATTTTTCAGGTCTGCGACCGCATCAGCGTACTGCGCGACGGCGCCAATGTGGGTATCACCGACGTGGCCGACAGCGATATCGACCGTCTGGTGGAGATGATGGTGGGGCGCCGCCTGGAATGCAGTTTCCCGCCCAAACCCGCTATCGAACGCGGCCCGCTGTTGCTGGAGGTCAAAGACATCCAGCTGGTGCGCAATGGCCCACACAACAGCTTCCAACTGCACAAGGGCGAAATCCTGGGCTTTGCCGGACTGGTCGGCTCGGGTCGCACCGAATTGGCACTGGGCATGATGGGCGCGCTGCCCTCAGTGAGCAAAGAGGTGTGGCTGCGCGGCGAAAAGGTCAGCCTGGATGACCCGGCTCAAGCCCTGGCGCACGGCATCGGCCTGCTCCCGGAAAGCCGCAAGAGCGAAGGGCTGATCACCGATTTCAGCATTCGCGAAAACATCTCCCTGAACAACCTGCCCAAGTACCAGCACGCTTCAGGCTTGATCGATAAGGCCAGGGAATGCGAAAGCGTCGAAGCACTCATGCGCCAACTGTCGATCAAGGCGCCCAGCGCTGAAAGCCGGGTGCTTAACCTCAGCGGCGGCAACCAGCAGAAGGTTGTGATCGCACGCTGGATCAACCACCACTGCGACGTGCTGGTGTTCGACGAACCCACTCGCGGTATCGACGTCGGCGCCAAGGCGCAGATCTACGCGCTGATGCGCAGCCTCACCGAACAAGGCTACGCCATCATCATGATTTCCTCCGAACTGCCGGAAGTCATCGGCATGTGCGACCGCGTCGCCGTGTTCCATAAGGGCGCGATCGTCAAGGTGCTGGAAGCGTCCGCCGTCAATCCTCAAGAGGTCATGCGCCATGCAACAGGGGGCTCAAGTGAATACGTCCATTAACACCGCAAACACCGGGCGCTTGCGCCTGAATGTGGCACGGCTGCTGCGCTCGCCGGCGTTCTACCCCTTCGTGGGGCTGGTGGTGGTGACCCTGGTGATGATCCTCGCCAGCGACACTTTTCTAACCGCCAGCAACCTTTCCAACATCGCCCGCCAGGTGTCGATCAACGCGATTATTGCGGTGGGCATGACCTGCGTGATTCTCACCGGCGGCATCGACTTGTCGGTGGGGCCGGTGATGGCGTTGTCCGGCACGCTTACAGCCGGTTTGATGGTGGCCGGTGTGCCGCCCGGCCTGGCGATTGGCGCCGGGTTGCTGGTAGGCGTGGCCTTCGGCATCGGCAACGGGCTGTTCGTGGCTTACCTGCACATGCCGCCGATCATCGTCACGCTGGCGACCATGGGCATCGCCCGTGGATTCGGGCTGATGTACACCGACGGCTATCCGATTTCCGGGTTGCCGGAGTGGTTCGCCTTTTTCGGGCGCGGCAGCGTATTCGGTATGCAGGTGCCGATCCTGATCATGCTGCTCACTTACCTGGCCGCCTATGTGCTGCTGCAACACACACGTGTCGGCCGCTACATCTACGCCATCGGCGGCAATGAAGAAGCGGTGCGCTTGTCTGGGGTGCGTGCGGCGCGTTTCAAGCTGCTGGTGTACGGCATCAGTGGCTTGACTGCGGCGATTGCCGGCCTGGTGCTCACCTCGCGCCTGATGAGCGGCCAGCCCAACGCCGGAGTGTCGTTCGAGCTCGATGCGATTGCCGCCGTGGTACTCGGCGGTGCGTCGATCGCCGGCGGGCGCGGGGTGATCATCGGCACCTTGCTCGGCGCCATGCTGCTGGGCGTGTTGAACAACGGCTTGAACATGCTGGGCGTGTCGCCTTACGTGCAGAGCGTGATCAAGGGCGGGATCATTTTGCTGGCGATCTTTATCAGCCGTCAGCGCCATCGATAAATACCTCACCACACAGGACCGAACACCATGGACAAGCACACTGATATGCAAGCCGTCGTCTGCCACGGCCCCAAAGACTACCGCCTGGAACGCATCGGCAAACCCCAGGCCCGCGCCCATGAACTGGTGATCCGCATCGCCGCCTGCGGCATCTGCGCCAGT
This sequence comes from Pseudomonas sp. MF7453, assembly GCF_016405455.1. Taxonomy (NCBI): domain Bacteria; kingdom Pseudomonadati; phylum Pseudomonadota; class Gammaproteobacteria; order Pseudomonadales; family Pseudomonadaceae; genus Pseudomonas; species Pseudomonas sp. MF7453. Next base: position 74,953 of record NZ_JAEKCN010000022.1, on the reverse strand, counting down.
GACTGCAAGTGCCACTCTGGCGCTGCGATGTTCTGGGGCGGTGACAACCCCTGGGTCAAGGCGCCGGTGGTGCCGGGCCATGAGTTTTTCGGCTACGTAGTGGAAGCGGGCGAGGGCGCCGAGGAACACTTTGAGGTCAAGGTCGGCGACAAGGTCATCGCCGAACAGATTGTGCCGTGCGGCAAGTGTCGTTTTTGCAAGTCGGGCAAATACTGGATGTGCGAAGTACACAATATTTTCGGCTTCCAGCGTGAAGTGGCCGAAGGCGGCATGGCCCAGTACATGCGCATCCCCAAGACCGCCATCGTGCACAAGATTCCCGAAGCGGTGTCTCTGGAAGACTCGGCGCTGGTGGAACCCATGGCGTGCTCGATCCACACCGTGAACCGCGGCGACATCCAGCTCGATGACGTGGTGGTGATTGCCGGTGCGGGCACCCTTGGCCTGTGCATGGTCCAGGTGGCGGCGCTGAAGACCCCGAAAAAACTCGTGGTGATCGACATGGTTGACGAGCGCCTGGAACTGGCCAAGCGCTTCGGCGCCGATGTGGTGATCAACCCCACCCGTGACAACGCCCGCGAGATCATCAACGGCCTCACCGACAACTACGGCTGCGACGTCTACATCGAAACCACCGGTGTACCGGCCGGTGTCACCCAAGGCCTGGACCTGATCCGCAAGCTCGGGCGGTTTGTCGAGTTCAGCGTGTTTGGTGCCGAGACCAGCGTGGATTGGTCGATCATCGGCGACCGCAAGGAACTGGACGTACGCGGCGCGCATCTGGGGCCGTATTGCTACCCGATTGCCATCGACCTGTTCGAGCGTGGCCTGGTCACGTCCAAAGGCATCGTCACCCACGATTTCCCGTTGGACGACTGGGCCGAAGCGTTCGAACTGGCCAACTCGACCAAGTCGATCAAGGTGCTGTTGAAACCGGTGCTGCCCGCCCATGAGTAAGCGCATGAACTACGTCATGGGTGTCGACATCGGCACCCAGAGTACCAAGGCGCTGCTGGTGGATGCCCAGGGCACCCTCATCGCCCAGCACAGCCAGAGCTATCGGGTGGATACCCCCAAAGTGCGCTGGGCCGAACAATGGCCGCAGGTGTGGCTGGATGCTGTGCACGCCTGCGTTGCCCAGTGCATGGCCAAGTCGGGCGTACCGGCGGGGCAGGTCAAGGCGCTGTGCATCAGCAGCCTGTACGGCGGCTCGGGGATTGCCGTGGATGCGCAGATGACACCGTTGCACCCGTGCCTGATCTGGATGGACCGCCGCGCTGGCGAGCAGGTCGAGTGGGTGCGTGAGCATGTGGACCTGGAGCGGCTGTTCGCGATCACCGGCAACTCGGTGGACAGCTACTACGGCTTCACCAAGATGCTCTGGCTCAAGCAGCATCAACCCCAGGTGTGGGCGAACACCCGCTACCTGTTGCCGCCCAACAGCTATATCAACTGGTGCCTAACCGGCGAGTTGGCGGTGGACCACAGCAGCGCCGGCAATATCGGCGGTGTCTACGATGTGGCGGCGCGCAACTGGTCAGGCGAGATGCTGGATGCGCTGGGCATCGCACGCTCGATGATGCCTGAGCGGCTGGTGTATTCCGGTGAGGTGGTGGGTGGTTTGTGCGCAGACTGGGCCGCCCGCCTGGGGTTGCAGGCGGGCACGCCGATCCTCGCCGGTGGCGTGGATGCGGCCATGGCCACCCTGGCCGCAGGCGTTACCGAGCCGGGCAACCATGTGGCGATGATTGGCACCAGCATGTGCTGGGGGTATCTCAACCAGCAGGTGGATGCGCACCACGGGCTGGTTAGCATGCCGCACGTCTATAACGGCCACCGCGACCTGTATATCTTCGGCGGTGCGATCACCGCCGGGGCGTCGGTCAGCTGGTTTCGCGAGCAGTTCTGCCAGGCCGAAGAGCAGCAAGCCCGGGCGACAGGGCAAGACAGCCTGGTACTGCTGGAGCAGAGCGCCAGCAAGATCCCGGCGGGCAGTGAAGGCGTGGTGTTCTTGCCGTACCTGATGGGCGAACGCAGCCCGGTATGGGACGACCGCGCCAGCGGCAGTTTTGTCGGGCTTAACCTGTATCACAGCCGCATCCACCTGTACCGCGCGGTGCTGGAGGGCGTGAGTTTTGCCCTGCGCCACAATATTGAAGCGGGCACCCAGGGCGCGCATTCCCTCGACCCGCGTTTGATCGTGGTGGGCGGGGCGAGCCATTCGGATTTGTGGATGCAGATCATTGCCGATGTCACCCGCTACCCGGTGTACACCATTGTCCAGGAGGTTGAAGCGGCCCTGGGCGCGGCGTTGCTGGCGGCGCATACGGTGGGGTTGGTCAGTGATGAGGCGATGGACACGGGCTGGGTGCAACTGGAGCAGCGGGCGCAGCCCAGGCGCGAAAATGTCGCGGTCTACGACCAGGCGTTTGGCGAGTACCTGAAGCTGTATCCGGCCCTGAAACCGATCATGCACAACCTGCAAGCCACCTGACCCAATACAGTCCAAACAAAAAAGGTGGGGGCTTACCTTAATGCCAAAGTTAAAGCTCTTGTAGGCGCGAGCTTGCTCGCTAAACCCCCATAGGTGCCGCGTTTACTCAGAAAACACGCGTTATCGTTGACGGTTTTCGCGAGCAAGCTCGCTCCTACAGAGGACATTGGGCCCCAAGTTTTCATTGTTCTTGAGATTTTTATCTATGAACGCAGTCTTCGACTTTACTCGGCATCGCATCCTCGTCTCCGGTGCCAGCAGTGGCATCGGTCGCGAAATCGCGCTTCAACTGATCGCCAGCGGCGCGCAAGTGTTCGCCCTCGGCCGCGACGCCCAGGCTTTGGCCGAACTGGGCTGCCACACCCTGTGTGTGGACGTCGCTGACAGCGCGGCCGTCGATAACGCGCTGCAAGGCGTGCCTCCTTTGCATGGCTTGGTCAACTGCGCCGGTATCTCGCGGTTAGAGCCCGCCGCCGCCATCAGCGCCGAGGCGTTTGACCAGGTGATGACCGTCAACGCTCGCGCCGCTGCCCAGGTGGCCAGCCGTGTCGCGGCCAGGATGATCGAGGCGCATATCGCCGGCAGCATCGTCAATGTCTCCAGCCAGGCGTCGTTGGTGGCGCTGGACGACCATCTCGGTTACTGCGCCTCCAAGGCCGCGCTGGATGCAATCACCCGCGTGCAATGCGCCGAATGGGGTCGCTTTGGTATTCGGGTGAACAGCGTCAACCCCACGGTGACGCTTACGCCGATGGCGGCCATGGCCTGGTCCGACCCGGCCAAGCGCGATCCGGCGCTGGCGGCAATTCCCCTGGGGCGTTTTGCGCAACCTGCAGAAGTGGCGTTACCGGTGCTGTTCCTGCTCAGCGATGCCGCCAGCATGATCAGTGGCGTCAGCCTGCCGATCGACGGCGGCTATACCAGCCGCTAGCCGTTTTCCAACTGGCCGGCGATGACCACCTTGTCCCGTGGTTTGTACGGATCGTCCAGGCGGTCGAGCAGCAAGCGCACCGCGCTGCTGCCGGCCAGTGACGCGTCGTGGGCCACGCAGGCAATCGGTACGCCAAAGATATCGGCGAAGGGCAGGCGGTCGATGCCGCAGATGGTCAGGCTGTCATGGGGGATGTTGTGCATGCGCAGCGCGCGCAGGGCGCCGAGGGTGATCAACTGGTTAAACCCCATGATCGCGTCCGGCGCCGAGTGTTCGGCGAGGTAGTCGAGGGTGTGCAGGTAGGATGGCATCAGCGTGTAGTCACCAGCCTGCACTTCCACGTGCACCTGGGGATGCGCGGCCAGCACTTCGCGCAAGCCTTTGAGGCGCTCCACGGTGATGCGCGAGTGCTCGGGGCCGGTCAGCACCAGCAGGCGCTTGAGGTGCGGCGTCTGGCGCAACAGGTAATGCGCGGCCTGGATGCCACTGTGGTAGTTGTCGAGCACCACGCGGCTGAACGGGCTGTCGTGAATCGTGCGGTCCAGCAGCACCACCGGGGTTTTGCCGTTGCCCAGGCGTTCCAGGTAGTCAGGCTGGTAGCTCGGCTCATCGGAGACCGGCGACAGGATGATCCCCGCCACGCGGTAACCCAGCAGCGTATCGACTGCCTTGCTTTCCAGTTCTTCCAGTTCATCGGTGTCCACCAGCATGATGGTGTAGCCGTGTTGTTTCGCCTCGCGAGAAATGGCCTTGATCATTTCGCTGTAGAACGGGTTGTCTACCGAGGCGGTGATCACGCCGATGATCAGGCTTTCACTGCGCTTGAGCCCGCGCGCGAAGGCGTTGGGCACGTAGTCGAGCTCGCGAGCCACTTCCAGAATGCGCGCCAGGGTTGCGGGTTTGACCAGGTCAGGTTTGCTCAGCGCCCGGGACACGGTGATGGTGGTCATGCCGACCCGTTTGGCGATGTCGCTGATGGTGACGGACTTTTTCTTGTTCATCGGTAAGGCTGCGAGAGGACACAGCAGCAGGCTAGCATGTGTGCAGGCCCAGGGTGATTCAAATCAGCGGGTCCCAGCGTTGCGACCAGTCACCTTCAGCCTTGACCACCTCGCGCAGTAACGCCAGCGCCTGCTGCAACACCGCCGAATCCCGCGCCCGCGAATACACCAGGTACGTCGGGAAACTGAACTCCGGCGCCTTGGGCACGCGCTGCATCACGCCGCTGTCCAGGTAGCTTTGCACCACTCGCGTACGGAAATACCCGGCGCCGCCGTTTTCCAGGATGTACTGCAATGCCAGCGGCCCCAGGTTGAAACTCACGGCGGCACGAGCGCGGTCGGGCAGGGCGGCGTCATGTTGCTGGCGGAAACCCTGGCCCCAGTCGATATACACGTAGGGTTCGGGTTTGCTCGCCAATTGCACCAGGATCAGTTTTTCTTCCAGCACTTGCTCGACCTGCAAACCGGGCCAGTACTGCGGCTGGAACACCAGCGCGGCGTCAAGCACGCCCAACTCCAGCTGACGCAGCAGGTATTCGCCTTCACGCACTTCGGTACGCAGTGCATGTCCGGGGATATGCTCGCGCAACGCCTTGGCCCAACCGAGCATCAGCGGATTGCACAGACTGACCTCGCCGCCGATGTGCAGCACATTGCGATAGCCATCGGGTAGCGGCAGGTCACGCCGCGCCGCTTCCCAGGTTTGCAGCAACTGGTTGGCGTACACCACAAAGGCCTCACCGTCGGCGGTCAGGCGCGCACCGGCACGGTTGCGCACGAACAACGTACTGCCCAGCTGGCTCTCCAGGTTCTTCACCCGGGCGGTGATGGCGGTCTGGGTAACGTGCAGTTTCTCGGCCGCCGCGGCCAGGCTGCCGCAGCGGGTGATTTCGAGGAAGGTGCGTGCCAGTTCTATGTCCATAAGCGCCCCGGGTGATGAATGGGGGCATTGTAGAGCGATGCGCGATTGGAATGCGATCCATGTGGGAGCTGGCTTGCCTGCGAAGGCGGCCTGTCAGCCGACGCTTCTCTACCTGACACCCCGCAATCAAACTGTGGGAGCGGGCTTGCTCGCGAAGGCGGCCTGGCAGTCAACACAGCTGGATTGTGTACATATCCATTCCTGCGGTAATGGCCACTTAGGGTTCCGCTTTTACAGCGGGTCACTTTTGGAAAAGAGCCCCAAAAGTAACCAAAAGGGCTCTTGCCCCACCACTCGGCACCTCGCCTAGGCTCGGTGTGCCCGTAATCCGCCAGTGATTTGGGGGGCCGCCGCCACGCGCCATCCATGGCGCGGGGCGGCTAAACCGGCATCCCTGCCGGTTTACCCCCCAAATCCCTGTCGAATTCCGGCCAGCGTGGTTTGACGGGGCGCCTTAGATCAAGATCAAAAGCAGATCAAGAGCGGCTCGCTTCGCATCGTGGTTACCGTTGGCTGCTATAACCTACAAAATTGTGTAGAAGCTGCGATGGCGGTGTGTCAGAGGTCAATGTGCTGACTGAACCCGCGCTATCGCAGGCAAGCCAGCTCCCACTGTGGTGGGTATTTCAGGTCGGGCTTCTCGGTGTGTGCAAGTGTTCTGTGGGGAATGCCTTTGCATACGCGTGACACACCCTCAACACCTGCTCATCGGCAAACCGCGCGCCCACCACATGCAAGCCCACTGGCAAGCCATTCGCTGCCAACCCACAGGGCACTGACGCCGCCGGTTGCTGGGTGAGGTTGAACGGGTAGGTGAACGGCGTCCATTCCATCCACTCACTCATCCCCGAACCCGGCGGTACGTTGTGCCCGGCTTCGAATGCGGTGATCGGCATCATCGGCGACACCAGCACATCGTAATGTTCATGGAACGCGGCCATCCGTGCCACCAGCGCCGCTCGGGCTTCCAGGGCCGTGTTGAAATCATTCAGGCTCAAGCGTTCGCCCCGCTGTGCAATACGCAGCAACCCGGGGTCGAGCTGTTGCTTTTGCGCCTCGCTCATTGTGCCGGTCAGGCGTGCTGCGCCGGCAGCCCATAGGGTGCTGAACACCTCCAGGGGGTCGCTGAAGCCAGGGTCGATGTGTTCGACATGGGCGCCCAGTTGCACCAGGCCCAGCACAGCTTGATCCACCACCTGGGCGACCTGCGGGTCGACCTTCGCATAGCCGAACGTGGGGCTGTAGGCGACACGCAACCCCTTCAAGTCCGTTCCTGGAATGAGCCAGGGCGTGGTTCGCGGCGCGCCGATCAAGCCGTCCCGCACATCTGGCTGCGCCACGGCTTGCAGCATCAGCACGCTGTCTTCCACGGTGCGCGTCATCGGCCCCAGGTGCGACAGGATCGTCATAGAGCTGGCCGGCCATTGCGGCACATAACCGAAGGTCGGCTTGATCCCGAAGGTGCCGGTAAACGCACAGGGAATGCGGATTGAGCCACCGGCGTCGCTGCCCTGGTGCAGCACGCCCAGGTTCAACGCCGCTGCCGCACCGGCACCTCCGGAGGAACCACCGGCGGTAGTGCGCGTGTCCCACGGGTTGCGGGTGATGCCGTACAGCGGGTTGTCGGTCACGCCTTTCCAGCCGAATTCCGGGGTAGTGGTCTTGCCCAGCAGCACAGCGCCGGCCTTGCGCATGAAGGCCGAGAAGGGCGCGTCCACGTCCCATGGGCCCACGGCCGATGAGGTGCGTGAGCCTTTGCGCGTGGGCATGCCGACCGTCAGTGTCAGGTCTTTGATCGACGCCGGTACGCCATCCAGTGCGCCGCAAGGTTCGCCTTTGAGCCAGCGCTGTTCCGACGCTCGCGCCGCGTCCAATGCGCCTTGCGGGTCGACATGACAGTAGGCATTCACCACCGGGTTGTAGCGCTCGATGCGCAGCAGCGCATCTTCAGTCACCTCCACGGGGGACAAGCTTTTGTCGCGAAAATGCTGCAACAGCTGCACCGCTGTCAGTTGGCCAATCTCACTCATGCCAGATTCCCCTGGGCCGCGTTCACCATGGCGCGCAGCAACACCGCGCAACCCGCCGCCAGGTCATCCGGCGCGGCGTTTTCGATTTCGTTATGGCTGATGCCGCCTTCGCACGGCACAAAGATCATCCCGGCCGGGCCCAGTTCGGCGACGAAGATCGCGTCATGCCCGGCGCCGCTGACGATGTCCATATGGCTCAAGCCCAACGCCTGGGCAGCGTCGCGCACGGCGTTGACGCAGGCCGGGTTGAAGTCCAGCGGTGGGAAGTCGGCGGTGGGCGTCAGTTCGAAGGTCAACCCGTGCCGCGCCGCCGAATCCTGGATCACGTCGCGCACTTCATCGACCATGGCTTGCAGTTTATCTGCATGTAAATGACGCAAGTCGATGGTCATGTGCACCTGGCCGGGGATCACATTGCGCGAGCCTGGGTGCAGGTTCAGGCAACCGACGGTGCCGCAGGCATGGGGTTGTTGTTGATGGGCGATACGATTGATCGCGCTGACCACCTCGGCGGCACCGACCAGAGCGTCCTTGCGCAAGTGCATCGGGGTAGGGCCGGCGTGGGCCTCGACGCCGGTGAGGGTCAGGTCGAACCACTTCTGGCCCAGGCAGCCCATGACCACGCCAATGGTGGTGGCCTGGTCTTCCAGCACCGGGCCTTGCTCGATATGCGCTTCGAAATACGCACCCACCGCATGGCCCGGCACTGCGCGCGAACCGGCGTAGCCAATACGCTGCAATTCGGCACCCACCGACAGGCCCTGATCGTCGAGCTTGTCGAGAGTGTCCTGCAAGTCGAACTTCCCGGCGAACACCCCCGAGCCCATCATGCATGGCGGGAAGCGCGAGCCTTCTTCGTTGGTCCAGACCACCACTTCGATGGGCGCCTGGGTTTCGATCTTGAGGTCGTTGAGGGTGCGAATGACTTCCAGCCCGGCCATCACCCCATAGCAGCCGTCGAACTTGCCGCCGGTGGGCTGGGTATCGATATGGCTGCCGGTCATCACCGCGGGCAGGGCGGGGTTGCGTCCAGGGCGACGGGCAAAAATATTGCCGATGGCGTCCACGCTGACGCTGCACCCGGCGGCCTCGCACCACTGTACAAACAGGTCGCGGGCCTGGCGATCGAGGTCGGTAAGCGCCAGGCGACACACGCCGCCCTTGGCCGTGGCGCCGAGCCGTGCCAGGTCCATCAGGGATTGCCACAGGCGGTCGCGGTTGATCAGCGGGGCATTGCTCTGAAGCGGTTGCGCAAGACTATTCATCAGAGATCTCCAGTCAGGCACTCAAGGCCAGATAACGGTTCTTGATCGACGGGTCGGCACGGAAGTCAGCGGCGCTGCCTTCGTACACCACGCGGCCCTGTTCGAGCACGTAATGGCGGTCGGCGAGCTTGTCGCAGACCATCAGGTTCTGTTCCACCAGCAGCACCGGCAAGCCATCGTCCTTGACCTTGCGCAGGATCTTCACCAGCTCGTCAACGATCACCGGGGCCAGGCCCTCGGTGGGTTCGTCGAGAATCAGCAGCTTGGGGTCGTTGAGCAGGGCGCGGGCGATGGCGAGCATTTGCTGTTCGCCGCCGGACAACGCATGGCCGGCGTTTTTGCGCCGTTCCTTGAGGCGCGGGAACATGGCGTACACGTCGTCCAGCTGCCAGCGGCTGTTTTTGCGCACGGCGATGCGCAGGTTTTCCTCGACACTGAGCAGGCGGAAAATTCCTCGGTTTTCCGGCACCAGCGCCAGGCCCTGGCGTGCAATTTCAAAGATTTTTTGCCCCACCAATGCCTGACCGTTGAAGTGAATCTGGCCCTGACGCGGGCAAATGATGCCAAGGATGCTGCGCAGAGTGGTGGTCTTGCCGGCGCCATTGCGGCCCAGCAGCGTCACCAGCTCACCGGGGTTGACGCTCAACGAAACGCCCTCCAGCACATGGCTCTTGTCGTAGTAGGAATGGATATTCTCGACGATCAGCATCAGGCGGCCTCCCCAAGATAGGCAGTGCGTACACGTTCATCGGCGCGCACAAACTCCGGCGTGCCTTCCACCAGGATCTGCCCGTGGCTCATCACCGTGATGCGTTGGCTGATGGACATGACAATGCTCATGTTGTGTTCAATCAGCAGCACCGTGTGGTCGCGCCCCAGGTCGCTGATCAGTTGGGTCATGATCGGGATATCGTCGATGCCCATGCCCGAGGTAGGTTCGTCGAGCATCAACAGTTTGGGTTTGGAGCAGATCGACATGCCCACCTCCAGCACCCGCTGCTGGCCGTGGGACAACTCACCGGCCAGGGTGTCGGCGCGGGCCGTGAGTTGCAGGCGCTCCAGCACCTGGTCGGCCATCTCCAGGTGTTCGCGCTTGCTGTCTACCCGGCGCCAGAAGTTCAAGGCGCGCGCGCCGTCGCGGCCCTGGGCGGCCAGGCGCAGGTTCTCGCGCACGCTCAGGTTCTGAAACAGGCTGGTGAGCTGGAACGAGCGCGCCATGCCCAGGCCGACGCGGGCATGGGCGGGCTTGCGCATCAGGTTCTTGCCGTCGAAATGGATCGCTCCGGCGGTGGCCTGGCGCTCACCCGTCAGGCAGTGGAACAGGCTGGTCTTGCCGGCGCCATTGGGGCCGATGATGGTGTGAATGGTGCCGGCCTCGACCTTGAGGTTGACGCCATTGACCGCATGGAACGCGCCGTAGGCCAGCTCCAGATTTTGGGTTTCCAGCAGGATGCTCATAGCCCTTGCTCCTTGGCGACGACCACGGGTTTGCGCGTGCCGCGCACCTTCTCGAACAGCGACGCGAGGCCGCCCCACAACCCGCCGCGCATGAAGATCACCACCAGGATCAGGATCACCCCCAGCAGCATCAGCCAGCGCGGCCACAGGTCGGAGAGCAAATCCCCCAACAGTACGATGGAGCCGGCGCCGAGCAACGAACCGAACAACGAGCCGGTGCCGCCGACGATGGTCATGATCAGGATGTTTTCGGACATTGCCAGATCGATATTGGACAGCGGCACAAAGTGCAGCAGCATGGCGTACAGCGCCCCGGCAATCCCGGTGACCGCACCGGACAGCACGAACACCAGGATCTTGAAGTGCCGCGTGTCATAGCCGATGGCCGAGGCACGGGTTTCGTTTTCGCGGATCGCCATCAGCGTGCTGCCAAACGGCGAAGCGATCACCCGGCGTGCGCCTATAAAGATCAGCAGGAACAGCACGGCGACAAAACCATAGAAGGCGCGGGCATCGGCCAAGGACAGCAGCACGGTCTCACCCACCCGAATTTCCGGGCGCGGCACGCTGAGCAGGCCGTTGTCGCCGCCGGTCCAGTCGCTCAGGGTATAGGCGACGAAGTAGGCCATTTGGCTGAACGCCAGGGTCAGCATCACGAAGTAGATGCCGGTGCGCCGAATCGCCAGGGCGCCTACCAACAGCGCGAGGAAACCACCGGCAATTGCGGCGCCGAGCAATGCGGTGAACAACCCCAGTTGCAGGTGGATCATCAGCAACGCCGCGCAGTAGGCGCCGGCCCCGAAGAAGATGCCTTGGCCGAAGGACAGCAGCCCGGTGTAGCCCAGCAACAGGTTGCAGGCCAGGGCGGCCATGGCAAAGATCAGAATCTCGGTGGCCAGGGTCGCCGAGGGCAGTATCAACGGCAGGCCGATCAGTACCGCCAATACCCACAGCAGCATGGCTTTGGATTGGGTCTTGGCAAACGGCAGGGGATTTTTCTCGCTCATGTCAGGCTCTCCCGAACAGGCCGTAAGGGCGCACCAGAATCACCACGGCCATCGCGCCGTAGATCATCAGGCTCGCACCCTGGGGCCAGAGTGTGGTCATCAGGCTTTGCACGACGCCGACCAGCAAACCGCCGACCAGCGCACCGCTGAACGAGCCCATGCCGCCGATCACCACCACCACGAACGCCACCCCGAGAATCTCCGGACCGACAAAGGGCTGAGCACCGCGCAACGGCGCGAACAACACTCCGGCGACACCGGCCAGGGCCACGCCGAGGGCAAAGGTCATGGAGAACAGGCGGAAGATATTGGTGCCCAGCAGTGACACGGTTTCAGTGCTCTCACTGCCGGCGCGCACCAGGGCGCCGAAGCGCGTGCGTTCCAGCAGCAGCCACAGGCCCAGGCCGACCAACCCGGAAAATACGATCAGAAACAGGCGGTAGTAGGGGTAGACGAAATCGCCCACCACCAGCACGCCGCGCAGCAATTCCGGTACGGCGACGCTTTTGCCCACCGGGCCCCAGATCATCACGCTGGCTTCCTGGATGATCAGCGCGATCCCCAGGGTCACCAGAATCTGGAACATATGCGGCAAGTGGTAGATCCGCTGGATCAGCAAACGCTCGATCACCCAGGCCAGGGCAGCCACCACCAGCGGCGCGACGAGCAGCGCCAGCCAGAAGCTGCCGGTAAGGCTTACGGCGGTGTAGCAGATGTAGGCGCCGAGCAGGAAAAACGCGCCGTGGGCGAAGTTGACGAAGTTGAGCAGGCCGAAAATGATCGTCAGCCCGACCGCGATCAGAAAGTAGATCATCCCCAGCCCAAGGCCGTTGAGAATCTGGAACAGGTACAAATCAAGCATGCAGGAACCCTCCGCAGACGGCCGCTTGCGCGGCCCTGCGTGACAAAATGTAAGCGGTCAGCCGAGCGAGCAGCCCGTCGCCTCAACCGGCGGGAACGATTGGCCGGCGCTGAGCACCTTGGCCAGGTCGTCCTTGTCGGCCATGTCGCCGCTGGCCTTGCCGATCAGCAGGTAGTAATCCTTGATCACCTGGTGATCGCCGGCGCGGATCGACTCCTTGCCGGTCGGACCTTCATAGCTCAAGCCCTGCATGGCCTTGGCCACGGTCGCGCCGTCGAGGCTGCCGGTGGCGATGATGGTGTCGAGCATGACTTTGGTGCTGATGTAGTCGGCGGCCAGGGGGTAGGTGGGGTTGATGCCGTATTTGGTCTGGGTCAGCTTGACTAGTTCGCGGTTGAGGGGCGTATCGACCTGATGCCAGTACTGCGCGCCGAGGTACACGCCTTCGAGCACATCGCTGCCCAACTCCTGGAATTGGTCAAGGCCGGCCGACCATACCAGCAGCACCTTCATGCGCTCCTTGATGCCGAAGTTCACGGCCTGGCGCAGGGTGTTGGAGGACTGGCTGCCGAAGTTGAGCAGTACCAGCACGTCGGGCCGGGTGGAAATGGCGTTGGTCAGGTAGCCGGAGAATTCCTGCTCCTGCAGCGAGTGGTAGCTGTTGCCCACGTGTTCCAGGCCGTGCTCCTTGAGCACGTTTTTGGCGCCTTCAAGCAAGGCTTCGCCGAATACGTATTGCGGGGTGATGGTGTACCAGCGTTTGGCGTCCGGCAGCAGTTTGATCAGCGGCACCATGGTTTCGCGGATCGCGCCGTAGGTAGGCACCGACCAGCGGAAAGTCGCCTTATTGCAATCCTTGCCGGTGACTTCATCGGCGCCCACCGGGGTCATGAACACGCCGCCGACTTTGTCGACTTCCTTGGCCACGGCCAGGGCGGAAGACGACAGTGTGCAGCCCTGGAAGAACCGAGCCCCATCCTGCGCGATCGCCTCCTGCACTTTGCGCACCGCCTTGCCGGCGTTGCCTTCGGTGTCGATAACCTTGTAGGTCAGCGGGCGGCCGAGGATCTCGGGATGCTGTTGCACGGCCAGGCGCGACCCCATGTCGGCAAATTTGCCGTAGCTGGCAAACGCGCCAGACATGGACTTGAGGCCGTAAAAGGTAAAGGGCTCGGCGGCAAAGGCCGAACGCACGCTCAGCGGCAAGCTGAGGGCGGCGGCTGCGGTGAGGCTGGCTTTCAATAACGTACGACGCTGCATGGGGTGACTCCCTGGTTTAGTTATTGGCAGGAGCGGCAAGGGCGATACGGTGGAGCAAGGGCCTGTGGGCAGGCTTGTTATTGGGTAACTCGGTTCAACAGATGGACACGGTCAAATGTGGGAGCTGGCTTGCCTGCGATGCGGGCGCCTCGGTGTTACAGGGGGACCGAGCCGATGCCATCGCAGGCAAGCCAGCTCCCACATTGATCGGGTGTTGTTCCTAACGGTGATCAAACTCCAGAAGGAAGTGCGGGCTCACCTGGCCTTCCAGCGCGGTCATATGGTGTTCGGCATCGCACATGTGTTCATGCATCAAGCTGCGCACCGCGCTTTCATCCCCGGCGCGAAAGGCGATCAGCAGTTGCTTGTGATAATCGAGGTTGGCCGCGTCGAACTGCTTGCGCTTGGGTTTGTAGGCTTTCTTGAGCACCACCAGGTCGCGCAGCAGGTCATTGAGAAACTGCGCCATAAAACTCAGCAGTGGGTTGGGGCAGGCCCGGGCCAGCAGGTTGTGGAACTCCAGTTCCGCCAGGCGCTGTTCGCGCTGGCCGGCTTCGCTGTCCTCGGGAGCGCTGCAAAAATCCACATTGGCTTGCAGGGCAACGTAATCGTCTTCGCTCAAACGCCCGAGCACCGACACTGCCAGTTCCACTTCGATGACCTTGCGCAGTTGGTAGACCTGCTCGCCATCCAGGTGCTGAAAGTGCAGGTAATTGCGCAAGGCGCGGCTGGCCGGTTCGGTGCCGGCCTGGTTCAGGTAGGCCCCGCCGCTGGGGCCGGTGCGCGTACTGACCAACCCTTCGACCTCCAGCGCCTTGAGCGCTTCGCGCGCCGAGCCCTTGGAGCACTGGAAGCTTTCCATCAGCTCGCGCTCAGTGGGCAGGCGGTCGCCGGGCTTCAAGGCATCGGTGACGATCGAGCGCTTGACCGACTCGACAATCACATCGGACAGCTTCTGGCGTTTGCGGCGTAGCGGGCGAGTCAGCATGGGTGCGATTTATCGTATTAATGCGGATAAATAGCACTTAATAACGATTGCATCGGAGCGTCAACGCAGGGTGTCGTTTTCGATGGCAACAGGTCGCAAATGCGCCGGTTACTCCCAGGCACCGAGGTCAAGGCAACGTGCGGACGCTGGTGGCTGTTTGCCGTAGGCGAGGAAATCCCCCAGCCAGCGGCTGACACAGCCGTCGCCCCCCGAGTGCCTGGACTCCTTGAGCAATAGCTGCTCGACGCCTGCGGCGATGGGGTCGCCAGGCTCTGCATTAATCAGCACCATGCGTGCAATGCGCTCGGGAAACAGCGTGCCGTAGCGGCTGCCAAGGCGGGTCGCGGCAGCGCTGCCCAGGTAGTGCAGGCGCGCTTCGCCGAGCTGCCCGCGCACGTATTCCATGTCCAGCGCCGCCTGCTCGACCGCGTTTGGCTGGCGCAGGTCACGGGTGCTCAGTTCGATCACGTCATAACGGTCGACCAGCGTGCGATAAGCGCGGGTGGCAAGCGACTCCCAGCGGCTGGCCACCTGCAGCACAAAAGGTGCGTTGGCGGGCTGGGGCGGTTCGCCCGCCTGGATGAACACCACCCCCTCACGGTTGAGCGGTTGCCTTGCGCCCACACGCGTCACGCTCAGGCGTATACGACCGCGTCCAGGGGCCGCGTGGTCCCGGGGCACACTGACCAGGCCACATTGGGTGCGCCCGACCACCTCAGGGTCCAGACGCGCAGTGGCAGTGAGGGGGCAATCCAACAGCCAGTCGATTGCAGTGGGCGCGATCAGGGGCTCGGCGCGCGCTGCATGTGCTATCAGCCAGCAGCTTATGCAGACCAGGCTTTTTACAAGAACGCTGGGTGTCATCACGAGGTCCGGGGCAGCCGTATGTAACGGCTTTTTTACCAAGGACCTGGGTGTGGAAAATGTAAGGCTAAGAAACAGTTCGTGTAAGAAATACCGATTTCGCTTATCAGCTATCGGTCTTCCAGCCACCCCCTAATGCCTTGTACAGCGCGATACTGGCTTGCAGTCGCGCCAGGCGCAGTTGCACGTTCAGGTCCTGAGCGGCGTAGAGGGTGCGTTGGGTTTCCAGCACCGTCAGCAGGTCTTCGGCGCCAGCCTCGTAGCGGCTTTGCGCAATCTCAAAGGCCGTCTGCGCCTGTTGCAGTTCTTCGCTTTGCCATTGGCGTTGCTGGTCCAGGCGCGTCAGGCTGCTGAGGGCTTTTTCCACATCGGCAAAGCCGTTGATGATCTCCCCGCGGTAGGTTTGCAGCAGTTCATCCTGGCGTGCCCGGGCCTTGTCACGCTCGGCGCTCAGGCGACCGTTGTTGAAAATCGGTGCGACCAGGCCCGAGGTCAAGGTATAGAACTGGCTGCGCAAAATCTCTTCAGCCTTGTTCGCACCCGAGCCGAGGGTTGCGCCCAACGTCACCGTGGGCAACATGGCCGCACGGGCCACCGTGACGTCGGCACTGGCCGCCGCCAGCTGTGCCTCTGCCTGGGCGATATCAGGGCGTCGGCGCAACAATTGGCTAGGCACGCCGGGGCCGATACTCGGCCAGGTCAGCGCCTGGAACGGCTCGTTGCCCAGCGCCAGGGCCTGCACGGGCTGGCCGAGCAAGGCGGCGAGGGTGATGCGCGATTCTTCGGCCGATTGCTGAATCAGCGGCAGTTGCCGTTGCTGGCTGGCCACCAGGCTTTTCTGTTGTGCCAACTCCAGGGCCGTGGCGGAACCGGCGTCGTAGCGGGTTTGCACCAGGTTCAGCACGTTGCGCGCATTGGCCAGGTTCAGCTCGGCGATTTGCAAGCGCTGGCGCGCTGCCAGGGTTTGCGCATAGCGGTCGGCGACGTTGCTGAGCAGGGTCAACTCCACGTTGGCCCGATCGAACTCACTGGCGTGCAGGCTATGTACAGCGCTGTCGCGCGCAGCGGCGCGGCCACCCCAAAAGTCGATTTCGTAGCTGGCCGAGAGGTTGGCGTCATAGTTGTTGACGGTCCTGTTGCTCGCGGTGGCGTCCAGGTCCGAGTTGCCGCTGCCGCGCAACAGCCTTTGACGGCTGGCGGTGAGGTTGAACTTCACCTCGGGCAGCAACGGTGCGCCGGCAATCACCGCTGTGGCCTGGGCCTGGCGCACCCGCGCCATGGCCGCAGCCACGTCGAAGCTGTCGCGCCGGGCCTGGTCGATCAGGCTGTTCAGCGCAGGGCTGCCAAACTGCGTCCACCAGCGCTGGTTGATGGCCTGGTCGGCGTCGCGCTCGGCATATTGCCAGGCAGCGGGCGCAGCAATGCCACTGTCGAGGGTAGGCGGGGTGCCGGCACAGGCGTTGAGTAACAGGCACAGGCTAAGCACCGACAGTTGCGGTGCGATGGATCGTTTATTCACTGGTCAACGCCTTAACCGGATCGAGCCGGGCAGCTTTACGGGCCGGCATAAAGCCGAATACGACGCCGGTGACCAGCGCACAGCCAAACGCGCCGAACACCGCCACCAGGGAAAACTGCACCGCCACTTCAGCCAGCAGCAGCACACCGCCTACCAGCAATGCCAGGGCGATACCGAACAGGCCACCGACCACAGAGAGCATCACCGCCTCGGTGAGAAACTGGCGCAGGATGTCGCGCTGGCGCGCCCCGGTGGCCATGCGGATACCGATTTCGCGGGTGCGTTCGCGCACGGTCATCAACATGATGTTCATCACGCCGATGCCGCCCACCAGCAGGGAAATCGCGGCAATCGAGCCGAGCATCAGCGACAGGGTGTTCTGGGTTCGCGCTTCGGCCTGGATCATCGCGGCATTGTTGGTCAGCTCGTAGTCGCGCTTGCCGTTGTGCAACTTCAACATAAGCTGGTCGATGGCGCGCTCGGCTTCATGCACCTTGCGTGCATCGGTGGTGGCAATTGCCACGTACTCGGGGTTGTAGCTGCCGAACAGGCGCACACTGGCGGCGCTGTAAGGGATGGCAATACGGTCGTCACTGTCCTTGTTGCCGGAGCTGGAGCCTTTTTCCGCCAGCACGCCAACCACCTGGAATGGCACGTTCTCAATCAAAATGTACTGGCCGATCGGGTTGGCTACGTCTTTGAGCAGTTTCGCGCGGATGCTTGAGCCGATCACGGCGACCGTGGCTGCCGCGCGTTCGTCGGCCTCGGTGAAGTAGCTGCCCTCGACCACCGGCCAGTTGAAGATGTCCGGGAAGTTGGTGTCGTTGCCGCCCACATACGCCATGTAGTCGACATTGCCGAAGCGTACGCCCGCATCGGTGCCATTGACCGGCATGATGCGCTTGACCTGAGGCAAGGTCGCCAGGGCCGCGACATCGCTCAGGGTTACGATACCCAGCGGCGTACGCGGGTTGGGCGAAGAACCGCTGAGGTAGATGATATTGGAGCCGAACGCGCCCATCTGCGCCATAACCTGGCGCTTGCTGCCTTCGCCCACTGCCAGCATCACCACCACAGAAGCTACGCCGATGATGATCCCCAGCAGGGTCAGGGCGGTGCGGAAGCGGTTGATCCACATTACCCGCCAGGCCGCTTGTACCGCGTCCACCAGTTCGGCCTTCCAGGCGCCATTATGCTCGGCGCCGTCGGCCAGGCGCTGGCGCAGGTCCACAGCGTGCAAGGCGCCAGCCGTTACGGTGGGTTTCACCGCGCTGGTTTCAGCCGAATCGCTGATGATCAGGCCGTCGCGAATCTCGATGATGCGGTTGGCCCGCGCCGCCACTTCGCGGTCGTGGGTAATCAGGATGACCACATGGCCCTGGCTCGCCAGTTCGTCGAGCAGGGTCATGACCTCGGCGCCACTGTGGCTGTCGAGGGCGCCGGTGGGCTCGTCGGCGAGGATGATATGGCCGCCGTTCATCAGCGCGCGAGCGATGGATACCCGTTGCTGTTGGCCGCCGGAAAGCTGGTGCGGGCGATTGGCGGTGCGCTCGGCCAGGCCCAGGCGGGTGAGCAGCGCCTTGGCGCGAGCATGGCGTTCAGTGGCGCTGATACCGGCATAGATCGCCGGCATCTCGACGTTCTCCTGGGCCGAGCCCGAGGGAATCAAATGGTAGCCCTGGAACACAAAACCAAAGGCTTCGCGGCGTAGCCACGCCAGTTCGTCGCTGCCCAGGTGGGCGACGTTTTCGCCGGCGAACAGGTAGTCGCCTTCGGTAGGGCGGTCGAGGCAGCCCAGGATATTCATCAGCGTCGATTTGCCCGAACCCGAAGCGCCCACAATGGCGACGAATTCCCCGGCATGAATCGACAGGTCAATGCCACGCAATACGTCGACTTGCGGGCTGTCGCCGCCGCCGTAGGACTTGCGGATGCCTTTGAGCTCAATCAGGGGCGTGGTCACTTCAACCCCCATTGCTATCAATCGGACCGATCAACAGGTGATCGCCTTCGTTCAGGCCCTCCAGCACTTCGACGTGCAGACGGTCGCTGATACCCAGGCGCACCTTACGCTCCTCGATGGCGCCGTTTTTGGCGACCACCCGGGCGATTTGCGATTCGGTGCCGGAGGTGCCTTGCAGGGCGGCGACGGGCACGGTCAGGGTATCCCTGGCTTGGCCGGCGACGAAAAACACCTGGGTGGTCATCTCTGCCATCAGCGCGTTATCGGCGTTGTCGACGTCCAGCAGCACGGTGTACAGCACCACTCGGCCTGTGCCGCTCTTGGCGGAACTGCTTGGGCTGCCGTTGCCCTGGGTTTCGTTCAGGGGCTTGGGGGGGATGGGCAGAATCTGGCGCACGGTACTGCTCCAGCGCCGGCTGCCGCCGCTCAGCGTGGTGAAATAAGCGCTCATGCCGGGTTTGACGTGGCCGATGTCGGCCTCGGAGACTTCGGCCCATACGGTCATGGGCGACAGCTTGGCGATGCGCAGGATCAGCGGGGTTTGCTGTTGCGCGTTGAGGGTCTGGCCAACCCGCGCATCCACGGCAACGACGGTGCCGGTCATCGGTGCGTAGATACGGGTGTATCCCAGCTCTGCTTCATCACTGCGCAGGCTGGCCTGGGCCTGGCGGATCTGGGCCTTGAACATGTCGACCCGCGCCTGGGTCGCACTCAGTTCGGCTTTGGCAGTTTGCACGTCTTCTTCACGGGTGGCGTTACCGGCACTCAGGCGTTGCTGGCGCTGATACTTCTGGCGCGCCAGTTCATGCTGGGCTTTCTGCTCCTGCAACTGGGCCTCCAGGTTTTCGATGGCGTAGCGGCTGGCGTCGAGTTTGGCTTGTTGCGTGGCAGGGTCGATTTCTACCAGTAACTGGCCTTCCTTGACCTGGTCACCGGCCTCGACATGGATCTTGCGGATCTGCCCGGAGGCCTGGGCGCCGACGTCCACATAGCGTCGCGGTTGCAGGGTGCCCAGTGCGGTGACGCTGTTCTCAATGTTGCCGCGCACCACAGTGACGGTGGGCATGCTATCTCGAGCCGACGGCAACAGCTGCCAGGCAGCCAGCGCAACAATGGGGATCAGGCACGCCACGGCGAGCAGGGCGAGGCGGGCGGGGCGAGGGCGTTTCATGCGTTGGTTCCAGCCAGGGAAAGGGGGCCGAAGTGGCGAAGAGCTGACTGTTATACGAGAAAAATGCGCGAATATTTAGGCGTTTACACACGCAGTAACAGCTGTGTCGGCGAAAAAAACCGTACGTGAGTGCAAGACTTCTTTAAAAGTAGATGAGAATTACTATAAATTGCACACTCTCACAAACTGCCATCATCGGTGATGGCAAAACCGCCAATGATTGCGAGCGCATCCAGGTAAAGGGATGCGCTCTTGGGTTTTTCGCGAGCAAGCTCGCTCCTACAGGGGCGGGGTGTCGTTTGTACCAAGGCCGTGGGGTCAGGAGTCATGTTGGAAAACTACTATCGCGAGCTGGTGTGTTTCCTGAACGCCAAGCTGGGCAACCGTCAGGTGGCCGAAGATGTGGTGCATGACGCTTATGTGCGGGTACTGGAGCGCGTAAGCGATACCCCGATCGAACAGCCGCGCGCGTTTCTTTACCGCACGGCATTGAACCTGGTGATCGACGGCCACCGGCGCAATGCCTTGCGTCAGTCCGAGCCGCTTGAGGTGCTGGACAGCGAAGAACGTTTCGCCCCCTGTTCACCCCACGCCTGTCACGACCACAGCCAGCGTCTCGAGATGCTTGAGCGTGCCCTGGCCGAGTTGCCGGCGGCGTGCCGCGACAGCTTCCTGCTGCGCAAGCTGGAAGGCCTGTCTCATGTGCAAATCGCCGCGCGCCTGGGGATTTCCCGCAGCCTGGTGGAAAAACACATCGTCAACGCCATGAAGCATTGCCGGGTGCGTATGCGCGAGTGGGAAGCGCACTGATCGCCGGTTAGTTAAATTTTATTTCACTGTCCTCGTTTCCTATCAACACACGGCCTGTTGTTCAGGCCATGAAGGTATTCCCGCCCCACCGCCAAGGGGCTTATCCAGAGGACACTGGAATGACACAGGCAATTGCTTCGCCCGCGGTTCACGACCTGATCGGTATCGGCTTCGGCCCTTCGAACCTGGCGCTGGCCATCGCCCTGCAGGAGCGTGAGAAGGCCCAGGGCAAGCTGGACGTGCTGTTTCTCGACAAACAAGCCGACTACCGCTGGCACGGCAATACCCTTGTAACCCAGAGTGAACTGCAGATTTCCTTCCTCAAGGACCTGGTGACCCTGCGCAACCCCACCAGCCCGTACTCCTTCGTCAACTACCTCAAGGCCCACGATCGCCTGGTGGACTTCATCAACCTGGGTACTTTCTATCCCTGCCGCATGGAGTACAACGACTACCTGCGCTGGGTGGCCGGGCAGTTCCAGGCCCAGGCCCACTACGGTGAGGAAGTGCTGGCCATCGAGCCGATCCTGCATCAGCAGCAGGTGGAGGCCTTGCGCGTGATTTCCCGCGATGCACAAGGCGAGCAGCATGTGCGCACCACCCGCTCGGTGGTGGTCAGCGCCGGTGGCACTGCGCGTATTCCCGAAGCGTTCAAGGCGCTCAAGGGCGACAGCCGCGTGTTCCATCATTCCCAGTATCTGGAGCGCATGGCGAGCCAGCCCTGCGTGGACGGCAAGCCGATGCGCATTGCGGTGATCGGTGGTGGCCAAAGTGCGGCCGAAGCCTTTATCGACCTCAATGACAGCTTCCCGTCGGTACAGGTCGATATGATCCTGCGCGGCTCGGCACTCAAACCGGCCGATGACAGCCCGTTCGTCAACGAAGTGTTCTCGCCGGCCTTTACTGACCTGGTGTTCCAGCAAGTCGGTGCCGAGCGTGAGCGTTTGGTCGCCGAATATCAGAACACCAACTATTCGGTGGTGGACCTGGACCTGATCGAGCGCATCTACGGAATTTTTTACCGTCAGAAAGTCTCCGGCATTGCCCGCCAGGCGTTTCGCACCATGACCGTGGTGGAGAAGGCCACGCCCGGGCCGCTGGGTATCGAACTGGTGTTGCGCAACAATGCCACGGGCGAAACCAGCGTCAACCACTACGACGCCGTGATCCTCGCCACCGGCTACGAGCGCCAGATGCACCGCGAACTGTTGGCACCGCTGCACGCCTATATGGGCGACTTCGAAGTGGCCCGCGACTACCGCATCGTCACCGACGAGCGCTGCAAGGCCGGTATCTACATCCAGGGCTTCAGCCAGGCCAGCCATGGTTTGAGTGATACCTTGCTGTCGGTGCTGCCGATTCGCGCCGATGAGATTGCCGCGTCGTTGTATGCGCTGGACCGTCACCATGGCAAGGCGCGGTCGGTGCAGGATTTGCTTCTGGCCACTGCCAGCTGACCGATCCCCTCTGTAGGAGCGAGCTTGCTCGCGAAGCACGTCAACGATAACGCGCTTCATCTGAGTGAACGCGGCGCTCTTGCGTTCTTCGCGAGCAAGCTCGCTCCTACAGACGGCACTTGTGACAACGTGTGGCTATTGGTACTGTACAAAAAACCAGTATCGGTAGCCCCTCCATGCAGTTGATCGAAAAACTCAGCATCCTCGCCGACGCCGCCAAGTACGACGCGTCCTGCGCCAGCAGTGGCGCGCCCAAGCGCAGTTCCGAGGGCAAGGCGGGGCTGGGTTCCACCAATGGCATGGGCATCTGCCACAGCTACACGCCCGATGGCCGTTGCGTGTCGCTGCTCAAGGTGTTGCTCACCAACTTTTGCCTCTACGACTGCCAGTATTGCGTCAACCGCCGTTCCAGCGACGTGCCCCGTGCGCGTTTCAGCCCGGAAGAGGTGGTCACCCTGACCCTGGATTTCTACAAGCGCAATTGTGTCAGCGGGCTGTTTCTCAGCTCGGGCATCATCCGTTCGTCGGACTACACCATGGAGCAACTGGTGCGGGTCGCCAGGTTGCTGCGCGAAGAGCATGACTTTCGCGGCTATATCCACCTCAAGACCATTCCCGATGCCGACCCCGCTCTGATCGCCGAGGCCGGTCGCTATGCCGATCGCCTGAGCGTGAATATCGAACTGCCCACCGAGGCCAGCCTGCAGACCCTGGCGCCGGAGAAGCAGATTGTGTCGATCAAGCAGGCCATGCAGACCATCTATACCGGTGAACAGACGGTGTTCAACGAGCCTCGCGCCCCGCGTTTCGCACCGGCCGGGCAGAGCACGCAAATGATCGTCGGCGCGGACGACACCGATGACAGCACCATCCTTCACGGGGCTGAAGCCTTGTATGGCAATTTCAAGCTGCGCCGCGTGTACTACTCGGCGTTCAGTCCCATCCCCAACAGCCCGAAAAGCGTGCCCCTGGCCGCGCCGCCGTTGATGCGCGAGCACCGCTTGTACCAGGCCGATTTCCTGCTGCGCAGCTACGGTTTCAGCGCCACGGAGCTGTTTGCCGGCCCCGGCCACCTGGCCCTGGACATCGACCCCAAGCTGGCCTGGGCCCTGGAGCATCGCGAGGTGTTCCCCCTGGACCTGAACCGCGCAGAGCCCACCCTGATTGCGCGCATTCCCGGGATTGGCCTGCGCACCACCCAGCGCCTGGTGGACCTGCGCCGCGAGCGCAAGATCCGCTTCGAAGACCTGGCGCGTATGCGCTGCGTACTGGCCAAGGCCAAGCCGTTCTTCATTACCAGTGACTACCACCCGCAACAGGCCGAGAGCACCAGCGTGTTGCTGCGCGAACAATTGCGCGACCGTCCGCAGCCGCAACAGATGGGGCTGTGGGGATGATCAGCCTGGAATGCGACAACCTGTTCAGCACCTGGCGCGAACAGGCGCGCTGGCTGCTCAGCCATCAGGTCGACCCCAGCCAGGTGAGCTGGGGCGAGGCACAAGCGGCTGACCTGTTCGCCACCGATGAGCCGATCCCGCCAGGGCTGGGGCCGTTTCAGGCGCGGATTCCCAAGGCGCTGTTGGCGTTGCTGGAGTCCGCCGCCTGTTATCACGGTGATCAACGCTGGAGCTTGCTGTATGAAGTGTTGTGGCGGGTCAGCCACGGTGATCGCACCGCGATGCTCGCCGGGGACAAGCTGGGCAGTGAGTTGCAGCGGCGCATCAAGCAAGTCAGCCGCGAGGCCCATCACCTGCACGCGTTTGTGCGCTTTATTGCCCTGCCGGCCGAGGCGGGGCCTGAACTGCCGGAATACGTGGCCTGGCATGAACCGGCCCACGACATTCTAAAGAGCGCCAGCCAGCACTTTGTCGGGCGCATGGGCCGCCACCGCTGGATGATCGCCACGCCCCTGGACGGGGTGTATTACGACGGCGAGCAGCTTGTTCATCAACGCCGCTGCCCCGAGGCGTGGCAGCAACTGGCACAGAATGTCGAAGATCCACACAGCGCCATGTGGTTGACCTACTACAGCCATATCTTCAACCCGGCGCGGTTGAACCCCAAGGTCATGGAAGGGCATTTGCCCAGCCGGTTCTGGAAGAATTTGCCGGAGGGCAAGTTGATCCCAGGGTTGATCAGCGAGGCGCGTACGGGCAAGCAGAAGGATGGGCAGGCGAAATTGGTGGGGGCCAAGCCAGGCAAAAGAATTGCAAACCCGGTCAATGTGGGAGCTGGCTTGCCTGCGATGGCAGTCGACCAGTCAGATGTGAGATGACTGATGCACCGCTATCGCAGGCAAGCCAGCTCCCACATTTGATTTTCGCAGCCTGGGGGAGTGGGAGTCAGGCCAGTTCGGTCGCGGTGTTCTTGACTACCGCCAACTCCGGATGCGCCACCAATTTATCGATGTGCAACTCATCATTGTTCAACCAGATCTCCGTCAGCACCCGGTAATGTTCCATATCCCGGCAGCGCATACGCAGGCTGTAGTCGAACGGCCCGCTGATCAGTTGGCATTCGAATACCTGCGGGCAGGCTTTGACGCAGGCCTCGAAGGCCTTTTGCGCTGAGCGCCCGCTTTGGTTGGACAAGGCCACCAGCACCAGCAGCGACAGCCCTGGTGAGACCATCTGCACGTCGATGATCGCCCCATACCCGCGGATCACCCCGCGTCGCTCCAACTTGCGCACCCGCTCCAGGCAGGGTCTGGGGGTCAGGTGCACCAGTGACGAGAGCTTTTCATAGGTGATGCGCCCCTGGTGCCTGAGTACGTCGATGATCGCCTCGTCGATGCGATCCAGCGCAGGGGAGGAATGGGGTCCGTTGGCCTTGGTATCCATGAGTTCACTTCAAACGGTTGGAAAGAAATTGCTGCAAGCGTTCGCTGTTGGGGTGGTCGAGGATCTCGGCGCCGCCGTGTTCCTCGACTCGGCCCTGGTGCAGGAACAGCACTTGGCTGGACACCTGACGGGCAAAGCCCATTTCGTGGGTGACCATCAGCATGGTACGGCCTTCCTCGGCCAACGTCTGTATGACTTTGAGCACTTCGCCTACAAGTTCCGGGTCCAGGGCAGAGGTCGGTTCGTCGAACAGGATAATCTCCGGCTCCATCGCCAATGCCCGTGCAATCGCCACGCGCTGCTGCTGACCACCCGAGAGGAACGCCGGGTATTGATCCGCCACGCGGCCAGGCAAGCCGACTTTGTCCAGGTACAGGCGCGCACGTTTTTCTGCTTCGGCGGCGCTGACGTTCAGCACCCGGCGCGGGGCCATGGTGATGTTTTCCAGCACTGTCATGTGGCTCCACAGGTTGAAGTGCTGAAATACCATGGCCAGGCGCGTACGCAGGTTTTGCAGTTGGGCCTGGTGCGGCGCGCGGGTGCCGGCGCGGCCTTGCTGCATTTCGATGCTGATGCCGTCCAGGGTGATGACGCCTGCGTCCGGCTGTTCCAGAAAGTTGATGCAACGCAGCATGGTGCTTTTGCCCGAGCCGCTGGCGCCGATCAGGCTGATCACATCGCCTTGACGGGCATTCAGGGACACACCTTTGAGCACTTCGTGGTCGCCGTAGCGTTTGTGAATGCCTTCGACTTGAAGCTTGATGGCAGCAGTTGCAGTTTCGACAACCGGTACATCCACCGGATAAGCGGCCAGGGCCTGCGCGGACTGATTCATGGGTTAGCCTCGGGTAGGAACAAGAAAACGCATCCAGCGACGTTCGGCCAGCCTGAACAGGCCCACCAGTGCAAAGGACAGCAGCATGTAGAGCAGGGCGGCGATACCGAACGCCTGGAAGGTCAGGAAGGTTTCGGCATTCGCATCGCGGGCAACCTTGAGGATGTCGGCGACGGTGGCGGTGAACGCCAGTGACGTGGCGTGCAGCATCAGGATCATTTCATTGCTGTAGGCCGGCAATGCGCGGCGCAAGGCGGCAGGTACCACCACGAACAGATTCAGCCGCCAGCCGTGCAGGCCATAGGCGCGTGCCGCTTCGATTTCGCCGTGGGGAATATTGCGGATCGCTCCGGCGAAAATTTCCACGGTGTAGGCACAGGTATTGAGCACAAACGCCAACAAGGTGCAGTTCAGCGCATTGCGAAAAAACTGGTTGAGCAAGGCGTTGTCCTGCACCACTTCCAGGCTGTATAGCCCGGTGTAGCAGATCAACAGCTGGATATACAGCGGCGTGCCCCGGAACAGATAGGTGTAGATCTCCACCGGCCAGCGCAGCCAGACATGCTGCGAAACCCGCGCCAGTGCCAAAGGAATCGACAGGCAAAAGCCAAGTACCACCGAGATGATGAACAGCCACAAGGTCATGGCGACGCCGGACAAGCCGCTGCCATCGCTGAACAGATAGGCCAGGCCGTATTGCTGGAACAGTTCGATCATCGCGCCATCCCCTTGATGCCCAGGTTGTAGCGCCGTTCGAGGCGCTTGAAGATGCGGTTGGAGAGGGTGGTGATCAGCAAATACACCAGCCCCGCTAGGATCAGGAAGTACAACGGCTCGCTGGTGGACTTGCCGGCGTTCTGCGCGGCCTTCACCAGGTCCGACAGGCCGATAATCGACACCAGCGCCGTGGACTTGAGCAGCACCAGCCAGTTATTGCCCAGGCCCGGGAGGGCAAAGCGCATCAGTTGCGGGAACAGCACCAGGTGAAAGCGCTGCCAGCGGCTCAGGCCATAGGCGGTGGCGGCTTCCAGTTGGCCCACCGGCACGCTGAGGATCGCGCCACGAAAGTTCTCGGTGAAATACGCGCCGTAGATAAAGCCCAGGGTCACCACCCCGGCGGTGAACGGGTCGATTTCAAAGTAGTCCCAGCCGAACACTTCAGTCAGGTCGTTGAGCCACAGTTGCAGGCTGTAGAAAATCAGCAGGATCAACACCAGGTCCGGCACGCTGCGGATCAGCGTGGTGTACAGCGTGGCCGGCACGCGCAGCCACTTGGTGCTGGACAGTTTGGCGCCCGCGGCGACCAGGCCCAGGGTGAGGCTCAAGGCCAGGGCGAGGAAGGCCAGCTTGAGCGTCATCCAGGCACCCTGGGCCAGCATGGGGCCGTAGCCTTGCAGGTTGAGGAGTTCGTTCATGGGGAAGATCTCGAAGGAGTGCACGGATTTACTGTGGGAGCTGGCTTGCCTGCGATAACGGTGGTGCAGTCACGGCGTGGGTGCCTGAAGCACCGCTATCGCGGGCAAGCCCGCTCCCACAGGGGCACGGGTTGCCGGTTACTCGTTGTAGATGTCCTGATCGCCAAAATATTTCTTCTGGATCTGGGCGTAGGTGCCATCGGCCTGGACGGCGGCGATGCCTTTGTTGATCAGCTCACGCAGTGCCTGGTCGTTCTTGCGCAGGCCCATGGCGATGTCCAGCGGCAGGGTCGGGTCCTTGAAGGCCGGGCCGGTCTTGAAGTCGGCGCCTTCGGGTTTGGACAGGAAGTTGAGCTGGGCTTCGAGCTTGTCGGTCAGGGTGGCGTCGAGGCGCCCGTTTTGCAGGTCGGCGTAGTTCTGCTCTTGAGATTGGTACGCCTTGATCTGTGCGCCCAGCTTGGCCAGGTGCGCACGGGCGTAGGCTTCCTGCAGCGAGCCTTGCAGCACGCCCACTTGCTTGCCCTTGAGCGATTCGGGTGTATCGCCGAAGTCGGCGCCTTTGCGCGTGATCACCGAGGTGGGGCTAAGGAACAGGCGGTCGGTAAAGTCGATGACTTTTTCACGCGCCGGGGTCACGGCCATGGAGGACATGATGGCGTCGAACTTGCGCGCACGCAGGGCCGGGATCATGCCGTCGAATTCGTTGTGTACCCAGGTGCATTTCACTTCGAGCTTGGCGCAGATGGCGTTGCCCAACTCAATATCGAAGCCTTGCAGGCTGCCGTCGGCGGCTACGGATTCGAAGGGTGGGTATTCGGGGAACACGCCAAAACGGATTTCCTTCCAGTCCTGGGCGTGGGCGGCGGTGGCGCACAGAGGCAACAGCAACGCAGCGAAGAGTGATCGCAGTGGAGTCATGTGGAGGTCCCTATATTTTGTAATTGATGTCAGGGCAGTGAATAACTGGGAGCAGAGAATGCTTCATGATGGTGCGTTTTTTGTGTCGTTTACCCCCTGCATAAAGCGCAAATTGCGCTGTTAAAACTGACAATGCAGCGTAATCGGCTGTTTAACCCGCCGAATCGGCTTTTAACCCAGGAAGGTCCGGCCCACCCTCGACGCAAAGCGGCAGGCCAGAGCGTTCTCAGGCGCGCTTTTTCTGCTGTGCGACCGGCTGCTGGGCCAGGCGGGCAAACAGGTCTTTGGGGTCAGCCAGGTCGGGTACCAGTTCCAGTTCGCTGCCCACGTCCAGCGCCTTGGCGACGTCCAGTACATAGCGCAGGGCCGAGTAGTCCTCGATGGCAAAACCCACCGAGTCGAACAGGGTGATTTGGCGCGCATTCTCGCGGCCGGGCTTCTGGCCGTTGATCACTTGCCACAGCTCGGTCACCGGCGAATCTTCAGGCATGTGCTGGATCTCACCTTCGATGCGGCTTTGCGGTTCGTACTCCACGATTACCCGGGCGCGTTCAACGATGCGCCGGTCCAGCTCGGTCTTGCCCGGGCAATCGCCGCCTACGGCATTGAGGTGCATGCCCGGTTCGATCATCTCGTCGGTGAGGATGGTTGCATACGCCTTGTCGGCGGTGACGGTGGTCACGATATCCGCACCTTTGACCGCCTCGGCCACGCTATCAGCCAGGATCACCTTGATCGCCGGGAATGCCTTGAGGTTGGCGGCGAGTTTGGCGGTGGCCCTGGCGTCGATATCGAACAAGCGAATTTCGTTAATGCCGAGCATGGCGTGGAAGGCCAGGGCCTGGAATTCGCTTTGGCAGCCGTTGCCGATCAACGCCATGCTGCGGCTGTTGTCGCGCGCCAGGTAGCGGGCGACCAGGGCCGAGGTAGCAGCGGTGCGGATGGCGGTGGTCAGGGTCATTTCCGCCAGCAGCACGGGTTTGCCGGTGTCCACATCGCCCAAGGCGCCAAAGGCCATCACGGTCAGCATACCGGCCAGGGTGTTTTTGGGGTGGCCGTTGACGTATTTGAAGGCGTACAGCGAGGCGTCCGAGACAGGCATCAACTCGATCACGCCATCCGGCGAATGGTTGGCCAGGCGTGCGCATTTCTCGAAGTCCTGCCAGCGCAGGTAGTCGGCACGGATGTACTCGGCCATCTCGGTGATGCAGGTTTGTAACCCTTTTTGCGAAACCAGGTAGCTGAGGTCGTTGACGTCGATATAACGGGTCATGGCAAGACTCCTTATTGAAATGAGGGGCGCACCGGCAGATGCACTTCGGCCAGCATGCAACGGGCACTGCCGCCGCCGATGCGTTCGATGTTGTCGATATTCACCACCACTGGCCGCGTATGGCGCTCCACCTGCTGGCGCTGCGCCGGTTGCAATGCGCGCCAGGCGCTGGCAGACATCACCAGCAGCGGCTGGCCGTCACGGTCGTGGACTTCGAGCATGTTGCCGGCGAAGGCTTCCAACTGGTCGAAGTCGAGGGCGAGGATGTCCTTGCCGGTGTCGCGCAGGGAGCGCTCCAGGGCCAGGCGTTCGCCCTCGTCGGGCAGGGCTTGCAAGCACGCCACTGCAAGGTCGCGGCCGACGCTCATCATCACGTTGCTGTGGTAGATCGGCGCGTGGTGACGGTCCAGCGCGTGGAACACGCAGAGTTGGTAGTCCAGACGTTCGGCAAACTGGCGCAGCGCCGCGTGATGGGTGCGCCCGGAATGGCAGGCGTAGCTGATGCGGTGCTGGCGGTCGAGCACCATGCTGCCGGTGCCTTCGAGGAAGATATCCTGTTGTTCCAGGTGGCTGAGGTCGATGGTGGTATTGATCGCAAAGCGCTGCTCCAGCACTTGCAGCACGCCCTTGTTGCGCTCCAGTCGTCGGTTCTGGCCTTGCATGGGGTAGAGCACCAGGCTGCCGTCGGCGTGGCTGCTCCACCAATTGTTGGG
Source organism: Pseudomonas sp. MF7453 (assembly GCF_016405455.1). Taxonomy (NCBI): domain Bacteria; kingdom Pseudomonadati; phylum Pseudomonadota; class Gammaproteobacteria; order Pseudomonadales; family Pseudomonadaceae; genus Pseudomonas; species Pseudomonas sp. MF7453. The sequence goes on along the minus strand of NZ_JAEKCN010000022.1, from coordinate 44,957 downwards.
GAAGATCGAATCCGGGGTGTGAGGTGCCGGGGTGTCCTGCACCACCAGCACTTCCACGCCGTGCCGGCGCAGGGTGTCGACATAGCCGTCGAATTCTTCCAGCGCTTTGTGCTGTGCACTGAGCGGGTCCGGCGGCGGGCGTTGAAAGCGGTTGTTGATCGCGGTATCCGGGTTGAAGGCAAAGCGCGCCGGGCGAATCATCAGGACGGTGTTGGTGGTTTGCATGGGGGCACGGGTCCATGGGGGATCTTGTGACGCTATTTTGTGCCATAGGGTGGAAGGATCCCGGCTGAAACAGCGGGGCAGCTCAGCCGGGAAAGCTGAAAAGGGGGATAAGGCAGCTGAATCGGCTGTTGGATTGAAATGGGGCAGGCGTGGGAGGGCAGCCTGCTCAATAGATGTTGTTTGTCACGCCACCAGAATGATCTTCGACACCAGCTCCACCACGGTCTTGGCCTGCAACTTCTTCATCAGCCGCGCCCGGTGCACTTCCACCGTACGGTGGGAAATCGCCAGGCGCAGGGCGATTTCCTTGGACTTGAAGCCATTGACGATGTGCATGGCAATCTCCCGCTCCCGCGGCGTGAGGTCGCCGGTGCCCTGATGCTGGCGGTCCAGGCGTTCGAAGTGCCAGATCATCAGCTTGAACGGGTCTTTGGGGGTGAGGGTGTAGCCGTGGGACTTGGCCCAGAACACTTCGCCATTGTGGTGCTGCATGAAGCGTTCATCGGAGTAGAAGCCGTTGTCGCTGTCGAGCAGCCAGTCATGGCTGCGCTTGCCGATGGCGTGGTAGTCGGCCTGGGACGGGTAGATCAGCAGGGTCAACTGATTGACCAGCGCCTGGCGTGTATAGCCGAACAGCTTCAGGAAGGCATCGTTGCAGTCGAGTATCACCCGGTCGCTGGTGACGATCTGCGGGGCAGGGGACAGCTTGAACGCCAGGCGTTCGAGGTCGGGGAATTGCTGTGCAAGCATGTTCATGGGGCATCCTGCCTCGTTGTTCGGTTCCCTGGCGCGCTACTTACCCATGTAAGTAGTTACACGAATTGGCGCGGGACCAGGGGTGGGTCATTGTAAGTAAAGTCCGGATCAAGAACAGAAGAAATTGATTATGCCTGCTGATTGCGTCTCCATTGTTGCCGCTGGTCACTCCCGTTTTGGTCGCCTGGAAGGCACCACGCTGGAAGACCTGATCGTCCAGGTTACCCGTGAAGCCCTGCACGACGCTGCAATTGATGCGTCGCAAATCGACGCGCTGTTTCTGGGGCATTTCAACTCAGGGTTGGTGCCCGACGGGTTTGCCGCCTCGTTGTTGTTGCAGGCTGACCCCGGGCTGCGTTTCAAACCTGCCACCCGCTGCGAAAACGCCTGCGCTTCGGGTTCGGCGGCGATCCAGGCGGGAGTCCATGCGATTCTCTCCGGCAGCGCCGAGTTGGTGCTGGTGGTGGGCGCTGAAAAGATGACCCACACCAGCACCGCCGCCGTCACCCAAGCCCTGGCCGGCGCCGGCTACCAGAACGACCCGGCCGAAGCCGGCCTGAGTTTCCCGCAATTGTTCGGCCGCGCCGCCCGCCAATATGCCGAGCGCTACCACTGCCCGCTGGGCTCAATGGCCGCCATCGCCACCAAGAACCACTCCAACGCCATGGCCAACCCGCTGGCGCAGATGCATCGGGAGATGACTTTCGAGCACTGCAACAATGTGTCCCAAAGCAACCCGTTCGTGGCCGATTCCCTGCGCCTGACAGACTGCTCGCTGATCAGCGATGGCGCTGCTGCGATCATCCTGGCCTCGCCCAAACGTGCACGGGCGTTTCGCCGCGAAGTGCAGATCCGGGCGATGACCCAGGTCAATGACACCTTGCCCATCGCCCAGCGCGACATCCTTGCCTTTGAAGGCCCGCAACGCGCGATCCATGCAGCGTTGCGCGCAGCGAATGTGACCCTGGCAGACCTGAGCTTCGCCGAGGTGCACGACTGTTTCACCATTGCCGAGTTGCTGATTTACGAAGCCATGGGCCTGGCGCCCAAGGGCGAAGGGCATCGCGTACTCGACAGCGGCGTGGTGCGTGCCGGCGGGCGTTTGCCGGTGAACCTGTCCGGCGGGCTCAAGGCCAAGGGGCATCCGGTCGGCGCCACGGGTGTGTCCATGCATGCTTTGGCGTTCCGGCAATTGACCGGCGAACCGATCGGCCTGGCAGTACCCAACCCGGAGTTCGGCCTGGTGTTCAACATGGGCGGCATGGCGGTGGCCAACTACGCGTCGGTCCTGCAAGCACGCCGGAGCTGAGCCATGAACATTGCCAACTGGCTGCACGACACCCAGCGTCGGGCCCCGCAACGCCCGGCGCTGTTCAACGGCACCACCCAGGTGGCCGACTACGCCACCTTCGCCGCCCACGTGCGCCAACGCGCCGCGCACCTGGTGGACCAGCACTGCCTGGTGCCCGGGGACGCGGTGGCGCTGCTGATGAAAAACAGCTGCGACTACCTGGAATTGCTCTATGCCATCTGGTGGATGGGCGCCGTGGCAGTGCCGATCAACGCCAAGCTGCACCCCAGCGAAGCGGCGTGGATTGCCGATAATGCCGAAGCTCGGTTGATCTTTACCGATGGCGGCCGAGTGTTTTCATCGCGGGATTTACCGCCGCGCTGCAAGGAACTGGACGGCCATCTGCTCCCCCCCAATCGTGGTTGGCCGACCCTGGAGCAACCGGTGCTACGCCGGGACCAGGACCTCGCCTGGTTGTTCTACACCTCCGGCACGACCGGGCGTTCCAAGGGCGTGATGCTGTCCCATGGCAACCTGGTCGCCATGTCGCTGTGCTACGCCACGGATGTCGATGCGGTCAGCGCCGACGATGCCGCGGTGTATGCCGCGCCGATGTCCCACGGTGCTGGCCTGTACAACTTCATCCATGTGCGCTGCGGCGCCCGCCACGTGGTGCCGGCCTCCCATGGCTTCGACGCCGCCGAGCTGTTCGGGCTGGCCGAGCACGTGGGCAATGTGTCGCTGTTTGCCGCGCCGACCATGGTCAAACGCATGGTCGAACAGGCGCGGCGCCAGAATTATCATGGCGCAGGCATCAAGACCATCGTGTATGGCGGCGGCCCGATGTACCTGGCTGATCTGCGCGAAGCTGTCGATACTTTCGGCCCGCGCCTGGTGCAGATCTACGGCCAGGGCGAGAGCCCGATGACCATCAGCGTGTTGCCCCGTACAGTGATTGCCGAACGCCAGCGCCCCGACTGGGATAGCCTGGCCGCTTCGGTGGGCCATGCGCAGTCTTGCGTGGAAATCCGCATTCTTGATGCCACGCACCAACCACTGCCCACCGGCGAGCGCGGCGAAATCGCGGTGCGTGGCGCCACAGTGATGCAAGGCTACTGGCGCAACCCGCAGGCCACTGGCCAAACGTTGGTGGACGGCTGGCTGTTGACCGGTGATATCGGTTATCTCGACGCGGCCGGCTACCTGACCCTGACGGATCGCTCCAAGGACGTGATCATCAGCGGCGGCAGCAACGTGTACCCCCGTGAAGTCGAGGAAGTGCTGGCCCAGCATCCGCAGGTATTTGAAGTGTGCGTGGTGGGTGAGCCGGACGCGCAGTGGGGCGAGTCGGTGGTGGCTTTTGTGGTGACGCGCAGCGGCCAGCCTCTGGACGAGGGCGAACTCACCGCCTGGTTCCTGGCGCGTATGGCCTCGTTCAAGAAACCGAAAAAATATGTATGGCGCAGCGACTTGCCCAAAAACAGCTACGGCAAGATTCTCAAGACCGACTTGCGGCAGTGGTTGAAAGCAGCGAGTATCGCCGCGCTTTAACATGGATCGATAATCAGACAAGGAGTCCCCACGATGGGCAATCCCGCACCAGACACCGTCCGCAAGCGCCGCCGGGCATTTCTCGGCGCCACCTCGGGCCACTTGATCGAGTGGTACGACTACGGCGTGTATGGATTTCTCGCGGTCTATATCGGCCAGGCGTTTTTCGTCTCCGATGACCCCACCACCAGCCTGTTGGCCAGCTTCGCCGCGTTTGCCTTGAGCTTCTTTATCCGCCCGCTGGGTGGGCTGTTCTTTGGCCCGCTGGCAGACAAGATCGGCCGGCGCAAAACCCTGATCATGGCGCTGGTGATGATGACTGGCTCCACGGTGATGCTCGGCCTGTTGCCGACCTACGCCAGCCTGGGCATCGCCGCGCCGATCCTCTTGATCCTGGTGCGCTGCGTGCAAGGCTTCTCGGCGGGCGGCGAAATCGGCACCGTCACCAGCTTTATCTCCGAATACGCAGGCCCCGGTCGCCGCGGTTTCGCCACCTGCTGGTTGATGGTCACCGCTGTGCTCGGCTTGCTGTTGGGCGGCGCTGTGGCCAATGGCATGACCTGGATGCTGGGTGCCGAGGTCATGCAGGAATGGGCTTGGCGCGTACCGCTCCTGATTGCTGCGCCCCTGGGCTTTATCTCCATGTACATCCGCCTCAAGCTTGAAGACAGCCCTGAGTTCCTGGCGCTGCAACGCGCCGGGCAAACGTCGAGGGCGCCGCTGCGGGAAGTCTGGCAGTGGAAGCGCGCGATTGCCCTGGTGTTCTTCATCATCACCTTGCACAGCTCGATCTTCTACCTGGTGCTGACCTTCGCCTCGACCTACATGGCCAAGATCCTCAAGTTCGACAGCGGCACCACCTTGCTCTACGTGTTCGTCGCCAGTTTCTCGGCGGCCTTCGTGATGCCGTTTGGCGGGGCATTTACTGATAAATACGGGCGCAAGCCGTTCCTGATGGTGATCGGCACGTTGGCGACCCTGGCGATGTTCTGGCTGTTCAAATCGGCCCCCACCGCGACCCCGGCGTCGTTCTTCGCTCCGTTGATGGCGGTGGCGATTTTGTTCGGGCTATACGCGTCGTCGACCTATGCGCTGATGAGTGAACTGCTGCCGACGCGGATTCGTTCTACCGGGATTGCGGTGGCCTATAACGTGCCGGTGGCGGTGTTCGGCGGCAGCGCGCCGTTGATTTCCACCTGGTTGATCAAGGTGACGGGCGACATTACCTCGCCCTGGTATTTCTACGTCGCCACCGGAGTGGTGTCGTTGGTGGCATTGGTGCTGTTGCGCAAGGAGGATTTTGTCGCCAGCGGTCACCCGATTCAAGCGCCTGCCGATGTGGGAGGGGGCTTGCTCCCGAAGACGGCCTCATAGCCGACTCTTATCTCACTGATGCAGCATGATCGAAAAAACGGAGCCAGTCGTTGTTGTGATGAGGATGGGTCATTTGCGAGGAATTGACCCAAGGTTTTGGCAATGAGCTATACCTTAATCGGTTCGATGCTCACACACCGCCTTAATCAATGATCAACAAGGAAGAGACCACTATGAGCGATGTTCAACTGATCACCAGCGTATCCATTCAAAGCCTCACCGAGCTGTTGCAGGAAGCCGGGTACCGGGTCAACCAGTCCGAGCAAAATGGCGTTGTGCAATTGCTCAGCGCCAGCCAGGGCATCGGTTTTGCCGTGCGTTTCGGCAACCCGGCAGCCGAGCAGGGCAGTTATGTGGACTTTACCTACAGCTGCGCACTGCGGGTGCAGGGCGAATTGCCCGAGGGCCTGGCCCAGGTGTGGAATGCCTCGCGGCGCTTTGCGCGGTTGTCGGTGCAGGGGGAGTTCCTGTTGATGGAGATGGACGTGGTGGTGGCCGGTGTCGGCGCCTCGCATCTGCGTAGCCAACTGGAACTGTGGGATCGCCTGCTGCAGGAATTTATCGTCTACCTGCGCGAATACAGCCAGCAAGCCGCACAGTTGCAGGCCCAGGCGGCAGCTGCGCCGGTCAGTGAGACGTCGCCCGCCTAACTATATACGGGAGGGGGGCTTGCCTCTGTAGGAGCGAGCTTGCTCGCGAAAGACTCACAGGCGCCGCGTTCATTCAGGAAGCACGCTTTATCGTTGATGTTTTTCGCGAGCAAGCTCGCGCCTACCCTTCATCAGGCTAATCGTTGATAGTGAGGGCAGTAACCTACCGAAAATAAAGTGAAATGCGATGCTCGCCAGTCGTTTGACCCTTATCTGCCACGCCATCACGCCCTTGCAAAAACACGGACGTTTTCCCGACGATGAGTCCGTGTTGATGGATTGGCAAAGTGCTGCGTGTACCCTGGCCGGGCGCTACAAGAAAACACCGCGTCTGCTCTGCGGCCCCGAGGCCAGAACCCGCCAGACAGCCGGCTTGTTCGGCGCCCACGCCGAGGTGGAAATGGCGTTGCGCGATGCTGACTTCGGCGCGTGGAAAGGCCAGAACATCAGCCAACTCGATAGCGAAGCGCTGATGGCCTGGAGCACCGACAGCGCTTGCGCACCCCACGGCGGCGAGTCGGTGGATCAGCTCTGTTCGCGTGTGGGCCGATGGCTCCAATCCCTCGAAACCCACCCCGGCCATACAGTCGCCGTGACCCACCCGTTCGTGATTCGCGCCGCGATGCGCTGCGTCATGCAGTTCCCGGTCTCGATGTTCTATCGGATCGACGTCGAACCCTTGTCGGCCATTGAGTTGCGCTTCAACAGCGTCTGGCGCCTGCGCCTGGAAACTCACGCGTGGGGCGCAGATCATGGCAAAATCAACGCCCCGCACTGAGAGCACCCCATGAAACGCATCCTGATCATCGGCATTGGCGCCGGCAACCCTGACTACATCACGATGCAGGCCGTGAAGGCGCTGAACCGTACCGACGTGTTCTTCCTGATGGACAAGGGCCAGAGCAAGGACAAGCTGATCGACCTGCGCCGTGAGATCTGCCAGACCTACATCACCGAGCCCGGCTACCGTTTTGTCGAGGCCGATTGCCCTGAGCGCGTACGTGGTGAAATTGACTACACCACCGCCGTGCAAGACCTTAACCGCGATAAGCAGCACACCTTCGAGCGCATGATCAACGAAGAAATGGCTGACGGTGAAGTGGGGGCGTTCCTGGCCTGGGGGGATCCTGCGCTGTACGACAGCACTATTCGCATTTTGCAGGCGATCCTGGCCAGCGGCCGGTGCGTGTTCGAGTTCGAAGTGATCCCGGGTATCACCAGCGTGCAGGCCCTGGCGGCCCAGCATAAGGTGCCGCTCAACCGTATCGGCAAGTCCGTCGAAATCACTACCGGGCGTCGCCTGGCGGCGGGGCAGGCCAGTGATGCCGATACCCTGGTGGTGATGCTTGATGCTGAAGACTCTTACTGCAGCGTTGCCGACCAGGACCTTAACATCTACTGGGGCGCCTACCTGGGCACGCCGGACGAAATCCTGATCAGCGGCAAAGTGAGTGAAGTGGCGCCCGAGATCGAGCGTGTACGCAAGGCGGCGCGCCTGGCCAATGGTTGGATCATGGACACTTATTTGTTGCGCAAACCCTGAGGACGCTTTCCATGCTCAAAGTTTTTGCCCTGGCGCTGACCCTGTTCGCAAGTGCCGCACATGCCGATTCCACCTTGCACAACGACTTGCCGCTGGCCTATCTGGAACAAACCCAGGGCGACGCGCGCAACCAGCCGCTGGTGATTTTCCTGCATGGTTTTGGCAGCAACGAGGAGGATTTGTTTGGCATCAAGGACGCGTTGCCGCCGACCTGGACTTACCTGTCGGTGCGTGCGCCGATGCCGGTAGAGCCCCAGGGTTATCGCTGGTTTACCAAGACCGATGAGCCTGACTACAACGGCGAAACCGCTGACCTGCAAAGCAGCGCCAAACTGATCGAAGACTTTGTCGGCAAAGCCACCGCCAAGTACCACACCCGGAGCGACCGGGTGTTTTTGGTGGGGTTCAGCCAGGGCGCGATCATGTCTTACGAAGTGGCCCTGCGTCAGCCCGAGCTGGTGCGCGGTATCGCGGCGTTGAGCGGCAGTGTGTTGCCGGTGCTCAAGGCGCAGCTCAAGCCCAAGGAATCATTGGGCAAGCTGGCGATTTTTATTGGCCACGGGACCCTGGACCAGGCGCTGCCGTATGCGTCGGGCACCCAGGCGAACGAGGTGCTGGTGGGGTTGGGGTTGAAGCCGGAGTTTCATGGGTACCCGGGGATGAATCACACGATCAGCGAAGCCGAAGTGCAGGACTTGAAAGCCTGGCTGGAGAAAAGCCTGAACTAAACATCCAGTAAAAATGTGCAAAGGGCGGTGAATTACTTACCGCCCGTAATCTGCTTGACCAACTGTGCATGACCCTTCACATCATCGGCCCGGGAAATCGCCTGAATCACCAGCAAGTGATTGCCGGAACCGCCGAGGAATGTGGAGTTCAAGGTCTTGCCGCCGCCCTGAGTGGCGCTGCTGTCCACCTGGCGCAAGCCAAGGCCCTTGTAGGTCAGCTTCTTCTCGCCGAGCTTCTTGAAGTCGGGCAGGGCGGCGCTCTGGTCCTTGACGAAATCAGCCACGGCGCCATCAAGGAACTGCGGGTCGTTATCCTTGATAGTTGCCCCATCGTTGCGCACGGTTTCGGCGACGATCACTACGCTTTTCGTTGTTGAATTGGCATACAGAGTGCCCTGGGTATCGGCGGTGCCGTCCTCAGCCTTGCCGGAGGGTAGGGTGTCGGCGCTGTAAGCCTTGGGCAGGTTGAAGGTGAACTTGCCACCCAGGGTGGAAATTTTTTGCGTGGTCGGCTTGGCGGCAGCGAACACGCTGCCGGCGGTAAGCGCGAGGGCCAGCAGCACTGCGGTCTTGGTGAACGTGGCCATGTGGCGCTCCAGGGATGAACGAAATTGCGGCGTATTCTGTCAGAAAATTCGCAATTTCGTTCATTCTCCATGTCACACCTTGTCGGACTCTTCCTCAAGCCTGTCCATCTCAAACAAACGCGCCAGTTCCGTACGGGCTTCCTGGGCGGTTTGCATGACTTTGGCCGCATCGTCGTACACCGCGTGTTGCGCGGCGAGCACTTGCTGGTCGTGGGTCTTGAAGCGATTGATGCGCGCATCTGCCTGAGCCTGGCTCAAACCCAGGCCGACCAGGGTGCGGCGGCTCATTTCCAGGCTGGAATAGAAGGTTTCGCGCACCGGTGAAGCGTCCAGGTCCACCAGGCGGTGCACGTGCTGACGGTTACGGGCACGGGCGATGATCTTCATGTGCGGGTAGAGGCTGCGCACCAGGGCGGCGGTCTTGATATTGATCTCCGGGTCGTCCATGGCAATGACGAAGAATTCCGCCTGATCGACCTTGGCCGCGTGGAGGATTTCCGGGCGCTGGGGGTCACCGTAGAACACCGGCATACCGCCAAAACTGCGGGTCAGCTCGATGGTTTCCACCGAGGTGTCGAGGGCGATAAACGAGATGTTCTGCGCACGCAGGATCCGCGCCACGATCTGGCCCATCCGCCCCATGCCGGCGATGACCACGCGGGGCGCGTCGCTTTCGATGGCGCGGTATTCCTCCGGCACTTCCACCGGCTTGACCTTGGGTTTGAACAGCTTCGGGCACACCAGCAGCAACAGCGGGGTCAAGGCCATGGACAGGGTGATGGTCAGCACCAGCACATCGTAGAGGTGCGGTTCGAACAGCCCCTGGTCGCGGCCGATCTTGAACACCACGAAGGCGAATTCACCCCCGGCCGCCAGCACCACGCCGAGGCGCAAGGCGCTTTCGCGATTGAGGTCGCCGACCATGCGGCCAACGGCGTACAGCAGGGGCAGTTTCAAGCCGATCAACAGCAGGGTCAGGCCGATCACCACCAGCGGCGTACTGAGCAGCAGGCTGAGGTTGGCGCCCATGCCCACACTGATAAAAAACAGCCCCAGCAGCAGGCCCTTGAAGGGTTCGATCTGGGATTCCAGTTCGTGGCGGTATTCCGAATCCGCCAGCAGCAGGCCGGCGAGGAAGGCCCCCAGGGCCATGGATACGCCCACCAGTTCCATCAGCCAGGCGGTGCCGATCACCACCAGCAGCGCGGTGGCGGTGGACACTTCGCGCAGGCCGGTCTTGGCGACGATGCGAAACACCGGACGCAACAGGTAGCGCCCACCGATGATGACCACGGCGATGCTGCCTAGTACCTGCAAACCATGGCGCAAGCCCTCGGCTTCGGTGGTGGTGTGACTGCCACCGGCCAGCAGAGGCACGAGGGCGATCAGCGGGATAGCCGCGATGTCCTGAAACAGCAGGATGGCGAAAGCCAGACGCCCGTGGGGCTGGTTGAGCTCCTTGCGCTCGGCCAGGCTTTGCAGGCCAAACGCGGTCGAGGACAGCGCCAGGCCCAGGCCCAGCACGATGGCGCTGTTCCAGGGCTGGCCAAACAGCCACAGCGCCACCGCGCCCATGACTAACCCGGTGAGCAGCACCTGGGCCAGGCCGACACCGAACACCGCCTTGCGCATCACCCACAAGCGTTTGGGCGACAGCTCCAGGCCAATGATGAACAGCAACAGCACCACGCCCAGTTCAGAGAACTGCGCCACGCTTTGCGGGTTGCCGATCAGGCCGAGAACCGACGGGCCGATGATCACACCGGCAAACAGATAGCCCAGCACCGCGCCCAGTTGCAGGCGCTTGGCCAGGGGCACGGTGAGCACGGCGGCGAGCAGGAACACTACGGCCGCTTGTAACAGGTTGCCTTCATGGGGCATTGCGAACTCCATTGTTTACTTGAATCAACGGCTAACCGCTGCTGTGGCGAGGGAGCAATCTCCCTCGCCACAAAAAAGCGCTCCAGCGCAGAGGGGGCAGGGCGCTATTAGAGCGCTTTTTCACATTTTGAAACTTGTATTTTTGTCGCGACAGTCAATGGATGTTGGTTGTCACCCCGCTCTTTTCCGGGTTTTACGAAAGTATTAATACCATTTAATTCAATGACTTTTCCGTGGCTCTACTAACGTTTCGACAAACTGGATTGTTAGTCACCACGGTCAGGTATTTCGAATTCGATGCGTGTGGAAGGTTAAACCCGGGCTCTTTACGCATTCATGGACGAAACGCTTGCACCACAAGGAGTAGAACGTGGATAGAACACTTGTGACTGCCGCTGTACCTCGTATTTCTGCGCTTTCTCTTGCTATCCGCCTGGGCGTGGCTGGTCTGGTCGTGGGCCTGGCGAGCCCGGATGTGCTCGCCGCCTGTACCCCGGCAAGTCCTGCGTTCGGCGCGACGGTCACCTGTACGGGCGTGCCGTCATTGCCATTGTTACTCAACACCTTCAGCAGCGCGGTCGACAACCTGACGGTCAATGTCAACGCCGGGGCGCAACTCAACGCAACGCTGGGCGGCAAAGCATTGACCCTGACCGGCAACAACACGACGTTGAACAACTCCGGCACCATTGACCCGGCAGTCCTCGGATTTGTTTCATTGTTGAGCGGTGGCGTCGTGATCGGCAACACGGCAGCCAGCGCATTGAACATCACCAACACCGCCAGCGGCATCATGCGCGGCACCGGTGCGCTGCTCGGGGTCAACCTGGCTTCGCTCGATGGCATGGCGCTGAACGCCACCAACGGCGCAGGCGGCATCACCACCATCGTCAACAACGGCACCATCGGCTCTTCGTCCTTGCTCGGCGTCTCACTGTTCACTTCCGATACCCCGGTGGTGGCAGTACAGGGCGGCGGGCAGGTCAACATGACCAATAACGGCACCTTGACCGGGCGCGTAGCGTTCGAAAGCTCCGCCACCGGCAACACCTTTATCAACACCGGGACCATCTCCGGCGGTGTGTCGATGGGGGCCGGCAGCATCAACACCTTCACTGCTGTGACGGGTTCAAGCGTAACGAACGGCGGCGGTGCGGGCCTGAGCCTGGGCGGACTGCTGGGTGTGAACCTGACATTCGCGCCCACCGGCCAGGTCGACGGCGGCGCACTGGGCAGCAACACCTTGATCTTGCAGAACACCACCGGCGTCGGCGGTGGTGCCACGGGGACGGGCATCGCGTCGAGTGCCAACTATGTCAACTTCAACAACCTGACCATCAACAGCGGCACCTGGACCCTGCAAGGGCCTTTGGTCAGCGGCAGCACCACTCTCAATGGCGGCATCTCGCAGTTCGATAGCAACACCACCTTCGGCACCGGTGTACTGACCACCAACGGCGGGACCATCGAGGCCACCGGCAATGGCTTGACCCTGTCCAATTTGCTGACCCTGGGCACGGGCGGCTTGACCGTGCAGGGGGCCTCGACCGGCCTGACCTTGAGCGGCGTGCTCTCGGGGGCCGGCGGCTTGACCAAGGCCGGTACCGGGCAATTGATCCTCAGCGGTGCCAATACCTACACCGGCGCGACAAACCTGGCCGGCGGTTCGGTGCAACTGGGCAATAACCTCGCCTTGAGCAGCGGCGCGGTGACGGTCAGCGCAGCCACCACCTTGCAAGCCCCCGGCACTGTCAGCCTGGGTAATGCGCTGACCCTGAACGGCAACCTGACCACCGACGTGGCCGGTGCGCTGACCTTGGGGGGGGCGATTTCCGGCGCCAGTGGGATCACCCACAGCGGTGCGGGCAGCCTGACCCTCAACGGTGTTAATAGCGGTTACACCGGCACCACCAGCTTGGGTGCCGGCACGCTGGTGTTGGGCAATAACACGGCATTGGGCAGTGGCAGTTTGAGTGTAACGGGCGCTGCCAACCTGAATGCTGGCGGTGCGTCGTTACTCACCAACAACGTGGCGCTGGGCGCCAACCTGACGCTGGCCGGTACCAACCCGCTGACGTTGGGCGGGGTCATGTCCGGTGCCGGCAGCCTGATCAAAACCGGTGCGGGCCTGTTGACCCTGACCGGCAACAACACCCGCACCGGCATTACCGCGCTGAATGCCGGTGGGCTGGTGGTGGGTTCCGCTACCGCGTTGGGCAGCGGAGCCTTGAATGCGGCGGCGGGCACGACTCTGGATGCCAGCACGGCCGTCACCTTGACCAATGCGGTCAACCTGGCGGGCAACCTGGGCATTGGTGGCACCGCCGACCTGACCCTGAGCGGTGGCATCAATGGTGCCGGTAGCCTGACTAAAACCGGCGCGGCCAACCTGATTCTCAGCGGCACCAATGGCTTCCTGGGTGGCACCACCCTGAATGCAGGCACACTGACCGTCGGCAGCAACACGGCCCTGGGCCTTGGCCCACTGACAGTCGGTGGTGCGGCGACCCTGGACAGCAGCACCGCGGTTGCGCTGAACAATGGCATTGTTCTCAATGCCGGGCTGACCCTGGGCGGCACCAACGCGCTGACCCTGGGCAATGCCATCAGCGGCGCGGGCCCGCTGATCAAGGACGGCTTGGCCAACCTCACCCTCAACGGCACCAACACCTTCAGCGGTGGCGCCACCCTCAATGCAGGTACCTTGACCCTCGGCACAGCGGGCGCGCTGGGCAGCGGCGCCTTGACGGTCGGCGGCGCCGCCACCCTGGATAACAGCGCAGCCTTCGGGATCGGCAACGCCATTGCCCTGAATGTCGACTTGAGCCTGGCAGGCAACAACGACCTGGCCCTGAACGGCGTGATCAGCGGCGCGGGTGGCCTGATCAAAAATGGCTTGGCCGATCTGGCGCTGTCGGGCAGTAACACCTTCACTGGCGCCGTGGATATTTTGTCCGGCAGCGTCACACTGTTGAGTGCCGATGCCCTGGCGGGCAGTTCCGGCGCCAACGTGGCAGCCGGTGCGGCGCTGAACCTGAATGTGGATTCCAGCCTGGCCGGCCTCAGCGGCACGGGCGACGTGGCGGTGGGCGGAGGTTTCAATCTCAGCGTAGGTGGCCTGAGCACCAGCAGTACTTTTGACGGTAGCCTCAGTGGCGCGGGTGGCTTGATCAAGGTCGGCACCGGCACGTTGGACCTTACCGGGATCAACGGCATCAGCGGTAACACGCAGATCAACGCCGGCACTTTGAACCTCACCGGTTCCCTGGGCAGTGCAGTGGTTGACGTGAACAGCGGCGGCACCCTGACCGGTACCGGTTCGCTGTTGGGGGCTGTGAATATCAATAACGGCGGGCACCTGGCCTTGAACAGCGGGGCGACCTTATCCGCCGGCAGCTTGAGCATGAGCGCTGGCGGCAATCTGGATGTGGCGCTCGGTGCGCCTTCGCTGACGTCGTTGCTGAATGTCGGGGGCAATGTGGACCTGGCCGGCAACCTCAATGTGAGCGATGCCGGTGGCTTCGGCGCCGGTGTGTATCGGTTGATCAACTACACCGGCAGCCTGACCGGCGCATTAAACGTCAACAGCGTGCCGTTGGGCTATGGCCTGGGTGACCTGTTGGTACAAACGTCGTTGAGTAACCAGGTCAATCTGGTGGTGTCGGCACCGAACATCCGGTTCTGGGACGGCAGCGAAACCGTGGCCAACGGCAGCGTTAACGGTGGCAGCGGCACCTGGACGGCGGGCGGCACCAACTGGACCTCGGCCGACGGCATTCTCAACCAGACCTGGGGCGGTGGTTTTGCAGTGTTCCAGGGCGCGGCCGGTACGGTCAGCGTGGAGGGCGTGCAGGCTCTTACCGGCATGCAGTTCGTCACCGATGGCTACAACCTGGTCAATGGCACCGGCGGGCAGCTGAGCACCGGCAGCGGCAACTTCGCGGTGCGTGTCGACCCGCTGGCGACCGCGACTATTGGCGTGGATATCACCGGGGCGGGCGTCCTGGATAAACTCGATACCGGCACACTGGTACTCGGTGGCGCCAACAGCTACACCGGGGGCACCTTGCTTAACGGCGGCACGTTGGTGGTCGGCAGCAACACCGCGCTGGGCACTGGCGCCCTGACCGCAGCGGCGGGCACCACCCTGGACAGCAATACCGCAGCAGCGCTTGGCAATGACATTACCCTCAACGGCAACTTGAACCTGGCGGGCAGCAACGCGCTGGTGCTCAGCGGCGTGATTGGCGGCGCAGGCGGCTTGATCAAAAATGGCGCCGCCAGTGTGACCCTGGGCGGCAGCAATACCTTCCTTGGCCCGGTGGCCTTGAACGCAGGTGGTCTGGTGCTGGCGGCCAATACCGCGTTGGGCAATGGTGTACTCAATGCGGCGGGCGGCACGACTCTGGATGCGAGCACTGCGCTGACCGTCAACAATGCAATTAACCTGGCGGGCAACCTGGGCATCGGCGGCACCGCCGACCTGGCGCTGACCGGTGCGGTCAATGGCGCCGGCAGCCTGACGAAAGACGGTGCGGCCAACCTGACCCTCACAGGCGCCAATGCTTTCCTCGGCGGCACCACACTGAACGCCGGTACGCTCACCCTGGGCAATGCGGCGGCGCTGGGGCTGGGCAATCTCACCGTCGGAGGGGCAGCAACCCTGGATAGCAATGCAGCCTTGACCGTCGGCAATAATGCCATCCTGAACTCGGCGCTGACCGTGGCCGGCAGCAATGACCTGACAATGGCTGGCCTGCTCAGTGGCACTGGCGCGTTGGTCAAGGACGGGGCCGCCAACCTGACGCTCAATGGCGTCAATATCTATCAAGGCGGCACCACCCTCAATGCGGGCACCTTGACCCTCGGCACCGCAGCGGCGCTGGGTACCGGCGCCTTGACGGTCGGCGGTGCGGCCACCCTGGCCAACAGCACACCGCTGGTGCTGGCCAACGCGATCAACCTCAATGCGGGCCTGACCGTGGGCGGCCTCAATAACAACCTGACCCTCGCGGGTGTGCTGGCAGGCAGCGGTGACCTGATCAAAACCGGCACGGCTGATTTGAGCCTGACCGGCAACAACACCTTCAACGGCTTGTTCGATGTGCAAGCGGGCAGCCTTACCACCGTGGGCAATGGCGCATTGGGTGTGGGTGCCGGCGTCAATCTGGCGGGCGGTACCTCCTTGAACCTGGGCGGCACCGCCAGCCTGGGCGCGCTCACCGGCACTGGGCTTGCGACAGTCGGGGCAGGCGATACCTTGAGTGTCGGCGCCAATAACCTCGACAGCACGTTCGGTGGCGTTTTGGCGGGGCTCGGCAACTTTGCCAAGGATGGCACGGGTGCCCTGACCCTCGGTGGCCTCAGCGTGTTGACCGGCGATACGCTGGTCAATGGCGGCAGCCTGCTCGTCAACGGCTCATTGGCCAGCGCCAATGTGAACGTGGGCAGCGGCGCGACCCTGGGCGGTACCGGTACCTTGCTGGGCAATGTGGTCATCGCCGATGGCGGCCACCTGGCGGTTAACTCGGGCGCAACCCTGACCACCGGCGCGTTGCTGCTCAATGCCAACTCCAACCTGGATGCGGGCCTCGGCGCGCCATCCACCGGCGGTACGGCACTGGTACAGGTCAACGGCAACCTGACCCTGGACGGTACGCTCAACGTGAGTGATATCGGCGGCTTCGGCACCGGTATCTATCGCCTGATCGACTACACCGGCGGCCTGACCAATAACGGCCTGCAACTGGGCAGCCTGCCGGTGAATATCCCGGCTGCCGACCTGGACCTGCAAACCGCCATCGGCAACCAGGTCAACCTGCTGGTCAACGGCAGTACCAACGTGCAGTTCTGGGATGGCAGCCAGATCACCGGCAACGGCGCCATCGAAGGCGGCAGCGGCACCTGGAGCGCAGGCACCGGCAACTGGACCGGCGTCAATGGCGCATTTAACACAGCCTGGGCGCCGAACAGCTTCGCGGTGTTCCAAGGTACGGCGGGCACCGTCACCGTTGACGGCGCGCAAGCTATCACTGGGTTGCAGTTCGTCACGGATGGCTACAACCTGGCGGGTGGCACGGCGGGGGCCTTGACCCTGTTCAATGGTACCGGCGGCAACACCGCCGTGCGGGTCGACCCTGGCGTCACCGCGACCCTGGGTGTCATGCTCAATGGTGGCGGTACCCTGGCCAAGCTCGACACAGGCACCCTGGTGCTCAACGGCGCCAACAGCTACACCGGCGGCACCGCGCTCAATGGCGGCACGCTGGTGGTCGGTAACGACAGTGCCCTGGGCAGCGGCCTGTTGACCACCGCCAATGGCACTACGTTGGACAGCAACGCGGCGGTCAACCTGGCCAATAATGTGGACGTCAACGGTGCGCTGACCATCGCTGGCAGCAATGCCTTGACCCTGGCCGGTAACGTGGCGGGCACCGGCAGCCTGATCAAAAATGGCATCGCCAACCTGACCCTCAGTGGCAACAACACCTATGCCGGGCCAACCGCACTCAACGCCGGCGGCTTGATCGTCGCCTCCAACACCGCACTGGGCAGTGGTGCCTTGAACGCGGCAGCCGGTACCAGTCTTGACAGCAACACGACGGTGGCTTTGGCCAATACGGTGAACCTGGCCGGTAACCTGGGCATTCTGGGGACTGCCGACCTGAGCCTGAACGGCGTGGTCAGCGGTGCGGGCGGCCTGACCAAAACCGGTGCGGGCAACTTGACCCTCAATGGCGCCAATGCCTACCTCGGTGGCACCCAATTGAACGCGGGGTCCTTGACCCTGGGCAACGCGTCGGCCCTGGGCAGTGGAGCTCTGGCAGTCAATGGCGTCGCGACCCTGGATACCAGCGCTGCACTGGCCCTGGCCAATAACACCAGCCTGAATGCTGCGCTGACAGTCGGCGGCAGCAATGATCTGAGCCTTGATGGCGTAGTCGATGGCAGCGGTTCCGTGATCAAGGCCGGTGCCTCCAACCTGGTGCTCAACGGTGCCAACACCTTCAGCGGTGGCACAACTCTGAATGCCGGTACGTTGACCCTGGGCAATGCCACTGCCCTGGGCTCGGGCGCCTTGACCGTCGGCGGTGCGGCAACCCTGGCCAACAGCACGCCACTGGTGCTGGCCAATGCGGTCAATCTCAATGGCGACCTGACCGTCGCAGGCAGCAATAACCTGACCCTGGCCGGTGTGCTGGCCGGCAACGCGGCGCTGATCAAGAATGGCGCGGCGGACCTGCTGCTGACGGGCAGCAATACCTTCAGCGGCCCACTCACCGTGGCCGGCGGCAGTGTGACCACGCTGGGGAACGGCGCGCTGGGCACTACCTCGGGCGTGACCGTCGGCAGCGGCGCCAGTCTCAACCTGGGTGGCAATGCCAGCCTCAATTCCCTGGCCGGCAACGGCACGGTGCAGGTGGCGGGCGGTAGCACGCTGGCGGTGGGCGGCAGCAACCTGGACAACACCTTTGGCGGTTCGCTGGGCGGTACCGGCGGCCTGGATAAAAACGGCAGCGGTGTGCTCAACCTGAGCGGCACCAATGGCATCAGCGGCGCAGCCAATGTCAATGGCGGCACCTTGAATGTCACAGGTTCCCTGGCCAGCGCCACGGTGGCGGTCAACAACGGCGCGACCCTGACCGGCAGTGGCACCCTTGCCGGTGCCGTGACCGTTGCCGACGGGGGCCATGTCGGCCTGAACACCGGCAGCACGCTGTCGGTGGGCTCGCTGGTGCTGGGCGGCAATTCCAACCTGGATGTCGGCCTTGGCACCCCGGTGCTGGGCGGCGGCACCGGGCTGCTGAATGTCGGCGGCGACCTGACCCTGGACGGCAACCTCAACGTCACCGATATCGGCGGCTTTGGCAGTGGCGTTTACAACCTCATCAACTACGGCGGGGCGCTGACCAATAACGGCCTGACCCTCGGCGTATTGCCGGGCAGCGTGGTGCCGGGCGATCTGCAAGTGCAGACCGCCATCAGCAACAAGGTCAACCTGCTGGTAACTGCGCCTAACACCACTGTGCAGTTCTGGGATGGCAATAACCTGATCGGCAACGCTGCCATCGACGGTGGTAACGGTACCTGGAGCGCCGGTAATACCAACTGGACCAATGTCGACGGCACGCTCAACCAAGGCTGGACCAATAGCTTCGCAGTGTTCCAGGGCGCGGCCGGCAATGTGACGGTGGACGGCACGCAAAACATCACCGGCATGCAGTTCGTCACCGATGGCTATAACCTGGCCTCCGGCGCTGCGGGGGTGCTTAACCTGGTCAATGGCGGCACCGGCAACACCGCGGTGCGCGTCGACCCGAACGTTACCGCTACCCTCGGTGTCACGCTCAACGGTGCCGGTACCCTGGCCAAGCTCGACAGCGGCACCCTGGTGCTTAATGGCGCCAATGGCTACACCGGCGGCACCGCGCTCAATGGCGGCACCCTGGTGGTCGGCAACAACAGTGCCTTGGGCACCGGCGTGCTGACAGCGGCGGGTGGCACCACCCTGGACAGCAATGCGGCGGTGACCCTGGCCAATGCGGCGGTAGTCAATGGCGCTCTGGCGATTGGCGGCAGCAACGCACTGACCCTCAATGGTGGCATCAGCGGCAGCGGTAGTCTGGTGAAAAACGGCGCTGCAACCCTGACCCTCAATGGCGTCAACAGTTACAGCGGCGGCACGGGCCTCAACGTCGGTCAGCTGGTGTTGGGCAACAACGCCGCACTGGGCAGCGGTGCCTTGACTGTCGGTGGCGCTGCGCAACTGGATGGAGGCACTGACCTGCAACTGGCCAATGCCATCAACCTGGGTGGCCCGCTGACTCTGGCCGGCAGCCACGACCTGGGCCTTAACGGCGTCGTCAGCGGCACCGGCAGCCTGGTGAAAAACGGCAGCGGCGCCTTGCTGCTGGCGGGTGCCAACACCTACAGCGGTGGTACCACCCTCAACGGCGGCACCACAACCGGCAATACCACCAGCCTGCAAGGCGCCATCGCCAACAATGCGGCATTGACCTTTGAGCAAGCCACCGACGGTACCTACACCGGCAACCTCACGGGTACTGGCGTATTGAACAAAACCGGGACCGGTGCGTTGCTGCTGACCGGTAACAACACCTTTACCGGCGCTACCAACGTCAACACCGGCAGCCTGTTGGTCAACGGCACCCTCAACAGCGCTGCGGTGCAAGTAGCCAGCGGCGCAACCCTGGGCGGCAGCGGCACCCTGGGCGGTGCGGTGAGCATGGCGGACGGTTCGGTGCTCAAGGCGGGCGCGGCAACACCACTGTCGGTCGGCTCGCTGGCGTTGTCATCGGGCACCACGCTGGACTTTGCCCTCGGCGCCCCGGGTGCTTCGAGCACGGCGGTGAATGTGGCCGGCAACCTGACCCTGGACGGAACGCTTAACGTCAGTGATGCGGGCGGCTTTGGTCTGGGCGTGTATCAACTGTTCCGCTATGGCGGCAGCCTGACCGATAACGGCCTGACCTTTGGCACCTTGCCCGTCGCTTTGGGCAACGTGAGCCTGCAAACCGCGCTGGCCAACCAGCTCAACCTGGTGGTGCAAACCGCCCCAGGGCAGATCCAGTTCTGGAACGGCGGCACCACCAACCCCGATGGCACCATCACCGGTGGCAGTGGTACCTGGGGCCCGGGCACCAACTGGACCGACCCCACCGGCACCCAAGGGCAGGCGTCCACCAACCAGTTCGCCGTATTTGGCGGGCAGGGCGGTACCGTGACGGTTGTCGGTAACCAAGGCTTTACCGGTCTGCAAGTGCTGGACGCCGGCTACGTGCTGACGGCCGGCGAAGGCGGCAGCTTGAGCCCGACCAACGCGGCGGATGGCAGCCTGGCGGCGGTGCGAGTCAATTCCGGCGTGACGGCCCAGATCGATGCACCGCTGGTGGGAACCGGCGGCATCAACAAACTGGATGCCGGTACCTTGCTGCTGACTGGCGCGAATACCTACACCGGCGGCACTACCGTCAGTGGCGGTACGCTTGCGGGCACCACCACCAGCCTGCGTGGCAGGATCCTCAACAACGCTCGGTTGTTGTTTGCCCAACGCACCAATGGCCAATTCAGCGGCACCTTGAGCGGCACCGGTGCGCTGATCAAGCAAGGCGCAGGCGCGCTCCTGCTGACCGGCAACCAGCCGTTCAGCGGCACCGTGGCGGTAGAAGAGGGCGTGTTGCAAGTGGGCAACGCGGCCAACCCAGGCGCCGTGCTCGGCGGCCAAGTCACCGTGGCCAACGGTGCGGGCCTGACCGGCAACGGCAGCGTCGGTTCGCTGGTCAACAACGGCTCGGTAACGCCTGACGGCGGCAAGTTGAGCGTGGCCGGCAACTTCACCAACGCCAGCACCGGCGCGCTGAACCTGGTGATTACCCCATCCACCACCGGCTCCCTGGCCGTGGGCGGCACTGCTAACCTGGGCGGCACCTTGAATGTGATCAACCTGGCACCCTATGCCGGCGCGACCACCTACACACTGCTGACCGCGGGCGCGGTCAACGGCACCTTTGCCACCACCAACCTGGAGAACCTGGCGTTCCTCACTACCGCGCTTAACTACAGCCCAACCCAGGTAGCCCTGGCGGTCAGCCGTAATAACGTCAGCTACGCCAGTGTGGCGGCTACCGCTAACCAGCGCGGCGTGGCGGCGGCATTGGGCAGTGGTGCAGCCGTCGGTGGCGCAGCGGTGCAGAACGCGTTGCTCAATTCTGACGTGGCAGGGGCGCGCGCAGCCTTCGACAGCTTGTCTGGCGAGATTCATGCCAGCACCGCCAGCGCGATGCTCGAAGATTCGCGGTACGTACGTGACGCGGTCAACGAGCGCATGCGCCAACCCGGTTGCTACCGCGAGGATGACCCACGCAATGCCCTGGCGCCAAGCGAAAACCGTCTGACCAGTGCCGGTTGCCACGGCGAGATGGTCGGTTGGATGCGCGTACTCGGCACCTGGGGCCATATGGGCGGTGACAGCAACACCGCCAAGCTGGACCGCAACCTCAGCGGCTTCCTGCTCGGCACCGACAAGCAAGTGGACGACGCCTGGCGCGTCGGCGCGGCCGCCGGCTACACCCGCAGCGACCTGGATGCCAAGCGTCGTAACTCCAGTGCCGATGTGGACAGCTACCACTTGATGGCCTACACCGCCTACCAGCAGGAAGCCTTCGCCGCACGCATGGGCGTGGCGTACAGCTGGCATGACGTCGAAAGCAAACGCAACGTGTCTGTCGGCGGTGCGGGCCAACGCCTGAAAGCCGACTACAAGGCACGCAGTGCACAGGTGTTCGGTGAAGTCGGCTATACCATCCAAACCGCCAGCGTCGCCCTCGAACCGTTCGCCGGCCTGGCTTACGTCAACTACGACAGCGACACGATCAAGGAAAAAGGCGGTTCGGCAGCCCTGCGTGGCGACGCTGACCAGAGCATCACCTACTCGACCCTGGGCGTGCGCATCGGCCAGACCCTCACCTTGGGCAACGGCTCGAAAATCACCCCACGGGGCAGCATCGGCTGGCGCCATGCCTTCGGCGATACCAAGCCTGACGCCGACCTGAGCTTCATCAATGGCGGTGGCTCGTTCAGCACCCAGGGCGTGCCGATTGCCAAGGACAGCGCGGTGGTGGAAGCGGGCCTGGATTACCAGATCAGCCAGAACGGCAAGCTGGGCCTGGGCTATTCGGGTCAACTCTCGCGCAACGACAAGGACCATGCGGTGACGGTGAGTTTCTCCCTCGGTTTTTGATCAAGGCCGAGTTTTTTGAACCGCCCGAAAGGGCGGTTTTTTTTGAAGTATTTCAGGGTTCCTGAATGCACAGAGTTTATGGCTCACCCGCCAGGCTGAAGAATGTACACACAATTTCTTCCGGAGCGCGGCTGGCTGGCTAACCAACGTCGACCTAAAGTTATGCCCTTGAGTTTATATTCCTCGGGTGGCATATTTGCATGGTCTGGGACATTGAATACACGGATGAATTCGGAGACTGGTGGGGTGGCTTGGATGCAAAGGAGCAGTCGTCGGTAGCTGCCAGTGTTGATTTGCTGGAGCTGTTCGGGCCGGGGCTGCGCTTTCCTCATAGCAGCGATATCAAGGGCGCTCGACACGGCAACCTGCGAGAGCTGCGGGTACAGCATGCAGGACGACCTTATAGAGTGTTGTATGCCTTCGATTTTCGGCGCTGTGCAGTGTTGCTGATAGGTGGCGATAAAACCGCACAGCACCGTTGGTACCACGAGTACGTACCCTTGGCAGAGAAGCTGTACGACGTACATTTAGAAACATTGCGTAAAGAGGGCCGTGACCATGGCTAAGAAATTCGCGGAACTGAAAGCTCACATGACGCCCGAGTCGCGCGCCGATGCCGAACGGATATTCGAGCAACATTTGAAAGAAATGCCACTGCATGAGCTGCGCAAGGCCCAGCAGTTGAGTCAGGCAAGCCTGGCGAAGGCATTGAATATCAACCAGGCAGCGGTTTCGAAGATGGAGCGTCGTACTGATATGTACATCAGTACGTTGCGTGACTACATACGTGCGATGGGGGGCGAGTTGGAAATCATCGCAACCTTTCCGGATGGACAGGTCAAGATTGACAACTTTGCCTGTTGAAGCCGCTGTGTTCTTCGCCAGAGTGGAACTGCTGCGCAGTCCAGCGGGAGCAAGCTCACTCGTCACACAGGCTGAGTGTTGGCTCTGGCTGAACTGTGGCGTGCTCGACTCGGGTTATTCCCGTTGTCCTGAACGTGGCTAACGCCCGTCAGGATTCACCTTCCTTGCGGGCACTGTTTGTTACTATCGCCATCCCTTGCCACCAGGAGTCACCGGCCCATGCAACACCAGTGGGATGAAATGCACCGCACCCGCAAGCCCACCTTCGTTCTATGTGGCGAGCCCCAGGGGGATGTGCTCAATCTCTATGTTCACGGTTATTCGGCCTTTTTCAACCGCCAGCAACTGGGCAATTTCAAGGCACAATTGGCGGGTATCGAAGGCTCGACCAACCTGATGCTGTTCTGGCCGGCGGGGCACTTTCTGGAAAACCTGTTTGCGCCGTTCAAGGATGTGATCGCTTCGATGCTCGGCGGTGGTGGCCTGGGCGCAGCGACGGTGGGCGTGGGCAGGGCGATTGCCTACTTTCTTGACCATTACAAAAGTGTGGAGGCGCGGGTTGATGAAGTGGCCAGGACCTTGTTGCCGGAACTGGCCGGCTACCTGCACGACGAGTCGTTGCCTGTGCGGCGCATCAACCTGATTGGTCATTCCCTGGGGGCGCGTATCCTGGTCAAGAGCCTGTTGGCCAGCCCCGATACCGCCCGCGAACTGCCATTGAACAACCTGTTGCTGATGGGCGGCGCGATCTGTACGTCAAGCCCCTGGGATGAAGTGTCGGCGCCGCTCAAGGGCCGGTTGATCAACTGCCACTCCAGCAAGGACTGGCCACTGGCCCTGAAGCCGGATAGCGAGCGCTGTATCGGCCGTTATGCGATTGACGTCACGCCAGCACTCAAGACCAAGGTCACCAACGTGCATCTGGCCAGCTTCGATCATGCCGCTTATTGGCCGCAATTGAAGACGGTGGTGCAGTACACCGACTTGCTGCAGGAGCGCCGGGGCCTGATCCGCGCCGACCTGCGCAGCAGCGAAGTGCGGTTTGCCGAAGAAGATGCCGAACTGTTCCCGGTGCTGGTGCAGGCACGGCCCCAAGAGCTGAAGTTTCTCGCCGAGTTGATGGCGCAAAAGCGCAGTGCCTCGATTGACGCCAGTGTGCGCGAACCGCTGAAGCTGGCTATTGAATTGCAGCGCATGGGCGGTGACAGCTTCATGAACCTGGCCCGTGGTCACGGCGTGGGCTATCGCCAGATTGCCGAGGAGGTGGCGCAACGCCTGGGCATCAAGTTCGATGAACCGCTTGAAAGCGTGGCGCTGGCTGATATCGAAGCGCAGGTCGCAGAAAAGCTGATCGAGCAGTACAAGGACAAACTCAGCCGCGCCGACCGTCAGGCGTTCGACGCCGAACTCAAGGCCGCTGCGCAAAAAGAGCAGGGGTTGTTCACCCGCTTCGACGTGGGCCGTTCGGCCACCACAGCTTTAAGCGGTACCGCACTGGCCGGGCTGACCGGATTTATCCTGCGCCGCGGTGCGGCCACGGCGATTCCGGTGGTGGGCCAGGCGCTGGCGGCGGCGATGCTGCTGGTCAGCGGTGTGCGAGCGTTTTCCGGCCCGGCGTATTCGATCACCACCTTGGCGGTATTGGTGGTCGGCGTGATTCGCCAGCGCATGGAGCGCGAGGCACTGAACCAGGAGTTGGACCTGGTGGTGCAAGTGGTGGAAGCCTTTGATTTGCCGCGGGACACGGTGATGCGCACGGTCGCGTCCGGCTGATAAGCTGCTGCCCAAGCCTTGTGTATTGTTTGGAATGACGCGTGAAATTCAACCTGCCGAAAATCGCTACCGCCCCGTTCTGCCCGCCGGAAGTGGCCGGCTCTGTCGCCGTTGACCCCAAGGCGTCGTTTTTCAAACGAATGTTGATGTTCGCCGGCCCCGGTTTGTTGATCTCCATCGGCTACATGGACCCCGGCAATTGGGCGACCGCCATTGAAGCCGGTTCCCGCTACGGCTACAGCCTGCTGTTTGTGGTGCTGCTGGCCAGCCTTGCAGGGATGGCGGTGCAGTGCCTGTGCTCACGGCTGGGCATCGCCACCGGTAAGGACCTGGCGCAACTGTGCCGCGAGCGCTACAGCAAGCGCTCCTCACGTACCCAATGGCTGCTGGCGGAAATCTCCATCATCGCCACCGATCTTGCCGAAGTGCTCGGTTGCGCCCTGGCGTTTCACCTGCTGCTTGGCGTTTCGCTGACCACCGGCATCGTCATCACCGCCTTCGACACGCTGTTGATCCTTGCCCTGCAAAACCGTGGCTTCCGCCGCCTTGAAGCGATCATGCTGGCGCTGGTGGCGACCATCGGCGTGTGCTTCTTTATCGAACTGGTGCTGATCAAACCCTACTGGCCCGACGTGCTCAGCGGTTTCACTCCTTCACTGTCGGCGATCAGCGACGCGGCGCCTTTGTACCTGGCTATCGGCATCCTTGGCGCCACGGTCATGCCCCATAACCTCTACCTGCACAGTTCCATCGTGCAGACGCGCCTGATCGGCAAGGACCTGGCGAGCAAGCAGGATGCGGTCAAGCTGGCGCGCATCGACACCATCGGTTCCCTGGCCCTGGCGTTGTTGGTCAACGCAGCGATCCTGGTGCTGGCCGCTGCGGCGTTCTACAAGACGGGCCATACCGATGTGGTGGAAATCCAGGACGCCTACCACCTGCTCGACCCACTGGTAGGCGGCGCCTTCGCCAGCATCCTGTTCGGTATCGCCTTGCTGGCGTCGGGGCAGAGCTCGACTTTTACCGGCACCATTGCCGGCCAGGTGATCATGGAGGGCTACCTGAACCTGCGCATACCCTGCTGGCAACGACGCCTGATCACCCGCGGGCTGGCGTTGATCCCGGCGTTCCTTGGGGTATGGTTGATGGGCGACGATGCCATCGGCAAGCTGCTGATTCTCAGCCAGGTGGTACTGAGCCTGCAGTTGCCCTTTGCGCTGTACCCACTGATCCGCATGACCGGTGACAAGCAGTTGATGGGGCCGTTCGTCAATCGACTGCCCACGCGGCTATTGGCGTGGTTCCTGTTCGCGGTGATCAGTGGGGCGAATGCGTGGTTGATTGGGCAGTGGTTGTTTGATTGATGGAAGGCCGCTGGAACACGACCTACACCAACATAGCCAATGATGTGTATTGGGCAACCTGCGGATCAGCCGTCAATAACTTCATCGGCTCACTCAACGCTGTTGCAATGATCAGCCGATCAAAAGGATCCTTGTGATAATGCTCAAGATCCTTGACCGCAATGGCGTGTTCAAGGGTGATGGGTAATTCGACGAAACCGCTTTTGGAGCAATATTCACGGATTTCATCCAGGTCTACATCGAGCTTACCCAGCCCAACCTTGATTGCCATTTCCCAGAATGTTGCTGCGCTGACATAAATGTCTGCGGCATTTTCAATCAGCTTGTGAGCTTTGCCGGATAGCCTGGGGTCATCGTTGAGCGCCCACAGCAGAATATGGGTATCCAGCAACAGTCTCACGCGTGGTTGCCCTCGAATGCATCCAGTAGATCGCTAGGGAGTGGCGCGTCGAAATCTTCAGGGATGACCAGCTTTCCCTTCATTGCGCCAATCCGCTGTCGGTTGGTCTTACCGACGGGCACCAGCTGTGCCATTGCGCGCCCATGCTTGGCAATGGTGATGATTTTACCGGCGGCGGCATCGTCGACCAGCTTGGACAGGTTGTTTTTTGCCTCACCGAGAGGAACGGTAATCATGTGGTCTTCCCCGTATTTTGGCCAAATATAGCCAAAACTACGTGAGCTATCAAAGACGGCTCGACCACTGGCCAAAGCTGCTCGTTCCGCGCGTGATGGTTTGTAATACACGACATCCATGGCATATCTCCAAGAAAGAACAAACCAAAGTCTGCCCCAGCGCTCGGTATCCAGAAATACTGGCTCGTAAAATCAGAACCGGCCTACTTTTCTTCCGAGGAATTTTCCCTCGGTGACATCATCAGGAAGGGCGGCTTCACTTACCGATCCCAATACGGCACCGCCCCAAAGCACTCCACGAAATAGTCGATCACCGTACGCACTTTCAGCGACAACCTTCGGCTGCCCGGCCACAGCGCGGCAATCTGCTGGGGCTCCAGGGTGGTCGCGACATCATATTCAGTCAGCACAGCCTGCAAACTGCCGGCGCGCAAGCTTTCGCCAATCAGCCAGGAGGGAAATACCACCAGGCCCAGGCCCTGTTCGGCGGCGTGGGTCAAGGTGTCGGCGTGGTTGCCGGTGATCGGGCCCTTGACGCTGTAGGCGGACCAGTCACTTTGGCCGCGCCTGAAGAACCAGCGTTGCTGGCCGGTGATGCCTTTGTAGGCCAGGCATTGGTGGTTGACCAGTTCGTCGGGGTGGTGCGGTGTGCCATGTTGCGCCAGGTAGGCGGGGCTGGCGGCAATGCGAAAGCGCTGGGGCGCGAAGATGCGTGCCTGCATCCCCGAATCATTGAGCACGCCGATGCGAAACAGCAGGTCGGTGCCGTCTTGCAGTGGGTCGACGAAGGTGTCGGTTTGCTGGATATCCAGTTGCAGCTTCGGGTAGCGCCGGCATAGCGCTCCCAGCCACGGTGAAAGGTGGCGCTGGCCGAATACCATGGGCGCGTTGATACGCACCAGCCCGCTGGGCTCACTGTCCTGTTCCTGCAAGGCTTGGTTCGCGGTTTCCAACTGCTCCAGGACCAGTCGGGCATGACGCCCGAGCAGGCGCCCGGCTTCGGTAGGGCTGACGGCGCGAGTGTGGCGGTACAGCAACTGCTGGCCGAGGGCCTGTTCCATCAGTTAAATTTGCCGCGAAATGGAGGAGGGTGCGAGGCTCTCGCGGCGGGCCACTTCGGAAAAACTGCCGTGGTCCAGCACGGCGACGAACAGGCGCAGCGCCTTGAAACTCAGCTCATTCAAACCCTGCATCATCTCTCCTGGCTGTGCGTATTGCGCAAAGGTGTTGTTTGTATGCTCCCATTTATCGCACAGGACGGCCACCGGATAATGCGCGCCATGTTTTCCTTGTTGATGCGCAGGTGATCTATGCAGGCACGTTCTATTGAAGGTGTGGCGCAGGCCAGACCTAACAAAAATTTTCTGCGGTTGCTGTTGTTGCCGTTGGTGATCCTGGCGGGCATGGGCCTGTCGGTGGAAGCTGGCCTGCTCGGGCCATTGGGCGCGCAGGTCGGGCATTTGTGGGCGACGTTGAGCATCTTCGGCGTCGGCACCGCGATTCTCCTTCTACTGCTGCTGTTCAGCGGACCGCAGAAGGGCCCGGCATTCACCGAACTGCCGCGCTGGCAGTTGATTGGCGGGTTCCTGGGGCCGATGTACGTGGTGGTGTTGACGCTGGCCACGCCCCACATCGGTATCGCGATGACCATGATTGCGATCCTGTCGGGACAGGTGGGCAAGAGTGTGTTGATCGACCACTTCGGCTGGTTCGGCGCGGCGCGCAAGCGGGTCAATGGCGAGCGCTGGATTGCATTGGCGTTGATTGTGGCGGCGCTGGTTCTGATTGCACGAGGGTAAGACGATGAATCTGATGATGTTACTGGTGGTGGTGATTGCAGCCGGGGCGGTGTTGAGTGTGCAGGCCGCCATCAACGGGCGCCTGGGCCAGACGGTCGGCGTATTGCGCAGCAGTCTGCTGACCTTTGCCGTCGGCGCGCTGATCACGGCGCTGTTGATATTCTTCTTCGAACCGGCCCAGGCCGTCAGCCTGCTGGACGTGCCGAAATGGCAGTTGACCGGCGCCCTGTTCGGTGTGGTGTACATGCTGGTGATGGTCGGCGCAGTGCCCGTCGTGGGCACGGCGGTCGCCACGGTGGCGGTGATTGTCGGGCAATTGGGCATGGGCATGCTGATCGACAACTTTGGCTGGCTGGGCAACCCTGCGATCGAATTGTCGGGCAGCCGCATCGTGGCGATGCTGTGCCTGGCTCTGGCGCTGGTGTTCATGTACCGCAGCAATACCCGGGCGGCCGACTGATGGCTTTGAACCTTGGTGTTGCGCGTGCAGTCACTGCTTAAGGTGCGGCATTCGCCGCACCGAGACGACCATAAAGAAGGAGTCTGACCATGCCGGATCAAACCTGTGCTTGCCCCCACTGCAAATGCGTACTGGGTGCCGATGCGATCATGAAAGACGGTAAGGGCTATTGCTGCCAGGGCTGTGCCGAGCACCATGCCCATGGTGAGCCTTGCGCCGCCGCAACGGGCTGTGAGTGCGCCAAGTCGGCTCACGGTTGACATCAGCGCGAAATGGCCTCGACTAATGGGTAGGAGCGAGCTTGCTCGCGGAAAACGCCAACGATATCGCGTGTTTCCTGAATAAACGCGGTGCCTTTGGGTTTTTCGCGAGCAAGCTCGCTCCTACAGCTGATCTTTATTCGACCTCGGGTACGCCGTTTTCCCATTCCGACCAATGTTTCACAATCGCCTGCACTAACGGGTTGCCCGTGCGGTACAGGTTCTCCAGGGCCGGTGCAAAGCCACCCTGGTCCGCATACTTGAGCAGGTTGTCGACCTCGCTGTAACCTGGGTAAGGCCGGTCAAAGTCGGAGCCTGCGCGCACCACGGCCAGGCGCTGGATGTCCACCAGACCCTCGCGACTGGCGCGTAGCAGGGCTTCATAAGTGGAGTTGTCCTCCTGCTGGGTGGTGCAGTATTCGCCTTTATTGTCGGTGAGCAACTTGGTCCAGACTTCGGCGCGTTCGCTCAGGCGGGTGCCGGAGAACCAGGTGTTGCCCGCCAGCGTGTCGCAACGCGTAACTTGCGGCGGCTGGTTGGCCGGGGCTTGGGGGTAGTGCTTGCGCCAGGCGGCGGACTCTTTGCTTTCGGTCAGCTCTACCTTGTGCGACAAGGCAAACGCCTTGGCTTGCAGCTTGGGGTTGAGCTCGAACACTTCGGTCTTGTAGTCCAGCGGTGGCTTTTCGTTGGGCCCCTGGGTGTTGATGCCGATATAACCGGTCGGCCAGTCTTTGGGCGCATCCCGTGAATCGAGCTCCCACTGGGTGCCGAACTCCACCAGATAATGGGCCCAGGCAGCGGTGCCGATGGTGCCGTGCTTGGGGCTGATGCCGGCGATACCGGCGATCAGGAAGTAGCTCTGGCGCAGGTCGAATTTGGGCGACAAGGCCAGGGCCAGGGTCGACGCAGCGGCGTTGGTCTGGCCCATGCCGGTTACCAGCAGGCATACGTCCTGGGTGTTGCAGCGAATCACCGGGTAGTCGGCAGACAGCCCCGGCACGCGTACTTCCTGCTTGAGTTCCAGGCGGTCGATCCAGGTTTGCGCCTCGGGGGCGAACATGGTGATCAACACTACCTTGGGTTTGATCGGTGCCGGGTTATCCGCCAGCACCATGTGGGGCAGCAGGGCGAGGCCGACGGCCAGCGAGATACGAGTCAGTGCCTTCATGTACAGCTCCTTGATCAGAATTGGTAACCCACACCGGCGTAGTAACCCCAGCCATCGGAGCGGGCGCGGAAGTTGCCTTCGCCGAAATTCAACTCGCTGCCGTCTTCCCAGTTGCCACCGTTGTGAAAGTAACGACCCACCAGGGTAAAACGCAGGTGGGTGAACGAGTACAGCAACACGTTGGTCGCCACCAGGGAGTTGGCGGTGCGCGCCGGGTTGTCCTTGTGCAGATCCGAGCCGAAATCGTAGTTGGTAAAGCCGATATAGGTCAGCGAAGCACCGTTGTCGAACTTGCCGATCGGCACGATGTACTTCATCTGCGCGCGGTAGCCATCCCAGGAATATTCATTGCTGGCGCCGTAGTTTTCCCACTGGTAGCGGCCATAGAAGTTGGCCGACAGATTAACCCGCGAGTGGGTGTCAATATCGGTGCCCAGGCCGCTGTACAAGGTGTTGGCGCGGTTTTCTTTATGACTGCCGTGATCGTAAATCCAGTCGAAGGCCACATACCACTCCTTGAACGGGCCGATTGCCAGGCTGCGTCCTGCGAGGTAGTCGATGGAAATCCGCGGTTCGTGCTCCATGAACACTGGCGAGCCATGGTCCCACACACCTTTGTCATTACTGTTACCGATGGTGAGGATCTTCGGCACGTCGATGTAGCCATACAGCTCAAAGGGCCCCTTGCGGCCGAAGTATTCGTATTCCAGGTAGACATCGTCCTGAGGCTTGGGGCCGAAGCTGATGTCTTTGCTGCCGATCAGCGTCAGGTCCTGGTTGAACCATTCCGACAGGTAAACGCCTTTTTTCGCTGGCGGGCTGGCCTCAGGGCTAAGGGTTTCGCCCTGGGCTGAGTCATCGGCAGGGTTTTGCTGCGCCAAAATGGGGCCACTGAGTACTCCCGTAACGGCGGCCAGTAGCAAGGAAACACCAAGGCAAGCACGAGGCTTAGAGGTGAGATGCATTGAAAGTCCTTATTCGTACGCGGTTTATGCCCGATTCGTCGGGTAGGGCTGAACTTGGCGGTCAAGTTCGTTCCGCAAACGTTTGCACAGGTTGTACCAACTTGTGTCAATGGCTTGAACTGTTTGGAAAAAATGCGAATTAGCGGACGCTTTGGTCAGAAATCGGCGGACGACCTTGGCGACAGGGGTTGAATACGTGCATCGCAGTCTGCCGCAGACCTACAACGTGGATGGCGGCAACTGGATGAACTGAAGCCATGCGCCGTTCAAAATGGTGGAGGCGGGTTGCCTGATGCCAGTCAGTTAAGACAACCAATAACTGTGGCGAGGGGAGCTTGCTTGCGCTGGGCTGCGGAGCGGCGCCAAATCTTGGGAGCGCTTCGCACTCCAACGGGAGCAAGCTCCCTCGCCACAGGTCCGGCGTTACAGCAAGATTGCGTCTATACCTGTGCCCCGATAAGGGTGTTGCCAGCCACGTGGCAAGTGACTGACACTTCGTCATCGGGGGCCTGCCCCTACCGCCATTGATGTGAACGTCATGACCCTTTCGAAAACCGCCATCGCTTCATTCGACGTCGACGCGCAGAAAAGCTTCACGCCTTTGTGCCCCAATGAATTGCCGGTGGTCGGAGGCGACCGCATTGGCGCCGAACTCAACTACATGGCCAGTCTCGCCGGTCATCGCATCGGCAGCAAGGACGCCCACACCCCGCACGCCCCCTGGGTGGTTGCGCAGCACAGCGAGATGTTGCAACCCACCGGCCTTGCCCACGCCGATGTCACTTGGGTCAGCCACTGCGTACCGGGTACCGAAGGCTTTGCATTGCTCGACGAACTGCCAATGCCTTATGACTATGACTACTTCGTCTGGAAGGGCGTCGAACCCGACCTGCACCCATATGGCGCCTGCTACCACGACCTGCATGACAAACTGTCCACCGGCGTCATCGAGTACCTCAAGGCCCGAGAGGTGGTGCGCGTGATCGTCGGCGGCCTGGCCCTGGACTATTGCGTCAAGATTACCGCGTTGCAGTTGCTCAAGGCCGGCCTGCAAGTGGTCCTGCACCTGCCGGCTTGTCGCAGCATCAGCGAGGAGGGGGGTGTACAGGCGGTCAATGAGTTGCTCAAGGCGGGTGCTGTTATCAGCAGCACCCGCGAAGAACTGGCCGCGATTGCGCAGGGCTCACACCTCAACGCTCAATCGAGCGACTCCACCGCGCATTCCACTCCGGTCGGGCCTGGTTAACCTGGTCCCAATCAATCGAAATTGCCGTCTGCAAATAGCCTTGCATGGCCTCCACTCGCGTACGGGTTTTTTCGGTGGTGGGGGTGGTTGGGTTCGACGGGATCTGGTCACCTTCTTCCAATGCCGGTGCCTGGGCTTGGGCGGTCAGCAGGAACGCCGCGAGCTTCTGCGCCAGTTCCGGCTGGTCATTGCGTGCGATCACGCACTCGGCCACGTTCAGCACCACGGCGCCTTCCTTGGGTTGGGCGTACTCCATCGGTACGCCGAGCAGCTTCTGCGTGGCGACCTGAGTCGGCGTGAGCGGGAAGATCGCGGCTTCGTCGGTTTGCACCATCTCGGAGATCTTCGCTGAGCTGGCGATGTATTCCAGTACGTTGGGGCCGACACTGGTTGGCCAGGCCTTGAAGCCGGGCTCCACGTTGGTTTCGTCGCCACCCTGGATACGGTTGAACATCAGAAACCCGTGCAAGCCGAAAGTGGAGGAGGCCAGGGACTGGAAGACTACCTTGTCCTTGAAGCGCGGGTCGGCCAGGTCCATCCACGAGGTGGGCGCGGCCCAACCTTTGTCCTTGAACATCTTGGCGTTGTAACCCAGGCCGGTGACGCCCAGGGTCACGGCCACGGCTTCGTCCTTGATTCTGGCCTTGGCCGGAATTTGCTCCAGGGTCGGATTTGGCGTGAGCTTGTCGCACAGGCCCATGGAGATGGCGCGGTACATGATGCCGTCGTCGAGGAACATCACGTGCATCTGCGGGTTGGCCTTGTTGGCCTGGACCTTGGCAAGGATGTCCGAGGAGGTACCGGGTACGATCACCACCTTGACGTTGTTGGCTTTCTCGAAGGCGGGCAGCACCTTGTCGGCGTACACCCGCTCCATGGTTCCGCCGTTCATGCCCAGGTACAGCGTGGGTGCGGCATGGGCGGTGCCGGTGAGCAAGGCGAGGGACAAGCAGGATAAAGCGATACGTGAGTGCATGGATCTTTTCCTCTCAGGCTTGGAAACGACGGATGGAAAACGCATCTATGGGTTGGCGGCTGGCCCCTTCGCAGACGATCTCTGCCAGGGCTTCACCGACCGCGGGCCCGAGCTGGAACCCGGCGCCGGCAAAGCCGAAACCGTGGAGCAGGCCAGGTTGGGTGCTGCTGGGACCAATCACCGGTTCGTGATCGGGCAAGTAACCTTCGGTCCCGCTCCAGGTCCGAATCGCCTGGGCGCCTTTGAGAAAGGGGTAGAGCTCGCCGGCATTGCGCAGAATCTCCAATAGCGCCGCCTGACCTGGCCTGGCTTTTTGCGGACCGAGTGCAAAGCCGCGACCGCCGCCGAGGATGCAGTTGCCCCTGGCGACTTGTCGCGCATAGATTCCCCCACCCTCGACACCGGTACTGACAGTCATCACCACGGGTAGTGGTTCAGTCACCAGCATCGCCGGGTGCGCCGAGGTGATCGGCACCGGTTCGCCAAACTGCGCGGCGAGGCTGCCGGCCCAGGCGCCGGCGCAGTTGAGCAGCCAGGGAGCTTGTAGATGCAGGCCATTGGCGCAGTGCACCTGGAACAGGTGGCTGTTGTGTTCGATGCGGATCACTTCGGCTTGCTCGTATACCTCGGCGCCATGGCGCAGCGCGGCGCGGGCGAAGGCAGGAGCCACCAGACGCGGGTTGGCATGTCCGTCGTCCGGGCACAAGGAAGCGCCCACTGCCACGTCGCCCACCCAGGGGAAGCGCCTGCGCAACGCGGTGCGGTCCAACAGCTGC
Source organism: Pseudomonas sp. MF7453 (assembly GCF_016405455.1). Taxonomy (NCBI): domain Bacteria; kingdom Pseudomonadati; phylum Pseudomonadota; class Gammaproteobacteria; order Pseudomonadales; family Pseudomonadaceae; genus Pseudomonas; species Pseudomonas sp. MF7453. The sequence goes on along the minus strand of NZ_JAEKCN010000022.1, from coordinate 10,323 downwards.
AAGCCCAGGTCGAAGCCACGGGTTTGCTCGGCATAGGCTTGCAGCGCGGCAAAATCTTCGGGGCTGCGTGCCAGCTTCAAATGCCCGCAGCGTACGTACTCGCCACTGATGCCAATCAAACCTGGCAAGTCGGCCCACAATTGATGGGCGCGCTGCGACAACGGTAACTGATGCAAGGGCCGACCCTGGCGCCGCACGCCGCCATAATTGACGCCACTGGAATGCGAGCCGCAAAAATCCCGTTCCACCAGCGCCACGCGCTGACCCTTCTGAGCAAGCATCAAGGCGGCGGATGCGCCGACGATCCCGCCGCCCAGTACGATGACGTCAATCACGGCTGTTCCTCCACGCCAAAGGGCAGCGGCTTGATGGGCGCCTGGCCTCGCAGGCGTCCGATGTGTGCGATGCCACGCCCGCTGCGCTGGGCAACAATTTCCGCTGCCGCCAACCCGCACATACGCCCCTGGCAGCGGCCCATGCCAACGCGGCAATGGGCTTTAACCCGGTTGATTTCCCAGTGACCCTCGTCCACCACTGCCCGCACTTCACCGACGCTGACCTCTTCGCAGCGGCAAAGAATCAGTTCGTCGGGGGCTTGCACGGCCCACTGTTCAGGGAACGGGAATGCGGTTTCCAGGCCCTGGCGAAAGCGCTGGATATTCGCCAGTTGCTTGACCAACGTATCGCGCCGATGCCGATCGACACTGACACCGGCATCCTCCAGCAGCGCCAACGCTGCACATTCGCCGGCGATCTGCGCCGCATCCGCGCCCATGATCCCGGCGCCATCGCCAGCCAGATATACCGCCTCGACGCTGCTGCGCCCGGTACTGTCGCGTTGTGGCAGCCAGGCGCGGTTGAGGCTGTTCCAGGCAAACTCACAACCGAGCAGGTCCGCCAGTTGCGTTTCGCTGCGCAGGGCATGAGCGAAGGCTACCGCATCGCATTCCAGTGTGTGCTCGCCCCAGCGAATGCCCTGCACCCGTTGCTCTCCCTTGATCTGCGCCAGCGTTGCGTCCTGATGCACGGCTATCCCATGGGCGGTCAGCCACGCGCGGTAATACAAACCCTTGGCCAGGGTCGCCGGTTGCCTGAGCAACGCCGGTAATGCGCGACACTGAGCGCTGAACGGCGCACTGTCGAGCACTGCCATCACCTTGGCGCCGGCCTGGGCGTATTGGTAGGCGACGAGATAAAGCAGTGGCCCGGAACCACAAAACACCACGCGCTCGCCAATTGCGCAGCCCTGGTATTTCAAGGCAATTTGCGCCGCGCCCAGGCTGTAGACACCCGGCAATGTCCACCCCGGCACCGGCAGGATGCGGTCGGTGGCGCCGGTGGCAACGATGATGCGTGAATACTCGACGCTGTCGGTGCGATTGTTGTTGAGCAGGTCCAGGCGTTTGTTTTCGGCGTTCCACACCAGGGTTTGCGCTCGGTAGTCAATTAACGGTGCGAGCTCGTCCAGGGTGCGATGCACGGCCTGCGCCTTGCCTGCCTCGAAGCCGTAAAGCTGTCTGGCCGAGCGCTGGAAATTGGCCGGTTGGCGCCGATAAACCTGCCCTCCACCGCGCGGGCTCTCATCGATCAGACAGGGCGTTATGCCGTGGTCAAGCAGCGTACGTGCGGCAGTAATGCCCGCCGGTCCTGCACCTACGATCACCACAGGCTTCATGGCTGACGTCCAGGATCGCGACTGATCGCGTGGCCTTCTTCGAGCAAGGTCGAGCAGGCGCGTACCCGACGCCCATCTGCAAGCCGCACCCAGCAGTCCTGGCACGCGCCCATCAGGCAAAACCCGGCGCGCCGCTCGGCGCTGAAATCGCTGCCGCGCAAGTGATCCGCGCAGGTCAGCATCGCAGTCAGCAAGGTATCCCCGAGCAAACCGGTGGCGGGCTGGCCGTCGAGGGTGAACGCCAGGGCAGGGCGCTGGGTTTCGGTCAGTCGCTTGAACAACGCCATCAGTGTTTCCCCACCAGGACGCGGTCCAGACCGTAGACCCGATCGAGCAGGATCATGGTGGCTGCGGTGAGTGCGATCACCAGCGCCGATACCGCCGCCATCATCGGGTCGATGGACTCGGTGGCATACACGTACATGCGCACCGGCAGGGTTTGCGTGGCCGGCGAACTGACGAAAATCGACAGGGTCACCTCATCGAAACTGTTGATGAACGCCAGCAACCAGCCACCGGCCACTCCAGGCAGAATCATCGGCAAAGTGATCTGCCGAAACAGCGTGAACCGCCCGGCTCCCAGGGATTGGGCGGCCTGTTCGGCACTGCGATCAATGCCGATGGCTGCGGCCAGCACCAGGCGCAGCACATAGGGAGTGATGATCACCACGTGCGCCAGCATCAACCAGGTAAAGCTGCCATTGACGCCCATCAGCGCAAACAGGCGCAGCATCGCCACCCCCAGCACCAGGTGCGGGATGATGATCGGCGACAGAAACAGTGCACTGAAAAAGTTGCGCCCCGGGAACGTATAGCGACTGATCGCCAAGGCCGCCGGTACCGCAATCAAGGTCGCCAGGGTTGCGGCAGTAAACGCCAGCACCAGGCTGTTATAAAACGCCTGAATAAAGTCGGCGCGTTCGAACACGGCGCGAAACCAGCGCAGGGAAAAGCCCGATGTGGGCAGGCTCAGGGTGTTTTCCGGTGTAAACGCCACCAGGCACACCACCACCAGCGGCGCCATCATGAACAGCACCACCAAAGCATGAAAACCGAGGGCCAAAGGACCGTTTCTGGACATGCGCTTAAACCCCCAGGGATTTTTTGTAGCGGCCTTCGACCATGCGGTTCCAGCTCAGCATGATCAGCAGATTGACCAACAGCAGCACCACCGCAATGGTCGCGCCCATGGGCCAGTTGAGTTCCGAGAGGTATTGGTCATACACCACAGTGGCGACCATTTTCAGACGCCGTCCGCCCAGCAACCCTGGAATCGCGAACGAACTGGCGGCCAGGCCGAACACGATCAAAGTGCCGGAGAGCACGCCGGGCATCACTTGGGGTAACACGATCTTGCGCATCACCGTGGCCTGGCTTGCGCCCAGGGACAACGCCGCTTGTTCCGCCGAGGGGTCGAGTTTTTGCAGTGAGGTCCATACCGGGATAATCATGAACGGCAGCATCACGTGCACCAGCGCGATGATCACGGCGAACGGCGTATACAGCAGCTTCACCGGGCGCCCGCCAAGGGCCTGGATCACTTGGTTGACCAGGCCGTCGGCGCCGAGCAGCAAGCTCCAGCCAAATGCGCGCACCACCACGGAAATCAATAACGGTGTGAGGATCAAAATCAGGAAGATCGACCGCCACGGCGTGCCCATGCGGCTGAGGATGTAGGCCTCCGGTACACCGATCACCACGCACAGCAACGTTACCAGCGCACTGATCCAGAAGGTGCGCCAGAAGATCTCGTAGAAATAGGCATCGCTCAACAATGCCAGGTAGTGGGCCAGAGTCCACTGATCGGCCTTTACGCCCACCTGGTAATCGAAGACGTTAAAGGACAGCACCAGCGTCAAGGCCAGGGGCAGGATCAGCAACCCGGCAAACAGCACCAGCGCCGGCGACGAGAGCAGGTAGCCACGACTCATGGGTGCACCTCATCGGCCGTCAGCACCCGCAGTAAATCGGCCTGCCACTGCAGGCCCACAGCCGCGCCGCTGTCCAGCGGTGCGCTGCCGTCGTTGCTGCGTACCACCGTGATTTCGCCAAGGGCGGTCTGGATGCGGTATAGCCATTGGCTACCGAAAAAATAACGGTCAAGCACTTGCCCTTGCACGCGGCCCGAGCCGGCCTCAACCAGTTGGATTTTTTCCGGGCGCAAGCTCAGCGTCAGTTCGCCAGCGCCGCCCTGGTGACGTACTTGGGGCACGCCGAGCGCATCGTAGTCCCCGGCCAGCAGGTTGGCCTTGCCGACAAAGTCGGAAATGAAGCGCGTGCGTGGGTGTTCATAAAGCTTGTACGGCACGTCAATCTGGGTCACGCGTCCGGCCTGCATCACGACCACGCGGTCGCTGATGGAGAGCGCTTCGGCCTGGTCGTGGGTGACCATCAAGGTGGTGATCCCTACCGCACACTGGATGCGGCGGATTTCGAACTGCATCTCTTCGCGCAGGTTGGCGTCAAGGTTGGATAGCGGCTCATCCAACAGCAGCACCGGTGGCTCAATCACCAAGGCACGGGCCAGGGCCACGCGTTGGCGCTGGCCGCCGGACAATTCCCTGGGATAGCGCTCGGCGTGAGGCGCCAGGCGAACCAGCTCAAGTACGGTTTTGACCAGGCTTGCGATCTCGGCGGCCGGTACCTTGCGCATCTTCAGACCGAAGGCGACGTTGTCGCGCACACTCATATGGGGAAACAGCGCATAGCTTTGGAACACCACGCCCAGGCCACGACTGGCAGGCTTGGCGTGGGTGATGTCGCGCCCATTGAGCAGGATCTGGCCGCTGCTCACATCCACAAAGCCGGCGATCATTTGCAAAGTGGTGGTCTTGCCACAGCCCGAAGGGCCGAGCAGTGAAACGAATTCACCTTTTTGCACCGCGAGGTCGGTGGCGACTACTGCATCAACGGCGCCGTAGCGTTTACTCAAGGCGTTGAGTTGGAGAAATGCCATGTCTGCGTTCCACCTTTTATTGAGCCGCGCAGAAGCGCGCTTATTGTTTTGGGCAGATGCGAAAAGAGTGTTGCCGGTGCGTTGACGCTCGATCTTGAGTCGGCTGCCAGTTGTTGTTCGTTTCGCCCCTGTGGACGCAGATTAGAGCGAAGACTAGGATGGGCGAAAGATGGAATTTCACTCAACGGACTACTATTTTAAGATTTATTCACTGAGCAGAATTAATGTTGAGACTGGCTGATATGGATTCCATTGAGCGGAATGAAAGCGGCAAGGAAGTGGGGGCAGGTGGCGTGTCCCGCGTGTTCGCCTTGCTGCGCGCCCTGGGTGAGGTGCCCGAGGGTGGGGAACGGGTCACCCAGCTCGCGCAACACGTTGGCCTCTCCCAACCCACCACGCACCGCTTGCTACGCAGCCTGATGGATGAAGGGATGGTCGAACAGGATGCGCGCAGTAAACGCTATCGCTTGAGCCTGGAGTTCTTCGCGTTGGCGGCCAATGCCGGCAAGACCGGCAACCTGCGCGATCTGGTGCGCCCCAGCCTGTTGCGCCTGAGTGCATCGTTGGGCGATTCGCTGTTCCTGCTGGCGCGCAGCGGCTTCGACGCCATTTGCCTGGACCGCAGCGAAGGCCCATACCCGATTCGTACCTTCACCGGTGATATCGGTGGGCGCGTGGCCCTGGGCGTCGGGCAGGGCAGCCTGGCAATCCTGGCCTTTCTGCCGCAGGAAGAGCGCGAAACGGTGATTCGCTACAACCTGCCACGGCTCAAGGATTTTCATCTGTATGACGAAGTGCTGCTGCGCTGCGAAGTGGAGAATGTCCGCAATTTAGGCTATGCGGCACGCAACACCGGCGTACTGGAAGGGATGGCGGGGCTGGCGGTGCCGATCCTCAACCGCGACGGGCACGCGGTCGCGGCGTTGAGTGTGGCGACCATCAGTGATCGCCTGGGGCCCAGCCGATTGCCGATGGTGGTGGAGTTGTTGAAGCGTGAGGCGGCGGCAATCGGGCCGCGAATAAATCCCTTTGATCCAACCTTGCGCAGGCCCTCCCAAACATTCGGAGGATAAGCGTTCTTTGAGAAAGCGCAGGGAGGATTGGATCCACATACGGTATAACCCTGCGACGCTTTCGTTATTCGAGGCCCCATTTTTCATGCAAACCCCTTTACAACGCCCGTTGTGGCAGATCTACCTGATCTTTCTGGCGCCGATGGTGCTGTCCAACTTTCTGCAAAGCTTTTCCGGCACGCTCAACGGCATTTATGTCGGGCAAATGCTCGGCACCCAGGCGTTGGCGGCAGTGTCGGGAATGTTCCCCATCGTATTTTTCTTTATCGCCCTGGTGATCGGCCTGGGGGCGGGCGCGTCGGTGTTGATCGGCCAGGCGTGGGGCGCCCGGGAGATCGGGTTGGTCAAGGTGATTACCGGCGCCACCCTGACGCTCGGGGCGCTGGTTGGCCTGATCGCCGCCGTGCTGGGTGGCCTGTTTGCGCGCCCGGCGCTGCAGGCGTTAGGCACCCCGGTGGATGTGCTCGACGATGCGGTGGGGTATGCCCAGATGATGATGTTGATCATGCCGCTGTTGCTGGTGTTCATCCTCTATACCCAGTTGCTGCGTGGGGTGAGTGACACGATTTCGCCGTTGCTGGCGTTAATGGTTTCGACCCTGGTGGGCTTGCTGCTGACGCCAGCGCTGATTCGCGGCTGGATCGGCCTGCCGCCCCTTGGCATCCAGAGTGCGGTTTACGCAGGTTTGGTGGGTAACGCCCTGGCGATGCTGTTCCTGGTCCTGCGCCTGCGACATAAAAACCATGTGATGGCACCGGATCGCGAGCTGCTCGCGGCTTTACGTCTGGACCGCGTCATCCTCGGTAAAGTGCTGCGCATCGGCCTGCCGACCGGCTTGCAGATGGTGGTGTTGTCGTTGTCTGAATTGGTCATCCTGGCCCTGGTCAATAGCCATGGCTCCCAGGCCACGGCGGCTTATGGCGCGGTGACGCAGATCGTCAACTACGTCCAGTTCCCGGCGCTGTCGATTGCCATCACCGCCTCGATCCTCGGTGCCCAGGCGATCGGCGCCGGGCGCCTGGAGCGCATCGGGCCGATCCTGCGCACGGGGTTGGTGATCAACCTGTGCCTGACCGGTGGCCTGATCGTGCTCGGTTATGGGCTGTCGCACTGGTTGCTGGGTCTGTTCATCACCGACGACAGCGCCCGTGTCAGAGCCGAGCACCTGCTGCACATTATGCTCTGGAGCATCCTGGTATTCGGTTTCCAGGCCGTGATCGGCGGCATCATGCGCGCCAGCGGCGTGGTGCTGATGCCGGTGGCGATCTCGATTTTCTGCGTGCTTTGCGTGGAGCTGCCGATGGCCTATCTGTTCAACGCCCACTTCGGGCTGGAAGGGGTATGGATGGCGTTCCCGGTGACCTACCTGGCGATGCTGGTGTTGCAGACCGCGTATTACCGGCTGGTATGGAGGCATAAGCAAATCAAGCGCTTGGTGTGAGGCTGAGCCCGCGCAATAACACTTCCAGGCTCTGCAAACCTTCCTCCAGCCGCACGCTGGGGTGCGCATCCCGGGCGATCCACAGCGCTGTATTGACCAGGCTGCCGTTGATCAACTGCGCCAGCGCCTGGCTGGGCGCCGGTGCGACCCAGCCGGCTTGCATCAGGGCCTCCAACAATTGGCGCAACGACTCAACGCAGTGGTGTTGTGAGCCGGTATCACCCAGCACCGCTGGCGCGTCCTGCAACACAATGCGCTGGATTTCCGGGTCCTGAGCCATGCGCAGATAAGCTCGGCAGCGTTCGCAAAAACCGCTCCAGGGCTCTACGGCCTGCTCGCTGATGCGCTGCAAACGCTCGTCCATCTCGCTGTCGAGTTGGGCAACTACCGCTGCCAGCAAGCCTTTTTTGTCACCGAAGTGATGGTACAACGCACCGCGTGTGAGCCCGGCTTGAGCGGTAAAGTCATCCATCGAGGTGCGGGCATAGCCCAGGGTGGCGAATGCCCGGCGCGCACTCGCGATCAGGCGGGCGCGAGTCTCTTCGATCATTTCGGCACGGGCTCGGCTCATGGAGTTCTCACGGGTTGTTGATTGACATACGCTGCGTATGCGAAGCATGATCTGTCACATACGCACCGTATGTATTCTGCCCGGATCGCTTCAGATAGCAAACCCGTGGCGTTGAGCAAGAGGTTACGCAGGATGGCAAACCCTTACGCCGAATTATTCCAGGTCCCCGGCGCCCGGGCCTTTGTGCTCGCGGGTATGTTGGCGCGGATGCCGATCTCGATGACCGGTATCGGCCTGATCACCATGCTCGCTCAAGTGCATGGCGGTTATGGACTGGCAGGTTCGGTGGCGGCGGTGTTTGCCCTGGCCACTGCGTTTTGTGCGCCGCAAGTGTCGCGTTGGGTGGACCGCTACGGCCAGGGCAAGGTCCTGCCGATAGCCGCGCTGGTCGGCGGCGGGGCGCTATTGATGTTGTTGCTATGTACGCGCTTGCAGGCACCGAGTTGGACGCTGTTCCTGTTCGCGGCGCTGGCCGGCTGCATGCCCAATATGTCCGCCATGGTGCGGGCGCGCTGGACCCAGTTGTACCGCGGCCAGCCCAGGCTGCAAACCGCGTTCGCGCTGGAGTCGGTGCTCGATGAGGTGTGCTTCATTATCGGCCCACCTGTTTCTGTGGGCCTGAGCGTGGGGCTGTTCCCTGAAGCTGGACCTTTGATGGCGGCGCTGTTGCTGGCCGTGGGCGTCACTACCTTTGTGCTGCAGCGGCAAACCGAGCCACCCATTCACGAGCACCACGGCGCTCACGGCCGCTGGTTGATCGCTTCCCCTGCGGTGTTGATCCTGATGACCCTGCTGCTGGCCATGGGCGTGATCGTCGGCGTGGTGGACGTGGTCAGTGTGGCGTTCGCCCAGCATCAGGGCCAGCCGGCGGCGGCGAGTATCGTGCTGTCGGTGTACGCCATCGGCTCGTGCCTGGCCGGGTTGGCCTTCGGTGCCCTCAAGCTCAAGGCGCCGTTGCCGCGTCAGTTCCTGTTCTGCGGCATGGCCACGGCGTTGACGACCTTGCCCTTGTTGCTGGTGAGCAACATCCCCGGCCTGGCCGTCGCCATCTTTATCTCCGGTCTGTTTTTCGCGCCCACCTTGATCGTGTCGATGGCCATGGTCGAGCAGATCGTTGCGCCCAGCCGCCTCACCGAAGGCATGACCTGGCTGATCACCGGGCTGAGCATTGGCGTTGCTATCGGCGCCGCCAGTTCTGGTTGGATGATCGATCATTTCGGCGCTGCCAGTGGGTTCCGGGTGGCGTTGGCGGCGGGGGTGGTGGTGTTGTGCTCGGCTGCATTGGGTTACCGGCGTTTAGGATGAAGGGGCTACGGAGCACTCCCGGTCAAGAAAATCATTTACGGCCGCGCTGTGTTCAACCGAGCCTCTATAGCCTTTGTATTGCAGTTGGCGATTCATTGTGCGGATTTTCCTCACGTAAACGGCTGGATAACTTGGCCTCGGCAAGCCTGAATCTTACGCATCGCTGAAAATATCGGCCGCGCACGCTTTTTTTTGTAGGACGTTTCCCGCCAGCCCGCATTCCCCGCGGATAACGGCCGCCTATCCCCCCGCTAATTTTTCCCTTCCCGGTTCGTTTTATAGGGACGACGTGCCTTTGTGCTTCCCGCCTATTGCCCCGGATTCGAAGAAATGAATGCTGAAGACTCCTTGAAACTTGCTCGCCGGTTTATAGGGCTGCCCCTGGAAAAACGCCAACTGTTCCTGCAAGCCCTGCAGAAAGAGGGCGTGGATTTTTCCAGGTTTCCGATACCGGCAGGGGTGCAGGTTGAGGATCGCCAGGCGCTTTCCTACGCGCAGCAGCGCATGTGGTTTCTCTGGCAATTGGACCCGACCAGCGGCGCCTACAATTTGCCTGGCGCGGTGCGCTTGACCGGCGCGCTGTGCCTGTCTGCGATGGAGCAGGCGTTCGCCAGCCTGGTGGCGCGCCACGAAACCCTGCGCACCGTGTTCCAGCGTCAGGCTGACGAGCGCTTGACGCAGGTGGCGGTAGAACCGGCGGTGAAGGTCGAGCAGCTGGACGTCAGCGCCTTGCCGGCCGCCGAGCGCGAGCAGGCCGTCAGCGATGCCGCTACCCGCCAATCCCTGTTGCCGTTCGACCTGGAGCACGGCCCGCTGCTGCGTGTGCAACTGCTCAAACTCGCCGATCAAGAGCACGTGCTGCTGCTGACCCTGCACCACATCGTCTCCGATGGTTGGTCGATGAATGTGCTGATCGACGAGTTCATCCGTTGCTATGACGCCCATGAACGCAACGAAGAACCGCAATTGCCGGCGCTGCCGATCCAGTACAGCGACTATGCCCTGTGGCAACGCCGCTGGCTGGAAGCGGGGGAGCAGGCGCGCCAGTTGGAATACTGGCAGGCGCGCCTGGGCGATGAACATCCGGTGCTGGAGCTGCCCACCGACCACCCGCGCCCGGCCATGCCCAGCTACCGAGGTACACGGCATAACTTCGCGATTGAGCCGGCATTGGCCGCGCAACTGCGCAGTTGCGCGCAACAACACAACGTCACGCTGTTCATGCTGCTGTTGGGCGCGTTCAATGTTTTGCTGCATCGCTACACCGGCCAGGGTGATATTCGCGTCGGTGTGCCGATTGCC
>NZ_JAEKCN010000021.1:0-81608 GCF_016405455.1 Pseudomonas sp. MF7453 | reverse complement strand
TGGCCGCCGGCGGCCAATACGCGTTCCAGCTCGCCACGGGACACGATGTCAAAACCAGCGCCAAGACGCGCCAGGACATTCAGTACACCCAGGTTGGAGTTGGCCTTGACTGCGTAGCACACCAGGTGCGGCACGCCGTCGAGCGCGTCGGTGAACGAGCGGTATTGGGCTTCGATATGCGCACGCGAGTACACATAGGTCGGGGTGCCGAAGCGCTGGGCAATCGCGGACAAGGCCACGCCTTCCGCGAACAGCTCGCCGTCCCGGTAGTTAAAAGCGTCCATAAGTTTCCCTTAACTTAGTAGGTGTCGTGCTTATGGGCTTTTGACGGCTTTTGCGACGATTGCGCCTGTTCGTTTGGATCTTTGCTGTCATCCGGCAGGTACAACGGGCCTTTCTGGCCACAGGCACTAACGAGGCAAGCGACCGCGACGAGCGCAGCAAGGGAAGAGATCAGGCGCTTCATGGCGAAATCCTTGAATATGCATTAATTGCGCCCGAGTATACCGACCACCCGCCAGCTTGCCTATGCGCCGCAACACCCGTCCGGCGGGGGTTTGCCGAGACAGTAGGGAAGCAGGCTACGATGCCTGGGGATATTTCGTACCGTCATCCGTGAGGAAATCAGTATCCTTTGCAATCGGCGAGGCTCGCCCGTATCGTGCGGCGCTTGAGCAAAACCAGACACTTTTGAGGTTGCCACAATGAGTTTGACCGAAGCCCGTTTTCACGACCTGGTGGATGCCACCCAGGAGAAGCTGGAAGATATTTTCGACGACAGCGGCCTGGACGTGGACCTGGAAAGCTCGGCCGGTGTGCTGACCGTCAAGTTCGAGAGCGGCCAGCAACTGATCTTCAGCCGCCAGGAGCCGCTGCGTCAGCTGTGGCTGGCGGCGCGCTCCGGCGGCGTTCACTTCGATTACGACGAAGAAAGCGGCAAATGGCAGTGCGACAAAAGTGAAGAGTTGCTGGGCGAAATGCTCGCGCGTCTGGTTCAGGAATATACCGGCGCCGAGCTGGATTTCGACGAGATCTGATGGTGAGTGAGCCTGCAACCGTACGCCCGCCCAAGCCGCTGTTCAGCAATGTCAGCCCGGCGGTGCCGTCACCTTGTATCAGTTTGTGTCGCCTGGATGAGCAGAAAGTCTGCCTTGGCTGCTTTCGCCACGTGGAGGACATCCGTGAATGGCGCTCTGCCGACGATGCGCGGCGCCGGGTGATCTGCGCGCAAGCCGAGCAGCGCAAGGCCCAGGCCTGACAGCATCTTGTTTATTTGTGACGCTGTGGTAGTGTCCGGGTACACCTCAACTCATCGAGGTCCGTGAGAACCCCGCCTTTTCTGGCGGGGTTTTGCTTTTTTGTGCAGAAAAAAGGAGTCTGCCTGAATCATGACCACCGCACCGTCCATCATTCTTACCCGTCTTGACGTGCAGCGTCTGGAGCAACTGATCGACCGCTTGGGCGACGAGTTTCCCGGCGTCGAAGCGTTGCAAGCCGAACTCGACCGCGCCGAAGACGTGGTTGGTCACGATGAAGTGCCTGCGGGTGTCGTGACCATGAACTCCAGCGTGCATTGCCGTGAGCAAAGCAGCGGCAAGGACTATCACCTCACGCTGGTCTACCCCAAGGACGCGAACGCCGACGAAGGCAAGATTTCGATCCTGGCGCCGGTAGGCAGTGCTTTGTTGGGCCTGCAAGTAGGCCAGCATATCGACTGGCCTGCACCGGGTGGCAAAACGCTCAAGCTGGAACTGCTCAGTGTGGACGGTCAGCCCAAGGATGGCGGGGCTTTCCCGCTCTAAACCTGGCCCAGTGCCGCATTGAGGGACTGTTCCAGTTCGGCTTTGTAGCGCAGGTACAGATTGCTTGGGCTTTGCACATCACCCAGCAGCCCCGACAAATCCAGATCAGTGATGTAACAGCGGTAACGCTCGGTTTCCCGGCGTTGCCCGACGATCTCCCGGGCGACCACGGCAAACAGTTGGTCGCCAAATTCCAGTTCGCAAAATTCCCTCTGATTGCAGTACAGCGTGATCCCTACCTGGCCGGGCGCGCCTTTGCCGATAATTGCCTGCACGTCATAAAACGGCTTGTTGGCAGGGTTCTGCGGCGCCGGCCGTGGCTCTACGCCGCGCGCACGGCCGCTGCCCGACGGCAATAACTGATAGTACAAGGCGTGCATTTCACTCAAGGGCTGTGGGGAATCCAGGGACGACAGCGCTTCGCGGCGATAGAGGATCGATTGCAGGAAGCGTTGCAGCGGTGCCAGCAAGCTTTGTTCATCATGAAACGGCAAGCGCTGCTGCCAAAGCGCGTTGAATTCGTCGAGCACGTACAGCTGGGCGAAGCCTTCATTGACTCGATAGAACACTTGCACGCAATCGGCCTGGCCCATGGGCAGGAGCAGCGCCAGGTCATGGTCTTCCAGGGCCATGGCGTCAAGGTGCCACGGGCTGTAGCTGGCCAGTTCCTCACTGAGGTAAGCAATCAACGCGTCCTGGGTTGGCAGTGACACATGATTGGCCTGGCCCGGTGTCAGTTCCATGACGTGATAGTGCTGCTGCACCTGCAACAGATAGCGATGATTGCCTTGGCCAAGCAGCAGGTGCTGTGCGGTGTCGAATACCTCTTCTACCCGCTGGGCAATGAACTGCGCACGGTTGTGACAGAAGCAGCGCACCCGCAGCCGCGGCAGATGACCCGGCGGAAGTTGGTTAAGGTAGTCGCGCAGGCAGTCGAGCAGGGCGTGGGGCCCGTCGTAGCGGCTGACCATCACCTCGTTCCAGCTGTTGAGCGTGACCTGGTCCAGGGTCAGCACCAGATTTTCGCGCACGCCGGCGTAGCTCAGAGAGTCGGTGCGCTCGGTGGTCATCAGGATATTCAAATCGCGGTGATGCTTGAGCGGGTCCACGCCGACGTTGATCAGCAGCAACACGTCTTCCGGTACTGCCGGACGCAGCAGGCGTTCTTCTTCGACACTGGCCAGGGGCAAGGCGATGGTCTGTTGCAGGCTGCCCAGCAGGTTGAACAGCTCGAATTCGGTCATGTCGCTGACACCGGGGTGCAGCGCCAGGCGGGTACTGCTGTCGATCACGCCGTTGCGATGGCACCAGGTGAGCATTTCCAGCAGGTCGCGGCTGCGCTTGATCGGCGCGAAGTGCTCCCATTCCAAAGCCGTCAGGTTGCCGTTGTATAAGCCCCAATGGTGCTGGCCAGGCTCCTTGCGGTTGGGCGACTGCACCAGGGTCAGGGTGTCTTCGGCCAGGTCCGGGGCAATGCCGGGGTTGATGAATTCGACCTTGCCGGCCTTGCGTTCGAACGCCGCATACAAACGCCGCCCCAGCACATTGAGGTCGCGTTTGTTGATCAGGCTGGCGGTCTGTTCGCTACGGGCGAACTGGGTGAGGAAGCGGTAGCTGTAGTTCAGTTCATTGACCAGGGCACGGCGCTCGGAAGCCACCTGGCGTACTTTCCACTGGCTGCGGCTGTCCAGCAGGGCCAGTTGGCGTTGGTCCCAACCCCATTCGTGGGCCAGGCGTTCCAGCAGCAGCCGTTGCCAGCTGGCGGTGCGCTGCCCGGCGCTGAGCTTGCGGTTGACCTTCAGGTACAGGCTGCGCCGTACCAGTTCCAGGCGATCCGGTTCGTTGCGGGCCTTGAGGTATTCCTCGATACGGCGATAGACCACGATATAAGGGTCCAGCTCATCCAGGTCCAGTTGGTTGGCGAACACCGCTCGCTTGAAACGCAGGCTCAGGCAGTACACGTTCGGATGTTCGCTGGCGTAGACCTCGGTCAGCAGCAGCTTGAGCACCGATTTGTACGGCGACTCGATGCCCTTGAACAATTGCCACAGGCCGGCACCGATGAATTCGCCCGGCGGGATATGGGCCAGGTGACCCAGGTCGAGGGTTTCATCGGCGCGGATAAACCGTTTGGAAATCAGGGCGTGGGTAAATTCGGTGTAGCGCTTTTCTTCGTAGACCGGCACCAGCCACCAAATCGGCGTGCGCCCGGCCAGCCAGATGGCTGTGCGGTAGAACTCGTCCAGCAGCAGTTAGTGCTGGGTAGTGCCGCAATCGTCGGAGCTCAGTTGGGTGTCGCGTTCGCCTTGTACGAAGCGTGCCGGGTCGATCAGGAAGAAATGCGCCTCGGCGCCCATGCTCAAGGCCCACGCCTCCAGCAGTTGGCACTTTTTACGCAGCTCTGCCAGTTCGCTTTCGTCCAGGTCGCAGGCGTGGCACACCCACACGTCCATATCGCTTTGATCGGCCTGGGCCAGCGTGCCCAGGCTGCCCATCAGGAACAGGCCGTGAATGGGGCGGGGCGGGTTGCCATGGCGCGGTTTATAGGAGAACGAGCGAGTCAGGCGCTGAGCTTCGGCCAGGGCCTGGGCGTCCGGTTCGAAATTCGACAGCCCCGCCGGGGTGCTGCTGGAGACATAGCCCGGCAACAACGGGTGATTGACGTGGAAAAACAGCGGCAACAAGGTCAGCACGCCTTGTTGGCGGGGTGTCAGCCCCTCGACAGCTCGGGCCATGCGGCCCTCATTGAGGGCCATGAAACGCGCGCGCAACTGGGTCAGCACCTTGCGGTCGATGCCTTCGTCCAGATCAGGGCGGATTTCGTGGGTGCGGGTCATGTCGAACTCGGTGGCTCGCTGGGCCCGACGTGGGCAGCCATGCAGGAGTCTACAGACAGTAGCGTAGGAGTTTTAGAGGGAAGTGGCTTTTTGGCGTCAGAATTTTTGCGCCACACAACAGCGCCCTCAGAGCCCGCAGCGGGCGGACTCCATGGGCTGTATCAGGTGTCAGGCAGCTTCTTTGGTGCTGGCAGTGGTCAGAATGGTCAGCAGGGTTTGGGCCTGCTCTGCAGCATCCCGGCCAAGGCTGGTCAGGTAGCCCCCGTCTGGCTGGTCGATCAGCCCTTTCGCGTGGAGGCGCTTGGCAGCGGCGATGGCGGTAGGGGCGGCGGTCTGATGGACTTTCAAACCCTCCTTGGTGCTGTCCAAGGGGAAGAGTACAAGGATTTCCAGTTCGGCAACCAACTCAGGGGTATACGACATAAGGACTCCAGACTTTCTAAAATTTATTAGAGGCTAGCAGGCCATAAGGTGAACGCACTTTGCCGAACTGTCCAGCGTGTTGCTGCGCGCGGGGGTTATTCCTTTTCCGGCGGCAACTCGGGCAGTGCGCGCAGCGCTGTTTCGTACCACTGAGTATCGAACGCACGGTCTTCGTCCAGCATGGCATCGATCTCGAAGGCCAGCACGTGAGCCATCAGATTCAGGATGTCTTCACGCTCGTAACCCACCAGGGTCAGTTTGTTGAACGTCGCCTTCGCCGCTGGCGGGTTGTCGCTTTCGATCTGGTTTTCGATGGCTTCGATCAGCGTGGTTTCGGTGAATTCTTCTTCGTCGTTGTCGATATCGGTCGGCTCGCTCATGGCAGGCTCCTCAAGGAAAGGGCGTCAGTCTACCCCCATTCAGGTGGGTGATGCTGCTGGTCAGGGTGCCCTTGAGGATCTATAACTCTTGCAGCCAACCCCACACCCGGCCTGGAGGCTTTGTGATGCTCAAGCTTTACGGATTTTCGGTCAGCAACTACTACAACATGGTCAAGCTGGCGCTGTTGGAGAAAGGACTGCCCTTCGAAGAGGTGCCTTTTTATGCCGGGCAAAATCCCGAAGCCTTGGCGGTAAGCCCCCGCGGCAAAGTGCCGGTGCTGGGTGTGAAGCAGGGGTTCATCAACGAAACCAGCGTCATCCTCGAATACCTCGAACAGACCCAGGAAGGCCCGGCGCTACTGCCCGCCGACCCGTTTGCGCGGGCTCAGGTGCTGGCGCTGTGCCGTGAGATCGAGCTGTACATCGAACTGCCTGCGCGGGCGTGTTTCGCCGAGGCTTTTTTCGGCATGGCGGTGCCGGAGGCGATCAAGGAGAAGTCCAGGGCCGAGCTGCTGCTTGGGATCGGTACGTTAGGCCGGCACGGTAAGTTCGCGCCTTATGTGGCAGGGGAGAACTTCACAATTGCGGATTTGTATTTCATGTACAGCCTGAACCTGGCCTGCGGCGTGGGCGAGAAGCTGTTTGGGCTGGACCTGCTGGCGCAGTTGCCGCAGGCGAAGGCATTGTTGGCGCGCCTGAATGAGATGCCCAATGCGCAGAAGGTAGAGGCGGACAGGCAGGCGGCGATGCCGGCGTTTATGGCGATGATTGCGGCCAGGAAATAAATCTTTGGCAGCAGTAAGGGCACCATCGCGGGCAAGCCAGCTCCCACATTTTGATGTGTGAACCCAATCAAGTGTGGGAGCTGGCTTGCCTGCGATGCTTTTAGCGGCTGGCGAGCAATTGCTGGCCGCGCACGACCGCCGCCTTGACCTGCGCCGGCGCAGTGCCGCCCACATGGTTACGGGCATTCACCGAGCCTTCCAGGGTCAGCACGGCAAACACATCCTGTTCGATCTGGTCGCTGAACTGGCGCAGTTCTTCCAGGCTCATTTCCGCCAGATCCTTACCGGTATCGACGCCGTATTTCACCGCGTGGCCGACGATTTCGTGGCAGTCACGGAATGGCAGGCCACGGCGCACCAGGTAGTCCGCCAGGTCGGTTGCCGTGGAGAAGCCACGCAGGGCCGCTTCACGCATGATCGCGTGCTTGGGCTTGATCGCCGGGATCATGTCGGCAAAGGCACGCAGCGAGTCGCGCAGGGTGTCGGCGGCGTCGAACAGCGGCTCTTTGTCTTCCTGGTTGTCCTTGTTGTAAGCCAGTGGCTGGCCTTTCATCAGGGTCAGCAGGCCCATCAGTGCGCCGAATACACGGCCGCTCTTGCCGCGTACCAACTCAGGCACGTCGGGGTTTTTCTTTTGCGGCATGATCGAGCTGCCGGTGCAGAAGCGGTCCGGCAGGTCGATGAACTGGAATTGGGCGCTGGTCCAGAGCACCAGCTCTTCGGAGAAGCGCGACAGGTGCATCATCGCGATGCTGGCGGCGGCGCAGAATTCGATGGCGAAGTCGCGGTCCGACACGCCGTCCAGGGAGTTGCCGCCCACGGCGTCAAAACCCAGCAGTTGCGCGGTGTATTCGCGGTCGATCGGGTAGGTGGTACCGGCCAGCGCAGCGCTGCCCAACGGCATACGGTTGGCGCGCTTGCGGCAATCGACCAGGCGCTCGTAGTCGCGACTGAGCATTTCGAACCAGGCCAGCAAATGGTGGCCGAAGGTCACCGGCTGTGCCGTCTGCAAGTGAGTGAAGCCGGGCATGATAGTGTCTGACTCACGCTCGGCCTGCTCCAGCAAACCTGTTTGCAGGCGGGTGATTTCGGCCAGGATCAGGTCGATTTCATCGCGCAGCCACAGGCGAATATCAGTGGCTACCTGATCGTTACGGCTGCGGCCGGTGTGCAGTTTTTTGCCGGTCACGCCGATGCGATCGGTCAGGCGTGCCTCGATGTTCATGTGCACGTCTTCCAGATCGACGCGCCAGTCGAACGTGCCTGCCTCGATTTCACCGCGGATGGTGGTCAGGCCGTCGATGATGCTGTCACGCTCGGCGTCGGTCAGCACGCCGACCTTGGCCAGCATCGTGGCATGGGCGATGGAGCCCATGATGTCGTGGCGGTACAGGCGCTGGTCGAAGGTGACGGAGGCGGTGAAGCGCGCGACGAAGGCGTCGACGGGTTCACTGAAGCGGCCGCCCCAGGACTGGTTGGTCTTGTCGGTGCTCATGGATTCGCTCGTGATCTGCTTGAAAGAGGCATGAAGGTGTACCGGCGATAATAACAGGGTTGCCCGTGAAGGCGGTGCCGAGGGTGGGCGGCAATTTTATTTGTGTGGTAGATGGCTAAGTGCCTTGCCGCCGAACGCGTCCAGGACGAGACTGAAGGTACGTACTTATTGAAACGATATTTGACGATTGAGCAATATCGTCTCAGTGAGCGTCTACAGTTGGACTGCTAGTGTGTGAATGCACCAAAGTCTGGTGATGCGGTCATAACCAGACTATCCATTAAACAGGGGGGTATTCGGATTGTGTATCAGTGAACCCTACGACGATGCCCAAAGGCAGCAGGTCTTGGGCGCTATTGAACAGGTCCGGGTAAATTTGGGTGCCGCTCTCGGGGCACTTTTTGCCGCTCGCGCTAGTCTTAGCGTGGATCGCTGTGACGCAAGTCACCGCACCTGTCTACGCTATCCTTGTGCGAGACTCACGCAGGAATCCAGCGCAATATGAATGTCCTGATCGTTGATGACGAACCCCAAGCCCGCGAGCGACTGAGCCGTCTGGTCAGTGAACTCGAGGGTTATACAGTCCTTGAACCGAGTGCCACCAGCGGTGAGGAGGCGTTGACGCTGATCGACAGCCTCAAGCCGGACGTGGTGCTGCTCGATATCCGTATGCCGGGCTTTGATGGCCTGCAAGTCGCTGCCCGCCTGAGCGAGCGCGAATCGCCACCCGCTGTGGTGTTGTGCGCGGCCCAGGAAGAGTTCTCTGCACAGACGCTGGAAGACAGCGGTGTCAGTTTTCTGGTCAAGCCGGGCACTGCCGAGGCCTTGCTCAAAGCCCTGAAAAAAGCCGAGCGACCCAGCCGTGCCCAACTCGCCGCACTGACCCAGCCTGCAGCCCAAAGTGGTAACGGGCCACGCAGCCACATCAGTGCGCGCACCCGCAAAGGTATCGAGCTGATCCCACTCAACCAGGTGGTCTACTTTATTGCCGATCACAAGTACGTGACCCTGCGCCACGAGGCTGGCGAGGTGCTGCTTGATGAACCGCTCAAGGCGCTTGAGGATGAATTCGGCGACCGCTTTGTGCGCATCCATCGCAACGCGCTGGTAGCCCGCGAACGTATCGAGCGCTTGCAACGCACGCCCCTGGGGCACTTTCAGCTATTCCTGAAGGGGCTCAATGGCGATGCGTTGATCGTCAGTCGACGCCACGTCGCCGGCGTGCGCAAGATGATGCAGCAGCTTTAGCTCAAGGGCTGGGGCGCGGTCTGCCTTCCTTATCCCAGTGCGATGTGGCCAGGGAGGCCCCGCACTTGCTGATTCAAATCAAAGCGTATTTGCCTGAGCTGTTATTATCCGCCGTATCTATTCAGTACGGATTGATCCATGTCCTCTCGCGAAATCCGCATCGCCACCCGTAAAAGCGCCCTGGCCTTGTGGCAGGCCGAATACGTTAAAGCACGCCTTGAGCAGGCTCATCCGGGCATCAAGGTATCTCTGGTGCCCATGGTCAGTCGCGGCGACAAGCTGCTGGACTCGCCACTGTCGAAAATCGGCGGCAAGGGCTTGTTCGTCAAGGAACTGGAAACCGCGCTGCTGGAACACGAAGCCGACATCGCCGTGCATTCGATGAAAGACGTGCCCATGGACTTCCCTGAAGGCCTGGGCCTTTTTTGCATCTGCGAGCGCGAAGACCCGCGCGATGCCTTTGTTTCCAACACCTACGCATCCCTGGATGACTTGCCGCTGGGCAGTATCGTCGGCACCTCCAGCCTGCGTCGCCAGGCCCAACTGCTGACACGTCGCCCCGACCTGCAGATCCGCTTTTTGCGCGGCAACGTCAACACGCGCCTGGCCAAGCTGGATGCCGGCGAATATGACGCGATCATTCTTGCCGCCGCCGGCTTGATCCGCTTGGGCTTCGAAGATCGCATCACCTCGGCCATCAGCGTCGAAGACAGCCTGCCCGCCGGTGGGCAGGGCGCGGTCGGCATCGAATGTCGGACCGCCGACAGCGAAATCCACGCACTGCTCAAGCCCCTCGATCACGCTGATACCGAAGTTCGTGTGACCGCCGAGCGCGCCCTGAACAAACACCTCAATGGCGGCTGCCAAGTTCCCATCGCCTGCTATGCCGTGCTCGAAGGTGAGAACCTGTGGCTGCGCGGCCTGGTGGGGGATCCGGATGGCGGTACGCTGTTGACCGCCCAGGTGCGGGGGCCGCAACGAGACGCCACGGCCTTGGGGATTCAGGTGGCCGAGGAGTTGCTGGACAAAGGCGCCGGTGCCATTTTGCAAAAAGTCTATGGCGAGGCTGGCCCGCAGTGATCGACTGGCGAGTGCTGCTGACGCGGCCTGCCGAAGAGTCGACGGCCCTGGCGGCGGTATTGTCCCAGGCCGGTATATACAGCAGCCGCTTGCCGTTGCTGGAGACGCAAGCGTTAGCGGTCACGGCTGAGCAACAAGGGGTGTTTGGCGCGTTGCAGCGTTATAGCGCAGTCATTGTGGTGAGCAAACCGGCCGCGCGCCTGGCTTTGCAGCGGTTGGGGAGTGCCGTGCCGCCAATGCCGTGGTTCAGCGTCGGTGCGGCGACGGCGCAGATCCTGGCCGGTCATGGTCTCGACGTTCATTATCCTGCCACTGGCGATGACAGCGAGGCCTTGCTTCAATTGCCTGCATTGCGCGAGGCTATCGTACAGCCGGGCGCCAAGGTGCTGATCCTGAGGGGCGAGGGCGGCCGAGAGTTGCTGGCAGAGCGTTTGCGTGAGCAAGGTGCTAGTGTCGACTATCTGGAATTGTATCGGCGTTTTCTTCCGGTCTACGAGGCGGGTGCGCTGATGCAGCGCATCCGTTTGGAACGCTTGAACGGCCTGGTGGTCAGCAGTGGGCAGGGTTTTTTACACCTGCAAGCCCTGGCCGGCCCCGATTGGCCCCAGGTGGCAGAGCTGCCGTTGTTCGTGCCCAGCCCGCGCGTCTGTGAGATGGCGCGGGCCGCTGGCGCAAAAAAAGTTGTGGATTGTCGCGGCGCGAGTGCCGCGGCTTTGTTAGTGGCGTTGGGGAGCTATCCCGTTCCCACTCTCTGATACGCAAAGGACGGATACGTGAGCGAAACAGCCTTGCCTAAAGATGAAGCTCAACCCGCGCTTGATGCGTCGGTCGAGACACCGGTCACCGCGCCGCGCCGTGGCAATGGCCTGGCAGTCGTCGCCTTGTTGCTGGGGGCTGCAGGCGTAGCCGCCGGCGGTTGGGGGATTTGGCAGGTGCGTGCCCTTCAAGCCAGCAGCCAACACCAACTGAGCCAAGTGCAGACCCTGGATGACCAATCCCAGAGCCTCAAGCAAAGCCAGCAACAGTTGGCCGCCCGCCTGGCGCAATTGCCGGGTGCGGACGAGCTGGAGGAGCGCCGCCGCCTGGTTGCCCAGTTGCAGGGCGATCAGCAACGCCTGAGCCAGCGCCTGGAAACGGTGTTGGGCGCCAGCCGCAAGGATTGGCGCCTGGCCGAGGCGGAGCATCTGATTCGTCTGGCCAGCTTGCGTTTGTCTGCCTTGCAAGACATCAACAGTGCGCAGTCGCTGGTCCAGGGCGCCGACGAAATTCTTCGCGAGCAGAGCGACCCAGGCGCTTTCACCGCCCGCGAGCAACTGGCCAAGAGCCTTGCCGCCTTGCGCAGCACTGAGCAACCGGACCGCACCGGTCTGTACCTGCAACTGGCGGCCTTGCGTGATCAGGTCGTGCAGTTGGCGGCGATTGCCCCCGAATATCAGCTTACGGAGCCCGCTTCCCAAGGGCGCCCCACCAGCGATACGCAGAACCAGTTGAGTCAGTGGTGGGAGCAGATTTCCCGCTACTTCCGCATCGACTTCAACCCGGATGACAACATCCGCCCATTGCTGGCTGGCCAGGGCTTGAACCAAGTGCGCCTGGCCCTGAGCCTGGCGCTGGAACAAGCCCAATGGGCCGCGCTTAACGGCGAGTCGGCGGTGTACAGCCGCTCGTTGGGCGAAGCACGCAGCGTATTGCAGGACAACTTCAATCAGGACAACCCGCAGAGCAAGGCGATGCTGGCGCGTATCGCTGAACTTGAGCCCAAGGCCGTATCGGTGGTGACGCCGGACCTGGCTGCGAGCCTGGCCGCCGTGCAGGCATACCTTGAACGTCGTCATCTGTCTGCCGACGAAGCCAAGGCCGCGGCCGGCAAGCCGGCGACCCAGGAGTAGAGCTGATGAAGCGTTTCTATGTGATCCTGGTGCTGGCGATTGCCGTCGCGCTCGCACTGGGCGTGGGTATTTCGAAACACACCGGCTACGTGCTGATTACCTATCCGCATTTGCTGCATTACGAATCAAGCCTGTGGGCGACCCTGGTGGCCGTGTTTGCCATCGGCCTGGCGATCTACCTGGTTCGTGTGTTGCTGAGCCTGATCACCACCTCCGGTGGCGTGGTCAATCCATGGTCGCGACGCAACCGCAGCCGCCGGGTGCAGATTGCGATAGAGCAAGGCCAGATGGACCTCGCCGAGGGTCGCTGGGCCAGTGCCGAGCGCCATTTGCACCGCGCGGCGGAAGCTGAGCGCCAACCGCTGCTCTACTACATCGGCGCCGCCCGTGCAGCTAATGAACAGGGTCGCTATGAGGAGTCCGACGGCTTGCTGGAGCGCGCTCTGGAGCGTCAGCCCCAGGCGGAATTGGCCGTGGCCCTGAGCCATGCGCAACTGCAGATGGATCGCGGCGATACTGAAGGCGCCCTGGTGACGCTTCAGGCAATGCACGAGCGCCACCCCCATAACGCGCAGGTGCTCAGGCAGCTGCAGCGCCTGCATCAGCAGCGTGGTGATTGGTCGTCGGTGATTCGCCTGCTGCCTGAGCTGCGCAAGGACAAAGTCTTGCCCGCCAGTGAGCTGGCTGAGTTGGAGCGTCGTGCCTGGGGCGAAAACCTGAGCCTGGCTGCCCAGCGTGAAGAGCAGGGCGAGGCGGGCTTGCAGTCTCTGGAACGGGCCTGGCAGCAACTGACTTCGGCTCAGCGCCAGCAGCCGCAACTGGTGTTGGCTTATGCCGACCAACTGCGTCGACTTGGCGCAGATGCGAAGGCCGAGGAAGTGCTACGTGGTGCGCTCAAGCGCGACTATGACAGCCACCTGATTCGCCTGTATGGCCTGCTGCGTGGCAGTGACCCTGCGCGCCAATTGAAGTTTGCCGAAGGCTGGCTCAAGGATCATCCAGGCGATGCCAGCTTGCTGCTGACGTTGGGTCGTCTGTGCCTGCAAAACAGCCTGTGGGGCAAGGCCCGGGACTATCTTGAAAGCAGCCTGCAAGTACAGCGCAACCCGGAAGCCTGTGCCGAATTGGCCCGCCTGCTCGCCCAACTGGGCGACACTGAGCGCAGCAACCAGCTGTTTCAGGAAGGCCTGGGGTTGCTCGACAATCGTCTGTTGTCCTCGCCGTTGCCCGTACCGGCGCGTGCTTGAAGTAGGAAAGGGTGAACGGATGGGCTCGGATCTATCCGACGCCCGATCCTTCGAACCCCTGTAAACACTCGGTATAGCTGGCCTGGTAACCAATTCCTACCTGTTGTAACTGGATTTCCGCCATGCCTTGGCGGAATGTCCTTACGTTTTCGCGGAATTGTCTGCTCCAGAGCGTATTGAAAGGGGTCAGGCCTTTCCTCTACCGTAGCGACCTATCTCTTGCAGTGCGGATAAACAATGTCTTTGGCCCCTTTACGCTCCTTGTTTTTCCTGGCGTTCATGGCGGGCGCGCTGACGTTGGGCGCGTCCTTCTATCTGGAATACGGCGCGCTGCTACAGCCTTGCTTTCTGTGCCAGGTTCAACGCCTGTTTCTGGCCACCTTTGCGCTGATCAACCTGATGGCCGCCCTTCATAATCCCGGACGTTCCGGCCTTTGCCTGTATGGGCTGGCGAGCATCGTGTGTGCGCTGTTGGGGGCTGTTACCGCTGGGCGGCAAGTACTGTTGCAGAATATTCCGACAGGTGCGGTTCGGGATTGTTGGCCCAGCCTGCACCACATGATCGAAAACCTGTCGTTCTGGCAGGCGGCGCGATCAGTGTTCAACGGTACTGTCGATTGTGTCGAAATCAACTGGACGCTATTTGACCTGAGCCTGCCGGAGTGGAGCCTGTTGTTCTTTGTAGCAATGTTGATCCTGGGCATCACGCAATGCTCGCGGTTGCTGTTTAGTAAGCACTTACGCCTCACAGCACCATGAAAACGGGATGCGGGTTGTAGGAACGGATTAAACGCTTGTATGAACATTCTCTCCTGCGTACCTTGAAGCCATAGTCCTGCGGGCATAATCTGGCCCGCACGCGTATCCAAACCATTTGTCAGACGCGGCTTTGTTCGACTGCTGCTTAATCCTCCAAGTGTTGCGCAGGTACAGAGCAGCAGCGCCCCTATAGGGAAGAGAGATCATCATGCTGGAAAGTTGTCAGAATGCTCAGGAACGTTGGGGTGGGGTGCACAAGCTGATCGACAGCTGGTTGAAAGCACGTCACGAACTGGTTCGGGCCTTTGATGCTCTCGGTGCCAAGCCCGAAGCGCTGGCCGAGAATCGCGAGACGCTGCAAGATTTTTGCGCTGTGTTGGTGGACTACGTGTCTGCTGGTCATTTCGGTGTCTACGAGCAACTGACCAAGGAAGCCCAGGCCTTCGATGATCAGCGAGGCTTGGAGCTGGCAGACACGCTCTACCCGCGCATCGACGTGATTACTGAAAAGCTGCTGGCGTTTACCGACCTGTGTGATGCCGGTAAATGTGTAGCAGAAAAATTCAAAGAACTGGGCGCGCTGTTGCATGAGCGTTTCGAGTTGGAAGACTGCTTGATCGAAGTGCTGCACAACGCCCATAAGGAAGAAGCTGCCACCCAAGTCTGAAGCTGGGTGGGCAGATAAAAAACGGTGCGCATGTCGCACCGTTTTTTTATGGGTCAGTGGCGAGTGCCGAGCAGTTCGATCTCGAACACCAATGGCGTGTAAGGGGCGATCAACTCACCCGCGCCGTCGGCGCCATAGGCCTGGGCCGAAGGAATCACCAGGCGCCATTTCGCCCCCACGGGCATCTGTTGCAATGCGCTGCTCCAGCCGCTGATCACGCTGTCCAGGCGAAACCATTGCGGCTGCGCACTTTGGTCAAAGACGGTGCCGTCGGGCAACTGGCCCACGTATTTCACTTGTACCTCGTCGCCGGCTGATGGTTTGTTGCCGGTGCCTGGCGTCAGTTCTGTGAGCAGAATTCCATTGGCCAACTCGCGAACACCCTTGGCGGCTTTTTCCCGGTTGAGAAATTGCTGTTCAGCGGCGAGTGCTTTTTCGCTTTGAGGTATTTGTGCGTTGGCGGCGTTTTGCGCTTCGTGTTCGGTGAGGATCTGTTCGATGCGTGCGTTGTCGAGCGCCAGCGGCTTGCCTTGATAGGCTTGCTTGAGGCCGTCGAGCAGAGCCTGGATCTGCAGGTCGGGGACTTCCTGGCGCAACCGTTCGCCGAGGCTTGCGCCCAAGCTATAGGCGAGATCGTGCGGCGCTGTGGCAGTGGTTTTTGACGGCGATTGCTCGCTCGCATCGGCCATGGAAATTGCCAAGCCAAACACTAGAAAAAGGTAACGCGACATGGGCATTCTCCCGACGAAGGTGCGACGGATTATGCCAGTGCGGGTGCGTAAAAACTGGCGCGCATTTGCGTTATATCGATAAGAATTTTCGTACCGTGCAACGCAAGCCCAACGATACTGTCAACATGCGCTAGCGGCGGTAAGAGCAGAGGGCTAGTATGAGCCGCACCCACGTCAGCCAGGAGGTAAACCATGTCGGCCAAACAGAAGCCTGTAAATACCCCGTTGCACTTGCTCCAACAACTTTCGGGCAGCTTGCTCGAACATCTGGAAAGCGCATGTTCCCAGGCGCTGGCCGATGCAGAAAAACTGCTCGCCAAGCTGGAAAAACAACGCGGCAAAGCGCAAGAGAAACTGCACAAATCCCGTACCAAACTGCAAGACGCCGCTACTGCCGGCAAGTCCAAGGCGCAAGCCAAAGCCAAGGGCGCTGTCAAAGAACTTGAGGACCTGCTGGATGCCCTCAAGGATCGTCAAGCTGAAACCCGCAGCTACATTTCCCAACTCAAAAAAGACGCTCAAGAAAGCCTGAAACTGGCCCAGGGCGTTGGTCGTGTGAAGGAAGCCGTGGCTAAAGCGCTGGGTGCTCGTACACCGGCCAAGGTTGCAGCCAAGCCGGTTGCCAAAACTGCTGCTGCCAAGCCAGCCGCTAAAACTGCCGCTGCAAAACCAGCCGCCAAGCCAGCTGCTAAAACTGCCGCTGCAAAACCAGCCGCCAAGCCAGCTGCTAAAACTGCCGCTGCAAAACCAGCCGCCAAGCCAGCTGCTAAAACTGCTGCTGCAAAACCTGCAGCCAAGCCAGCCGCTAAAACTGCCGCTGCGAAACCGGCAGCCAAGCCAGCCGCTAAAACTGCTGCTGCAAAACCAGCCGCCAAGCCAGTCGCTAAAACTGCTGCTGCAAAACCGGCAGCCAAGCCAGCCGCTAAAACTGCTGCTGCAAAACCAGCCGCCAAGCCAGCGGCTAAAACTGCTGCTGCAAAACCAGCCGCCAAGCCAGCCGCTAAAACGGCTGCTGCAAAACCGGCAGCCAAGCCAGCTGCTAAACCTGCTGCTGCAAAACCAGCCGCCAAGCCGGCCGCTAAAACTGCTGCTGCAAAACCAGCCGCCAAGCCAGCTGCTAAACCTGCCGCTGCGAAACCAGCCGCCAAGCCAGCCGCTAAACCTGCTGCTGTAAAACCAGCTGCTAAGCCAGCTGCCAAACCTGCTGCTGCCAAACCAGCCGCCGCCAAGCCAGCCGCCGCCAAGCCAGCCGCTCCAGCAGCATCGGCTGCCACCCCGGCAGCATCCGCCGCTCCAACCGCACCGGCCAGCAGTACTCCTGCACCGGTAGCGCCAAGCTCCACCCCAACCAGCGCTTCCTAAGTGTTGGTGGCCGCGACGCGCAGCTGCTGCAGCGCGTCGCGGTCAAGGTTGGCGGCTTCGGTCGCCAGGCCTTCAAGCCATTGGTGCTGACCCACCACTTCGTTGATCGGCCATGTCTGCGCCAGCGCTTGCAGGCGCGCCAGCAGCGTTCGTTCGGCCTCCAGTTCCAGCGTCTTGACCTGCTCGCGTAGCGTTGCCAATTGAGCATCCTGCTGGGCCATGGCACGCCATTGCACGCGTACTTGTCGCAAGGGTTCGACAACCTGCACCCGCCACGGGTGGGCAACCTGTTGCAGCATCCGCACGCGCTCAGGGCTATGGGCCACACCGCGCCGCTCCAGCCACGCACCACACAGCAGCAGACATACATCCGCGCCTTGTTCCTGCAAGCGCAGGCAAGCGGCCTCCACACCCGGGCGAGCGTAGGTCGAAAGGGCAAAGCTCCACAGGTCAGCGCACATATTCACACCCAAGCCAGCGGCCAACGAAGCTGGTAGACTCCGCCGCCATTATGATCCGACTTCAAAGCCTAACATTACAGCGTGGCCCGCAACGTCTTCTCGAAGACGCCGAGCTGACCCTGCACGCCGGTCACAAAGCCGGCCTGATCGGTGCCAATGGCGCCGGCAAATCCACCTTGTTCGCCTTGCTGCTCGGTGAGCTGACCCCGGATTCCGGGGACTGCCTGCTGCCGGCCGACTGGCGCATCGCCCATATGCGCCAGGAGATCGACACCCTGGACCGCATCGCGATCGACTACGTGCTCGATGGCGACCTGCGCCTGCGCCAGGTGCAACACGACCTCGCCGAGGCCGAAAAAGCCCAGGACGGTGCCGCTCAGGCCCGCCTGCACGCCGAGCTGGACAGCGCCGACGGCTACACTGCCGACGCCCGTGCCCGCAAAATGCTCGCTGGCCTGGGCTTTACCAACGAACAGATGGACCGCCCGGTCGCCGACTTCTCCGGCGGCTGGCGTATGCGCCTGAACCTGGCCCAGGCACTGATGTGCCCCTCGGACCTGTTGCTGCTCGACGAACCGACCAACCACCTGGACCTCGATGCGATCCTGTGGCTGGAAGACTTCCTCAAGAGTTACCAGGGCACCTTGCTGCTGATTTCCCACGACCGGGATTTCCTCGACGCTGTGGTCGACAACATCGCCCACGTCGAACAGAAGAAAATCACCCTCTACCGTGGCGGCTATACCGCGTTCGAACGCGCTCGCGCCGAACGCCTGGCCCAGCAGCAACAGGCGTTTGAAAAGCAACAGGCGCAACGTGCGCACATGGAAAGCTACATCGCCCGCTTCAAGGCCCAGGCTACCAAGGCCCGTCAGGCCCAGAGCCGTATCAAGGCGCTGGAGCGCATGGAAGAGCTGTCGGCGGCCCACGTCGACTCGCCGTTCGACTTTGTATTCCGTGAGTCGGTG
Organism: Pseudomonas sp. MF7453; assembly: GCF_016405455.1. Classification (NCBI taxonomy): domain Bacteria; kingdom Pseudomonadati; phylum Pseudomonadota; class Gammaproteobacteria; order Pseudomonadales; family Pseudomonadaceae; genus Pseudomonas; species Pseudomonas sp. MF7453. The sequence goes on along the minus strand of NZ_JAEKCN010000021.1, from coordinate 63,474 downwards.
AAGATCTCAAGCCCCCTGCTCGATCTTTCGGACGCCCGCTTGGGCTACGGCGACAAGACCATCCTGGAGAAGGTCAAGCTACAGCTCACGCCCGGCGCGCGCATCGGTTTGCTTGGGCCCAACGGTGCAGGCAAGTCGACGCTGATCAAAAACCTTTCGGGCGAACTTGAGCCTTTGGCCGGTCGCCTGACCCGTGGTGAAAACACGGTGGTGGGCTACTTCGCCCAGCATCAACTGGATTCGCTCGACGCCAAGGCCAGCCCGCTGTTGCACCTGCAACGCCTGGCACCTACCGAGCGCGAGCAAACGCTGCGCGACTTCCTCGGCGGTTTCGACTTCCGTGGCGCGCGTATCGACGAGCCGGTGCTGAACTTCTCCGGGGGTGAAAAAGCCCGCCTGGCCCTGGCCCTGATCGCGTGGGACCGGCCGAACCTGTTGCTGCTCGATGAGCCGACCAACCACCTGGACCTGGAAATGCGCCTGGCACTGACCATGGCCCTGCAGGAGTTCAGCGGTGCGGTACTGGTGGTGTCTCACGATCGCCACCTGCTCAAGAGCACTACCGACAACTTCCTGCTGGTGGCCGACGGCAAGGTCGAAGAATTCGACGGCGACCTCGACGATTACGCACGCTGGCTGACCGATTACCGCCTGCGCAATGCGCCGGCCAGCAACACCCCGGTCAACCCGGACAAAACCGACAAGAAGGCCCAGCGCCAGGCCGCCGCCGCGCTGCGCCAGCAGTTGGCACCGCACAAGCGCGAAGCCGACAAGCTGGAGGCGGAACTGGGCAAGGTGCACGAGCGCCTGGCCAGGATCGAAACCAGCCTGGGTGATAGCGCTGTGTACGAGGCGGCGCGCAAGGACGAGCTGCGTGACCTGCTGGCCGAACAGGCCAGGCTCAAGGTGCGCGAGGGGCAGTTGGAGGAAACCTGGATGGAGGCTCTGGAACTGCTCGAAACCCTGCAAGCGGAGCTGGAGGCGCTGTCCTGATGGAAGCGTTGCAACTGCCGGTACCGGCGCAATGGGTCGAGCCTGTATGGATCGGCGTGCAAATCCTGCTGATTCTGCTGGCCGGCTACCTGGCCCAGCGCTTTGTCGCCAAGGGCCTGACGCGCCTGGGTGAGCGTTACCCGTTCCCGCCGCAGTTGCTGATGCCCCTGCGTGGCGGCTTGCGCTGGCTGATCATGGGCAGTGCGCTGATCTTTGTACTGGGCCGCCTGGGTGTGTCTGCCACGGTGCTGTGGACGGCGCTGTCAGGGTTTGTCGCGGTAGCGGCAGTGGCGTTTTTTGCCATGTGGTCGGTGCTGTCCAACCTGCTGTGTGCAATCCTGATCTTCACCGTCGGGCCGTTTCGCCTTGGGGATATTGTTGAGTTGGTGGACACCGTCGATAAACCTGGCGTGAAGGGCCGGGTCGTGGCGATCAACCTGCTTTACACCACCTTGATCGAAGTGGAAGAAGCCGGTACCAGCAGTGCGATGGTGCAGGTGCCGAACAGTATGTTCTTCCAGCGCTCCGTACGCCGTTGGCCCGGGCCCGGTACCAACATCCTGTAGGAGCGAGCTTGCTCGCGAAGAACCTGAGAGCGCCGCGTTCATCCAGTTTGCCCGCGTTATCGTTGACGATCTTCGCGAGCAAGCTCGCTCCTACAGAAATTGATAGCCAGCCTTCGGTCGCTGGAGTTAGCTTAAGGCACAATCGCTGACTCCCTTCTGAGGTGCGCAATGGCTCTCGACACATGGCTGGCCTTTTTCCTGGCCAGTTGGATCATCTCCCTTTCCCCTGGCGCCGGTGCCATCGCTTCGATGTCCAGCGGCCTGCAATACGGTTTTGTGCGTGGCTACTGGAACGCCATTGGCCTGCAACTGGGCCTGGCGATGCAAATTGCGGTGGTAGCGGGTGGCCTGGGTGCCATTTTGGCGGCGTCGTCGACCGCGTTCTATGCGATCAAATGGTTTGGCGTGGCCTACCTCGTGTACCTGGCCATCAAGCAATGGCGTGCCCTGCCCATGGACATGACCGATGACGCCGCCGTGCGCCCGATCGGCAAGCCGATGGCGATGATGTTTCGCGGCTTTTTGGTCAACGCCAGCAACCCCAAGGCCCTGGTGTTCATGCTGGCCGTGTTGCCGCAGTTCGTGAACCCGCAGGCGCCGCTGTTGATTCAGTACCTGATCCTTGGTGCGACCATGATCAGCGTCGATATGATCGTGATGGCGGGCTATACGGGGTTGGCCTCTAAAGTTCTGCGGCTGCTGCGTACGCCCAAGCAGCAGAAACGTGTGAACCGCACCTTCGCCGGCTTGTTTGTCGGTGCCGCCGGTTTCCTCGCAAGCTTGCACCGCGCCACGGCATAACTGAACAAGCCGGATCAAACTGTGGGAGGGGGCAAGCCACCTCCCACATTGGTTTTGCGGTGATATGAAATAACACCTTGAGTCGAATCCATTAAAGCTCAACAATAGTGTTACTTCGTATTTCCACTTGAGATTCATTCATGACTGCCCCTTTCCGCTTTCTTGCGTGGCTGCTGTTGCCGGCGCTGATGTCGTGCAGCTTCAATCTCTTGGCCGCGACCGCCGAAGGCGCGCCTCAGGCCCTGCATTTGCTGGACTATATCGGCGCCGACTACCCGCCGACGGTAGAGGCAGGCAAGGTGGTGGACGACTCGGAATACCGTGAGCAAGTGGAGTTTCTCGGGGTGCTGCAGGGTTTGGTGGCTGATCTGCCCGACAAACCCGAGCGCGCTGAATTGATAAAAGGCGTTGATGAGTTGCTGGCGGCGGTCACCGCCCATCAGGACGGCGCAAGCGTGGCTCGCCAGGCTCGTCAGTTGGGCGCCAAACTGGCCGTGGCGTATGAAGTCAGCCAGGCCCCGGCCATCACGCCGGACCCGACACGCGGTGCGCCGCTCTACGCCCAGCATTGTTCGGTGTGCCACGGTACTGCCGGCGCCGGTGATGGCCCGGCGGGCATGGGCATGACGCCGCCGCCTGCGAACCTGCGTGATGCCACGCGTCTGGATCGCTTGAGCCTGTATGCGATCTACAACACCCTCGGGCTGGGTGTCGAAGGCACTGATATGCCGTCTTTTGCCGACCAGTTGGACGACCGCCAGCGCTGGGATCTGGCGACCTATATCGCCGGTTTCACTGCCGAGCCGGCTGCCGCCAAAAGCGAGCAGGCGTTCAACCTCGCCGACCTGGCGCGACAGACTCCCAATGAGGTGCTCGCCGCCAGCGGCCCTGACGCTGCGGCGACCTTCCGCGCTCAGCGTGCCCAGCCGCCACAAGTCCAGCGTGGCCCCGCGCAGTTGCTCGACTACACGGCTGCCACGCTGGACAAGAGCCTGGCGGCCTTCCGCAACGGCGACCACGAGCAGGCCTATGATCTGTCTGTCGCTGCCTACCTGGAAGGCTTCGAGCTGGTGGAAAGCTCGTTGGATAACGTCGATGCCAATGTGCGCAAAGACACCGAGAAGGCCCTGATGGCCTATCGGCAATCGCTGCAGGACGGATTGCCTGTCGAGCAGGTGCAGCAGCGCCTTGACGTGGCCAAAGGCAAACTCACCGAGTCTGCCGGGTTGCTGGGCGGCGATGGCCTGAGCTGGTCGTTGAGCTATATCTCCGGCTTGCTGATTTTGCTGCGCGAAGGGCTGGAAGCGATTCTGGTGCTGGCAGCGATCCTCGCCTTTCTGCGTAACACCGGCCAGCAATCGGCGGTGCGCAGCGTCAACGTCGGCTGGGGCCTGGCGCTGTTGGCAGGTTTGGGTACCTGGGCCTTGGCGGCCTATGTCATTGACGTCAGCGGTGCCCAGCGTGAGTTGCTCGAAGGCTGCACAGCGTTGTTCGCCAGTGTGATGGTGCTGTGGCTCGGCGTGTGGATGCACGACCGGCGCCACGCGGCGGCCTGGCAGGACTACATCAAGAGCAGCCTGGTGGGCGGCGGTGGGCGTTTCGGTTTTGCCGTGCTGGCGTTCTTCTCGGTGTACCGCGAGCTGTTCGAAGTGATCCTGTTCTACGAAACCCTGTGGTTGCAAGCCGGTCCTGCCGGGCACAACGCGGTGCTGGCCGGTGGTGCCACGGCGCTGGTGCTGCTGGTGGGCCTGGCCTGGGTGATCCTGCGCGGTTCGGCGAAGTTGCCCCTGGCGCTGTTCTTCGGCATCAACGCCGCGTTGCTGTGCGCGCTGTCGGTGGTGTTCGCCGGGCACGGTGTCAAGGCTTTGCAGGAGGCGGGCATCTTCGGCACGCGGCCGGTGGCGTTCTTTGAGTTCGACTGGCTGGGCATCCACGCCGATGCCTATTCGTTGAGCGCACAGGCCGTGGCGATCCTGGCGATTGTGGTGCTGTATGGCCGTAGCCGGCTGACCGAGAAGCGCCGGGTGGCGGCGTAGTATGCGCGTGTGGATCGACGCCGACGCCTGCCCTCGGGCGGCCAAGGACCAAGTGGTGAAGTTCGCTCTCAAGCGCCAGTTCGAGGTGGTGCTGGTGGCCGGGCAGAGCCAGATCAAGCCGAGCTTTTCCTGTGTGAAGCTGATCGTGGTGCCCAGCGGCCCCGACGCGGCCGATGAATACCTGGTTGAGCACGCGGTGCCCGGCGAATTGGTGATTTGCAGCGACGTGCCCTTGGCCGATCGGCTGGTGAAGAAGGGCGTCACGGCCCTTGATCCGCGCGGCAAGGAGTTCAGCCCGGCGAACATGAGTGAGCGGTTAGCGGTGCGTAACCTGTTTACTGACCTGCGCGAGCAAGGCCAGATGGGCGGCGGACCACCGCCCCACAGCGAAAAGGACAAGCAGGCGTTTGCCAATGCATTGGACCGAATCCTTACCCGCTTGATGAAGCCGATGTAGGAGCGAGCTTGCTCGCGAAAAACGTCAACGATAACGCGGGCACTCTGGGTGAACGCGGCGCCCTCAGGTTCTTCGCGAGCAAGCTCGCTCCTACAGAAAGAGGGCGTCAGTCGTTCTCGTGGGTCAATTCCAATACCCGATCCACCAGCTTGTTGATCCCTGACGCCACTTCACTGATGTTCTTGCCGAGCATATACGCCGGCGTACTGACCAGCTTGCGCGCCTTGTCTTCGACGATATCTTCCACCGTGCATTCGTGGTGTGTGGCGCCCATCTTGTCCAGGGCGGCCGCTGTGTCGGCATCGTTACCGATGGTGCAGGTTACGCCAGGGCCGTAGATCTTCGCGGCCAGGGCCGGCGAGATGCAGATCAAGCCCACCGGCTTGCCTGCTTCGGCAAACGCTTCAGCCAGCTCCAACACCTGCGGGTTGACGCTGCAACCGGCGCCTTCCACGGCAAAGTTCGACAGATTCTTCGCCGCGCCAAACCCGCCCGGCACGATCAGGGCGTCGAAGTCCGCGGCGTTGGCTTGGGCAATATCCTTTACTGCGCCTCGGGCGATACGCGCAGACTCCACCAGCACATTGCGCGACTCGGGCATTTCTTCGCCCGTGAGATGGTTGATCACATGCAATTGCGCAATATCGGGGGCAAAGCATTCCACTTGAGCGCCGCGCTGATCCAGGCGCAGCAGGGTGATCACGCTCTCGTGGATCTCTGCGCCGTCATATACGCCACAGCCGGAAAGGATCACTGCAATTTTTTTGCTCATGGGCATTTCTCCTGATTCATGGCGTTAAATGTCTACTAATTTGTAACCTGTTGCCAATGGGATCTCACGCCGCTGCACCTAATCTTGATGTAACAAAAATAGACCGGACTAGCCCATGGACTTTGTGCCTTACGCAGTACCGTTTTTTATTGCCCTGATCGTCGTGGAGCTGCTGGCCGACCGTTGGCGCGGCGCACGCAACTATCGGGTCGCGGATGCCATCAACAGCCTCAGCACCGGCGTGCTGTCCACCACGACCGGTTTGCTGACCAAGGGCGTGGGCCTTTTGACCTACGCGTTTGCTCTCAAGCATCTGGCGCTCATCGAGTTGCCGGCCCAGAGTGCCTGGACCTGGGTATTCGCTTTTGTGTTCTATGACTTCTGCTATTACTGGCTGCATCGCATGGGCCACGAGCGCAATATTCTTTGGGCTGCGCATTCGGTGCATCACCAGAGTGAGGACTACAACCTCACCACCGCCTTGCGCCAGACCAGCACCGGTTTCCTGCTGAGCTGGATCTTCTACCTGCCTCTGGCCGTCGTTGGCGTGCCGCTGGTGGTGTTTATCAGCGTGGCTTCGCTCAACCTGTTGTATCAATTCTGGGTCCATACCCGCCACGTTCCCAAGCTGGGCTGGTTCGAATGGTTCTTCGTGACGCCGTCCAATCATCGGGCCCACCACGCACAGAACGCTCTCTACATGGATCGTAACTACGGCGGGGTGTTCATTATTTGGGACCGGCTGTTCGGTACTTTTCAAGAAGAGGACGATAATGAGCCGGTGATCTTTGGGGTGACCACACCTCTGGCGAGCTGGAACCCGCTGTGGGCCAACCTGCAGTTTTATGCGCAGTTATGGAATGACGCCCGGCGTACTGAAAGCCGCTGGGACAAGCTGCGCATCTGGTTTATGCGCACCGGCTGGCGCCCGGCGGACGTCAAGGCCAGGTACCCCATGGCCAAGCCGGACCTGAGCCAGTTCCGCAAATTCGAGGTGCCTTTGGATGCGCGGCAACAGTTCTACATCGCGCTGCAATTCGCAGCGTATGTGGGCTTTGGCAGTTATCTGATGAATTTCGGTGAGGGCATGCCTACGGCGGCGCTGGTGCTCGGTTGGGGCGCGATGGCGCTGGGCCTGTTTACCTTGGGGGTGGCGCTGGAGAATCGCCCATGGGCGTTGAAGGCCGAGCTGGCGCGCCTGGCGCTGAACCTGCCGTTGGTATGGCTGGCGCCGCTGGTCGGCTTGTGGCCCCCCAGCCATCTCGCCTGGCTGGGCCTGGCGAGCTACAGCCTGCTCAGCGTGATCGGTCTCTACTGTTGCAGAGGCCGGTTTACTCGGTTGGCGTCTTAGGCGATTCGATCGAGGCTTGCTCGGCAGCCTGTCGCGCCTTGGCCTCGGCACATGCCTCACGGGCGATGCGGGCATTTTTGAAGCGGCGTCGCAGCCACAAGCCAAAACCCAGCACCAGCAGGGCGCCCAGTACCCATAGCTCGTATTTCTTGACGCTGCCGAGCATACCTTCGAGCACCGCACCGAAATGATAGGCCGCAGCTCCCAAGGCAGCGGCCCAGATCGCCGCACCAATACCGTTAAGGATCAGATAGCGCATCGGCGGGTAACCGGACAGGCCAATCGCCACGGGCATCACTGTGCGCAAGCCGTAGACGAAGCGGAAGCTCAGTACCCAGATATCCGGATGCTTGCGGATATGCTCCAGAGCCTTGTCGCCCATCAACTGCCAGCGCGGCTTGCGTGCCAGCAGCTTGCGGCCGTGCTTGCGCCCCATGTAGTACCAGAGCTGGTCGCCGGCGTAGCTGCCAAAAAAGGCAACGACCACCACCAGGTTGATATCCATGTAGCCACGGAACGCCAGGAAGCCTGCGAGTACGAGGATGGTCTCGCCTTCGAAAAACGTGCCGAGAAAGAGGGCAAAGTAGCCGAAGTCATGCAGAAATTGTTGAAGCATGGTCTGGGGTGCTGGCGAAATGAACGCGCAGCCTACGCCTTCACGAAGATTCATGAAAGTATCGAGATGTGTCACGAAGTGAACAATTCCTACATATATGACGAATGCGCCTACAGGTCGCATCGATAAGCACAACTGTCATACCTTCGTCATAATGGCCGCTTATAACTGCAACGCTCGCCCGTAAACGCGGGCTCAGGAGTCTGTCGTGAGCTTTACCCCTGCCAACCGCCTGTTCCCCGCCACTCGTCTGCGCCGCAACCGTCGTGATGATTTTTCTCGCCGCCTGGTACGTGAAAATGTACTTACGACGAACGATCTGATCCTGCCGGTATTTGTGCTCGACGGCGAAAATCGTCGGGAAGCCGTCGCGTCGATGCCGGGTGTGGAGCGTTTGACCATTGATCAGTTGCTGATCGAGGCGGCCAATTGGGTCGAGTTGGGAATCCCGGCACTGGCGCTGTTTCCGGTGACTCCGCCGCAGCTCAAGTCTCTGGACGCCGCCGAAGCCTGGAACCCGCAAGGGATCGCCCAGCGCGCCACCCGTGCCTTGCGCGAGCGCTTCCCGGAGCTTGGGGTGATCACTGACGTGGCACTGGACCCGTTCACCACGCACGGCCAGGATGGCATTCTTGACGAAGAAGGTTATGTACAGAACGACATCACCGTCGATGCGCTGGTCAAGCAGGCGTTGTCCCACGCCGCGGCGGGCGCCCAGGTGGTTGCGCCGTCGGACATGATGGACGGCCGTATCCAGGCGATTCGCGAAGCCCTTGAGCTGGCCGGTCACGTCAATGTGCGGATCATGGCCTACTCGGCCAAATACGCCAGCGCCTATTACGGCCCCTTCCGCGATGCTGTAGGGTCGGCGCTGAACCTGGGCAAGGCCAACAAGGCCTCGTACCAGATGGACCCGGCCAATAGCCAGGAAGCGCTGCACGAAGTGGCCGCTGACCTGGCCGAAGGCGCCGATATGGTGATGGTCAAGCCCGGGATGCCGTATCTGGACATCCTTTATCGGGTCAAAGAGGAATTCAAAGTGCCGACCTTTGTCTATCAGGTCAGCGGTGAATACGCCATGCACATGGCGGCGATCCAGAATGGTTGGTTGAGTGAAGGGGTGATCCTCGAATCCCTGACTGCCTTTAAACGTGCCGGCGCTGATGGCATTCTGACCTACTTCGCCGCCCGCGCTGCCCAATTGCTTAGAGAGCAACAATAGCCCTCACAGGAACACTCGATGAATACCGAAGGACTCTCCGAAGTTGCCGTAAAAGACGCTCACCCGGTGGTTGAACAAGTGACCCAGACCCCGCCGGAGCTGGAGCCTGCCCCGCCTGCGGTGGTTGCCGAAGCACCTGCGCCGGTGCCCGTGCCCGTGGTCACCAACCTGGATGACAGCAGCCTGTACATCCATCGCGAGTTGTCACAACTGCAATTCAACATCCGCGTGCTGGAGCAGGCGCTGGATGAGTCCTACCCGTTGCTGGAGCGGCTGAAATTCCTGCTGATCTTCTCCAGCAACCTGGATGAGTTCTTCGAGATTCGCGTTGCCGGCCTCAAGAAGCAGATCACCTTCGCCCGTGAACAAGCCGGGGCCGACGGCCTGCAACCGCATCAGGCGTTGGCACGCATCAGTGAATTGGTGCATGGCCATGTGGACCGCCAGTACGCGATCCTCAATGACATCCTGCTGCCGGAGCTGGAAAAACATCAGGTTCGCTTCATTCGTCGTCGTCACTGGACCGCCAAGATCAAGACCTGGGTGCGCCGTTATTTCCGCGACGAGATTTCGCCGATCATCACCCCCATCGGCCTGGACCCTACGCACCCGTTCCCACTGCTGGTGAACAAGAGCCTCAACTTTATCGTTGAGCTTGAAGGTATCGATGCCTTCGGTCGCGATTCGGGCCTGGCGATCATCCCGGCGCCGCGTCTGTTGCCACGCATCATCAAGGTACCGGAAGAGGTAGGGGGCGCTGGCGACAATTATGTATTCCTGTCGTCGATGATCCATGCCCACGCCGATGACCTGTTCCAGGGCATGAAGGTCAAAGGCTGCTACCAGTTCCGCCTGACCCGTAACGCCGACCTGGCACTGGATTCCGAAGATGTCGAAGACTTGGCCCGGGCCCTGCGCGGCGAGCTGTTCTCGCGGCGTTATGGCGATGCGGTGCGTCTGGAAGTGGCGGATACCTGCCCCAAACATCTGTCGGACTACCTGCTCAAGCAGTTCAACCTGGCCGAATCCGAGTTGTACCAGGTCAATGGCCCGGTGAACTTGACGCGTCTGTTCAGCATTACCGGCCTGGACAGCCACCCGGAGCTGCAATACAAGCCGTTCACGCCGCAGATCCCGAAACTGCTGCAAAACAGCGAGAACATCTTCAGCGTGGTGAGCAAGCAGGACATCCTGCTGCTGCACCCCTTCGAGTCGTTCACCCCGGTGGTCGACCTGCTGCGCCAGGCTGCCAAGGACCCGCACGTCCTGGCCGTGCGCCAGACCCTGTACCGCAGCGGTGCCAACTCGGAAATCGTCGATGCGTTGGTGGATGCTGCGCGTAACGGCAAGGAAGTCACCGCGGTGATCGAGTTGCGGGCGCGCTTTGACGAGGAGTCCAACCTGCAACTGGCCAGCCGCCTGCAAGCGGCCGGTGCGGTGGTGATCTACGGCGTGGTCGGCTTCAAGACCCACGCCAAGATGATGTTGATTCTGCGCCGTGAGGCCGGTGAAATTGTGCGTTACGCCCACTTGGGCACCGGCAACTACCACGCCGGCAACGCCAAGCTCTACACCGACTACAGCCTGCTGACATCCGATGACGCGCTGTGTGAAGACGTCGGCAAGTTGTTCAGCCAGTTGATCGGCATGGGCAAGACCTTGCGCATGAAGAAGCTGTTGCACGCGCCGTTCACCCTCAAGAAGGGCATGCTCGACATGATTGCCCGCGAGACCCAGTTCGCTCTCGACGGCAAACCGGCGCACATCATCGCCAAGTTCAACTCGCTGACCGATCCTAAGATCATCCGCGCGCTGTACAAGGCCAGCCAGTCGGGCGTACGTATCGATCTGGTGGTGCGTGGCATGTGCTGCCTGCGCCCGGGCATTGTCGGCGTGTCGCATAACATCCACGTGCGCTCGATCATCGGCCGCTTCCTGGAGCACACCCGCGTGTTCTACTTCCTCAACGGCGGCGAAGAGCAGATGTTCCTCTCCAGCGCCGACTGGATGGAACGCAACCTCGACAAGCGTGTGGAGACCTGCTTCCCGGTAGAAGGCAAGAAGCTGATCATGCGGGTCAAGAAGGAGCTGGAAAGCTACCTGACCGACAACACCCACAGCTGGAGTCTGCAATCGGACGGGCGTTATGTACGCAACACCCCGACCGGCAACCAGAACCCGCGCAGCGCGCAGGCGACGTTGCTGGAGAAGTTGGGTAGCCCGATTCTTGCGGTGAACTAAAACCCAACGCAGTTCAAAAAGTGGGAGCGGGCTTGCCCGCGATAGCGGTAGGTCAGCCAAAGATGCATTGGCTGACACTCCGCCTTCGCGAGCAAGCCCGCTTCCACATTTGTTTTGCCGTGTGCTTTAGCGCAGGTTCAGGCTGAACCCCACCCGCGTCAGCCATTCGGCTTCCTGGGCGAAGTCCGCCTGGGTCAGTTGGTTTTCATCCAGCCAGCCCTTGGGGAAGATGACTTCCAGGCTGTCGTCATCGGCGTGCAGTTTTACCTGGGGCATTTCCTGGGTGCCACGAATGTGGTGGAACAGGATTGCAAAGCGCAACAGCGCGCACAGGCGAATCAGCTTGATGCCGTCTTTGCCGAATTCGGCAAATTTGTCCTTGGGAATATTGCGGCGATGGCCGCGCACCAGCAGTGCGAGCATCTGTTGGTCTTCGCGGGAGAAACCGGCCAGGTCCGAGTGCTCGATCAGGTAGGCGCCGTGCTTGTGGTAATGGTAGTGGGCGATGTCCAGGCCCACTTCATGCACCTTGGCGGCCCAGCCCAGCAGCTCGCGCCAGACGCCGTCTTCCAGGTCCCAATCTGCGGCCACCTGGTCGAAAGCGTGCAAGGCTTTGCGCTCCACGCGGGCAGCCTGTTCCAGGTCGACGTGGTAGCGTTCCATCAGCGAGCTGAGAGTGCGCTCACGCACGTCTTCGTGGTGATGGCGGCCCAGCAGGTCATACAGCACGCCTTCGCGCAGGGCGCCGTCACAGTGGTCCATGCGTTGCAGTTCGAGGGCGTCGAAAATGGCTTCGAGAATCGCCAGGCCCGCAGGGAAAATGGCGCGGCGATCAGGTTTGATACCGTCGAAGTCGATTTTTTCCGCATCCCCCAGCTTGAACAGCTTGCGCTTGAGCCACGCCAGACCTTCGGCATTCACCTCGCCGGTGCCATGGCCGCCCGCCTTCAAGGCCAGGCCGATGGCGCGGATGGTGCCGGACGAGCCGATGGCTTCATCCCAGGTCAGGCGGTGCAGGGCATGTTCAATGCTCATGATCTCCAGCCGCGCCGCCGTATAAGCCTGGGCATAGCGCGCCGGCGTGATCTTGCCGTCCTTGAAGTAACGTTGAGTGAAGCTCACGCAGCCCATCTGCAAGCTTTCACGCAGCAGTGGCTCGAAACGCTGGCCGATGATGAACTCGGTACTGCCGCCACCAATGTCCGCCACCAGGCGTTTGCCCGGTGTGTCGGCCAGTGTGTGGGACACGCCGAGGTAGATCAGGCGCGCCTCTTCACGGCCAGAGATAACTTCCACCGGATGCCCGAGGATTTCCTCGGCACGATGGATGAACTCATTGCGGTTTCGGGCTTCGCGCAATGCGTTGGTGCCGACGATGCGCACAGCGCCAGGCGGCATGCCATTGATCAATTGCGCAAAGCGCTTGAGGCAGTCGAGCCCGCGCTGCATGGATTCTTCATTGAGCTTGCGCTCGTCGTCGATCCCGGCGGCCAGTTGCACTTTTTCGCCGAGCCGCTCAAGGATGCGGATCTCACCGTTCTGGGCCTTGGCCACGACCATGTGAAAGCTGTTGGAGCCCAGGTCGATGGCGGCGATCAAGGACAGATTCTTGGCTTGGGATTGCGGCATGGTTTGGGAGTCTCGGTCGATAACCTTGCCATCGTGCCACGATCGACCGCTGGAGCCAACGCGTTGTGCTTCGGTAATTTTCCCGCTGCGGTCTGTAGGAAAACTTTGGAAAGCTTAGGGCTGCTTCGCAAGCTTTCGGCAAACAAACTTTCCGATGATGTAAGAGGTTTTAACCGCCTGCGGTTGTTAATGTGTAGATGATTTTGCCTACAGTGGGTGGGACTATATGCTGTTCTATATTTTGCTCTTGCCTACACTGTCGATAGGTTAAAGTAATTGTTTGTTCTTGCTGGGGCCTACAACAAATACCGCGCTGTCTGATTTTTTATCGGGGTACCCACACCCCAGACTGTCACTCGGCAATTCTGCCGGGGTGTTATTTATTTATAGTTTTGTATTAAGGACGATAGTTGTTGAGCGATGGAATCGCCAAAACCTGAATAAAGAGCGCCTGTTAACTTCAAGTGACAGGACGAGCATGAAAAAAATTGTTGGATTGACCTTCGGTATTGCGTGTCTGGCTGCAGCTCTGCAAGTTCAGGCAAATACGAGCGCCCAGTTGATCGTCAAGGGGACGATCAAGCCTGCCGCCTGCAGCTTAAACCTGTCGGGCGGTGGCATCATTGACTACAACACGATTCGCTCCGGCGAGTTGTCTCACACGGCATTCAACCCGCGTGAAGAGCACACCACGTCCCTGGTTATCAATTGCGGCAGTGCGCCTGCCAGGTTCGGCCTCACCTTCAGCGATTTGCAGGCGGGGAGCAAGGTAACAGGCATCCTTGGGCCGGGCTTCTCCGAAGCGCAGAACTTTGGTTTGGGGATCGCAGCGTCCCGACGCGTCGGTGGCTATTCGATCACCCTCAGGGACCTTCGCTCTTCCGGAACAACGCTGTTTTCGATCATGCGCACCGGACATGGTGCCTGGCAAAACAGCGACGGCAGAATCGCCCAATCGCCCAGCCAGTACTCCTGGCGTAATGGCGTGAGCGTGACCCCTGCCTCGATCAGCCAGTTGACAGCCACAGTGGCGGTGAAAGCCGTGATCAACAAGGCTCAGGACTTGGATCTGAGTCGTGATGTTCCCCTGGATGGCCGCGCCACGCTTGTATTGAGTTACATCTAAACAACCGAAAACAGCCGATCAAGAAAGCCAACCCTTTCTTGTTGGCTGTTTTTCTTTGGGCGTTAGGTGGCCAATCGTCAACTTCATGAGTTGTGGGGAATATTGCGTGCGTGTTTTTTTAATAAGTCTTGCGTGGCTATGGAGTATGTTTTTCAGTGTGGTGGCTGCGGCGGATGGGATGTTGCCGGACACAACTGTAGTCGTACTTTTCGAGGAAGACGGCGAAGCCACGATCACTATCAAGAACACCGATGCAGGGCCGGCGTTGCTTCATTCTGTTATTGAAAACGTGCCTGAAGATCTCGAACCGCTACTGATTGTCACGCCTCCTATTACCCGTGTGGAAGCGGGGGATACGCAGCTGGTGCGTTTCATCAGCACGCTGAAGCAGCCGCTCAAGGCCCAACGGCTCAAGCGCGTGTCTTTTGAGGGCATTCCCCAGGCGCGGGCCGCGGACGGCGCGACCATCGGTATCACTCTTCGGCAGAATCTGCCGTTGATCCTGCATCCCAAAGGCTTGCCACGCCACCAAACCCCGTGGGAGCTGCTGAGGTGGGAGCGGTTCGCCGAGCGACTCACCGTCCACAACGACAGCGCTTACGTCGTGCGTCTGGCACCGGATGTGCAACTGCTTCCACAAGGTATTCAAGCCACACTGCCGCGCACCTATATCTTGCCAGGTGAGGCGTTGGTGGCGAACGTTGACGGTGCTTTGGGCGATGTGGCGCAGGTTGAGATTCAACCTGCCACGGTCTATGGCTTTTCGGTAGACAGCTACCTGGCACCGGTCAACGCAGATGCGCGTTGATCGGCTCATGATCGTCCCGTCGGCTCGCGGTATTACTGGGCCGTTCCGGCCCTGCAAATCCAGGTTGTTCATAGGGTTCGCGGCGTTATGGGGTTTGCCTGGCATGACGGCTGCGCTGGAGCTTGGGGAGGGGTTTGACCTGGCTGCGCTGACGACCCACGGCATTGACCCCCAGGTCTCCGATTACTTTCGCAGTGCTGCGCGTTTTCGTGAAGGCATTCAAGTGGTCGGATTGCGCGTCAATGGCAACCCGCTTGGGCTGGTTGATGCTCGGTTCGATTCACAGGGAGGGCTGTGTTTCACTCCCGGGTTGCTGGAGAAGGCGGGGTTGGTAAAGCCTGGGGAGATCCTTCGGGAAGGCGCCACGCCGGATCAGGCGTGCCATGACTTCCTCGGTGCGTTCCCTGCGACCATGGTGCGCTTGCGCCCCGGTACTGACGAAGTGGCGCTGGTGGTGCCGACCCAGGCTTTGCGTGACCCCGAATGGGAGAGCGGGCATTTTTCTCGGGGCGGCACGGCCGCGTTGTTCAACTATGACGTATTGGGTTACGACAGCCACTCGCGTAGCGGGCCGACCCGGTTTGTGTCGGCCTATACCGAAGCGGGCTTCAACCTGGATGACTGGATTGTTCGCAGTCGCCAGTTCTATGTGTCTGACAACGGGCAGACCCGTACCGAACACCTGCACGCCTATGCACAGCGGGATATCGCCGCGTTGCAGTCGACTTTCCAGATGGGCCAGCTCTCCAGTAATAACCCGCTGTTTGGCGGGATCCAGCTGTCCGGCTTGCAGTTCTCCCCCGATGGGCAGTCCAGAGCCCCTGCGGGCGGCAATAATGCAGTGGTCGAAGGCTTGGCCCAAAGCCAATCGCGAGTTGAAGTGCGCCAGTCCGGGGTGTTGATCCACAGTACATTGGTGCCCGAAGGGCCGTTCCGGTTGACGGGGGTGCCACTGCTCAGTGGCACCAGTGACCTTGATGTCAGTGTGATTGACGTGCGCGGCGCCAGGCGCAGTTTTGTCGTGCCGGCGGCTTCGTTCGCGGGGGCTGCCCCAGCGGCACCGGGCTATTACTTTTCGGTTGGCCAGCTGCGCAGAAGCGCAGGTGAAGAGGGGCCGTCACCGGTGGTCGCCATGGGCAGTGGCACCTGGGGGTTGGGTCGCGATGCGTCTGCCGGTTTTGGTCTGTTGAGTACCGAGGATTATTGGGCTGCGGGGGGCACCCTGAGCAGCGTGTTTTTCCAGCGGGTGTCTGTGAGCGCACGACATAACCTGTCCCGAGACAGCCACAAGGCGGTGTCCGGGTCACGCAGCAGCGTATCCGTGAGTAGCCCGGTGGTCGCCAATATCGATGTCAACGTCAGCGCAACCACCCAGACCCGCGGCTATCGCGAAGTGACTGAAGCAGGTCGGTCCCTCAGGGGCGATGAGTTGAACTCGCATTTCAAGAACCACTACACCGCGGGTATGAGCTGGGCCGAGCCCACGCTGGGCATATTTTCGCTGAACTACACCCGCAGTGCTCAATTTGGCGGGCAAACGAGCGAGCATGTATTTGTCTCCTGGAACAAATCGTTCGGTCGCGCCGATGTCGCCTTCATCGCCGATTCGCAAGTGGGCGGCTCGCGCACTCGTCGTGATACTCCACTTGACGGCAGTCGCCGAGGCAGTGCCCTGGATAACGACCTGTCCTTGCGGTTGCAGGTCAGCGTGCCGCTGGGAGGAGATCGGCGTGTAAGCAGCTTCACAAGCCGACGTGGCGACCACTTCACTGCGGGTACCGCGCTCAGCGAAAGGGTCAACGAGTATGTGAATTACGACGTCGGCATCGAGCGTGACATGCGCAGCCGGGAGCAATCCGTGCGGGCGCAGGTCGACCTGTTGCCACGCTATACCCAGGTCGGCCTGGGCGTCAGCCGCGATCCCCTGGGCACCAGCTACACCGGACAGTTGCGCGGCGGTGCAGTGGCGCATGAAGGTGGGGTGACCTTCTCGCCTTATAGCGTGCAAGACACGTTCGGCGTCGTCTCGGTCGGCGATATCGGCTCCGCCAAAGTCCAGACGCCGCAAGGCCCGGTCTGGACCGACTTCAACGGGCAAGCGGTGATCGCGGGCTTGCCGGCCTACACCAACAGCCGAGTCGAAGTGCAGACTCAATCCTTGCCCAAACGAGTGGACCTGAAAAACGGCACCCAGGTGCTTGCCGCGGGTAGAGGTTCGTTCAATACCGTGGATTTCGACGTGGTGAAAGTGCGCCGAATGCTGGTGACTGCGAGCGATCAGCACGGCAGACCGCTACCTCAGGGCGCCTCGGTATTAGGCAAGGGCAATCGTTTTCTCACCAGCGTAGTAGGCGAGGGCATGATTTTTCTCAATGACGTGACTGAGTCGCAAAGCCTGCGGGTTTCCTTGCCTGACTCTTCCACTTGCCTGCTGCATATTGACGCCGAGGCCAAGCCTGACAATGACAAATTTTATGAAGCTGCATCGGCGGTATGCCGAGGTGATTAAGACCGCTCTGAGCCTGCCTTTGGCGCTGTTTTGCACACTGCTGGCGCCGCCTGATGCGATGGCGGAAAACTGCCGACTGTCGCTGAGCCAGCCGCGTGTCGACTATGGCCAGATACGCAGGGATGCGCTGGTTGAAAGCTCTGCCGTGGTACTGGCAACCCGCTCCTTGAGTGTCAACGTACTCTGTGCCGAGCCTGCGGCCATGGCGTTGCGTTTTGTTGGCGCTGCAGCCGATGGGGAGGGGTTTCGGTTCGGGCGTGAGGGCCGTTTGCGGTTGAGTCTCAAGCATGCTCAGGTCGATGGGCGTGCCGTCGGTTGGGCGGCTGCCCACGTGCCGGGTGAGGTTGTCAGAGGCCAGTTGTTGCCCGGCCAGGTTTTGGTGGCTCAAGCAGCAGGTATGCCGGTGGTAGGGCGGCGACTCACCGCCCAGGTCGATATCGATACCCAATTGCCCTTCGATGCCTTGTCGGTGCGCAGGGAGACGCACCTGGAGGCACAGGGCAGTTTTGAGCTGGTCAGCTCGGCTGTTCAACCGAGCCAATGAAATTGGCGAGCTCTACGGTTCCTGGGTTGGCAAACAACACCTTCGGGTCGCCGGTTTCATGCACCTTGCCCTGGTGCATGAACACCAGCTTGTCGCCGACTTCCCGGGCGAAGCGCATTTCGTGGGTGACCATGATCAGCGTCATGCCATCCTGGGCCAATTGACGCACCACGCTGAGCACCTCATTGACCAATTCCGGGTCCAGGGCCGAGGTAATCTCATCGCACAACAGCACCTTGGGCGACATGGCCAGCGCGCGGGCAATGGCGACCCGTTGCTGCTGGCCACCGGACAGACGATCGGGGAAGGCGTCGAACTTCTCGCCCAGCCCAACGCGTTCGAGCATTTGCCTGGCCAGCTGTGCCGCCTTGGCCTTGGGCACTTTTTGCACCACTTGCGGTGCCAGCATCACGTTTTCGCCGACGCTCAGGTGCGGGAACAGGTTGAACTGCTGGAACACCATGCCGACTTTCTGCCTTAGGCTGCGCAGGTCGGCGCGGGCGGCGTCGAGGTATTCGCCATCGACTTCGATCACACCGTCATTGATCGACTCCAGGCCATTAAGGGTACGCAGCAAGGTGGACTTGCCCGAGCCGCTGCGGCCGATGATCGCCACTACCTGGCCTTCTTCCACGGTCAGGTCGATGCCCTTGAGGACGTGGTGATCGCCGTAATACTTATGCAGGGCTGAGATTCTAAGCAGAGGCATGCAGTCTCCTTTCCAGGTAGCGCGCACTGAGGGACAAGGGGTAGCAGAGCAGGAAATAACCGAGGGCCACCAGGCCGTAAACCATGAACGGCTCGAAGGTCGCGTTGGCGAGCATGCCGCCGGTCTTGGTCAGTTCGGTGAAGCCGATGATCGAGGTCACGGCGGTGCCTTTGACCACCTGCACCGAGAAACCCACCGTCGGCGCGACGGCAATGCGCAGCGCCTGGGGCAGGATCACATAGCGCAGCTGCTCAAAAGGGTTCAGGGCCAGGCTGGCCGAGGCTTCCCACTGGCCATGGGCAATGGAGTCGACGCAACCGCGCCAGATTTCGGCCAGGTAGGCGCTGGTGAACAGGGTCAGGGCGATTGCCGCAGCCAGCCAGGGCGATATGTCTATGCCAAGCAGGGCAACGCCGAAAAACACCAGGAACAACTGCATCAGCAGCGGTGTGCCCTGGAACAACTCGATATAGGTGCGGGCAATATTACGTGGGAAGGCTTTGCGGCTGATGCGCATCGTCATCACCAGCAGGCCGATGAGGCCTCCGCCCACAAACGCTACCAATGACAGCAGCAGCGTCCACTGCAGGCCAGTGAGCAGGTTGCGCACGATGTCCCAGAGGGTGAACTCACTCATCGGCTGTTCCTCATCACAAACCGCCGGCCGATCCAGTTGAGCAACTGGCGAATCATCAGCGCCATGCACAGGTACACCAGGGTGGTCAGGGCATAGGTTTCAAAGGCACGGAAATTACGCGACTGGATAAAGTTGGCGGCAAAGCTCAATTCTTCGGTGGCGATCTGTGAACACACCGCCGAGCCAAGCATCACGATGATGATCTGGCTGCTCAGGGCTGGCCACACTTTGCCCAGCGCCGGTAGCAGCACCACATGGCGGAACGCTTCGAAGCGCGTCATCGCCAGCGCGGCGGCGGCTTCCAGCTGCCCGCGCGGGATGGCCTGGATCCCGGCGCGGATGATCTCGGTGGAGTAAGCCCCCAGGTTGATCACCATTGCCAGCACGGCGGCTTGCCACTCGGTGATCTTCAACCCCAGGGACGGCAGGCCGAAGAAAATAAAGAACAACTGCACCAGGAACGGCGTGTTGCGGATCAATTCGACATACACACCAAAGATCCATGCAAACGGCTGGATCTTCCACGCCCGCACCACGGCACCGACGATGCCCAGTGCCACTCCGAGAATGGCGCCGATCGCCGTCAGCTCAAGGGTGAACAGCGCGCCACGCAGCAGCAGATCGGTATTGGCCAGCACCGGCACAAAGTCGAATTGATAGGCCATCGGTCAACTCCGTTTTAAAGGTCAGCAGGCAACGGTTCTTTGAGCCATTGCAGCGCGTTTTTTTCCAGGCTGCCGTCAGCCTTGGCCGCGACCAGGATCTGATTGACCTTTTCCAGCAGCGCCGGCTCGTTCTTGTTCACGCCCACATACACCGGCGAGTCCTTGAGTTTCACCTTCAGTGCCGGTACGCGTTTGGGGTTGCGTTCGCTGATGGCCACCATGACCACGTTGCCGCTGGCGATCAGGTCCACCTGGCCGGCCAGGTAGGCAGCGATGGTGGAGTTGTTATCTTCAAAGCGCTTGATCGTGGCTTCCTTGGGCGCCACCGCGGTCAGCTCGATATCCTCGATGGCGCCACGGGTCACGCTGATGGTCTTGCCCTTGAGGTCGTCGAGGTTGGCGATGGCGGCATCAGGCGGCCCAAACACGGCAAGGTAGAACGGTGCGTAGGCGTTGGAGAAGTCGATGACCTTTGCGCGCTCGGGGTTCTTGCCCAGGCTGGAAATCACCAGGTCGACCTTGCCGGTGGTGAGGAACGGGATGCGGTTGGTGCTGTTCACCGGGGTCAGCTCCAGCTTGACCTTGAGTTGGTCGGCCAGCAGCTTGGCGGTGTCGATGTCCAGGCCACGGGGTTGCATGTCCGGACCCACCGAACCAAACGGTGGGAAGTCCTGGGGGACGGCAACCTTCAGGGTGCCACGGGCGACGATGTCATCCAGACCGTTCGCCTGGGCGGGTGCCTGGCTCAGCATCAGGCTGGCAAACAGGGCAGTGAGCAGGGCGCTGTAGCGCTTGGTCATGGCAACTCTCCGAAAAGGGCGAAGGAATTTTCTGAGTTTGCCCAGTGCACAGCCCATGCCAGCCTCCTCGGATTGGTCTGCAAGGCACGGATTCGTTGATGTGCGATGGTCTTACTGGTCTGAACAGTTATTGGTTTTTCCGCACCCTTTTCGAGCAGCGTAAAAAGCGCACGAGCCCCTTTGGGGCGTGGCTTGCCGACAGACTTCAATAGCTTTACAACTAGCTCTTCAGCTGACGGAAACCTTGAGTTTTTTATGAATTCCATCGCCCAAGCCGTACCGGAAGCGGCCTTGCAGGCCATCCGCAAACTGATCAAGGAACAAGGCTTTGGGCCAGGCGACGCCTTGCCCTCTCAGCGCGATTTGGCGATACGCTTGGGCGTGAGCCGGGCGTCGTTGCGCGAGGCCTTATCGTCCTTGAGCGCAGTGGGTGTGGTCAGTGTGCAGCCGGGCAAGGGCGTGTTCGTGCTGGCGCCGAACCAGTCATCCGAGCTCGCCTGGCCGTTTGCGGCGCAGGCCACGCCGCTGGACATCTTCCAGCTGCGTTACGCGCTGGAAGGGTTCGCTGCAGGTTTGGCGGCCGTTACATTGACCACCGATGAGCTCGACAGCCTGGAAGACAATGTCGAGGCGATGCGCAAGGTCCTCAAGGCGGGTGACTTCGAAGCCGCCGCCCGGCTGGACTTCGAATTTCACCAGCGCATTTTGCTGGCCAGCGGCAACCAGGCCATGGTGAGTATTCTCAGCGCCAGCGCCGAGGTGTTCCTGGAGAGCCAGAAACTACCGTTCATCCGGCCGGAACGCGCCATGGAGACCTGGCAGGAACATCGCAAAATCCTGCGAGCCCTGGCCCGGCGTAGCAGCGCGGCGGCGCAGAAAGCCATGCAGGAGCACGTTCGCAATGCGGCGTTGCGCACAGGCATCGTGTTCGTGACAGCCGTAACGCCATGAGCGGGCTATAACCGCGCTCATGCAACGCCATAGCAAGACTCAATCAGAGGCGGCTTCCTGAACGAAGGAAGGGCAGCTATGATGGGCAACGTTTTTTTTGCTTACAATCCGGAGACATCCATGAGCAGCGATCTTATCAAGCACGTCACCGACGCGACCTTTGAAGCCGAAGTCCTCAAGGCTGACGGCCCGGTGCTGGTTGACTACTGGGCTGAATGGTGCGGCCCTTGCAAAATGATCGCTCCGGTTCTGGACGACATTGCAACGACCTACGAAGGCAAACTGACCATTGCCAAACTGAACATCGACGAAAACCAGGAAACCCCGGCCAAGCACGGCGTGCGTGGTATTCCGACCCTGATGCTGTTCAAGAACGGCAACGTCGAGGCCACCAAGGTTGGCGCGCTGTCCAAGTCGCAACTGGCTGCATTCCTCGACGCGAACATCTAAGCGTCGTCAAAAAAGCCCCGAAAATCTCGGGGCTTTTTCGTAATACAGGGCTAGACGCTCCGAAACTCAGGTGGTACATTCGGCCCCGCACTGGTTTCTCCACTGCCCCCTGCAAGCCGTCGCCGACGCATTCCTTTTCGATTAGTACGCGATCCTATCGCCTTCTCTGCGGCGCGGCCTCATTAAGCCAAAAGCTTAATTTCCCCCTCCATAAATGATTACGTCATTCCTATATGAATCTGACTGAACTCAAGCAAAAGCCGATTACCGACCTGCTCCAACTGGCCGAAGAAATGGGCATAGAAAATATGGCCCGTTCGCGCAAGCAGGACGTGATTTTCTCCCTGCTCAAGAAGCACGCGAAAAGCGGCGAGGAAATCTCCGGTGATGGCGTGCTGGAGATTCTCCAGGACGGCTTCGGCTTCCTCCGCTCCGCAGACGCTTCCTATCTCGCCGGCCCAGACGATATCTATGTCTCGCCGAGCCAGATCCGTCGTTTCAACTTGCGCACCGGTGACACCATCGTTGGCAAGATCCGTCCTCCGAAGGAAGGCGAGCGCTATTTCGCCCTGCTCAAGGTCGACACGATCAACTTCGATCGCCCAGAGAACGCGAAAAACAAGATTCTCTTCGAGAACCTGACCCCGCTGTTCCCGACCGTGCGCATGAAGATGGAAGCCGGTAACGGTTCCACCGAAGACTTGACCGGTCGTGTGATCGACCTGTGTGCCCCGATCGGCAAAGGCCAGCGTGGCCTGATCGTCGCACCGCCGAAAGCCGGTAAAACGATCATGCTGCAGAACATTGCAGCGAACATCGCACGTAACAACCCTGAAGTTCACCTGATCGTACTGTTGATCGATGAGCGTCCGGAAGAAGTGACCGAGATGCAGCGCACCGTGCGCGGCGAAGTGGTTGCCTCGACGTTCGATGAGCCACCGACCCGCCACGTGCAGGTTGCCGAAATGGTGATCGAGAAGGCCAAGCGCCTGGTCGAACACAAGAAGGACGTGGTGATCCTGCTCGACTCCATCACCCGTCTGGCCCGTGCCTACAACACCGTGATCCCGAGCTCCGGCAAGGTACTGACCGGTGGTGTCGATGCCCACGCCCTGGAGAAACCAAAACGTTTCTTCGGTGCTGCGCGGAACATCGAAGAAGGCGGCTCGTTGACCATTATCGCCACCGCGCTGGTTGAAACCGGCTCGAAGATGGACGAAGTGATCTACGAAGAGTTCAAGGGTACCGGCAACATGGAACTGCCCCTGGACCGTCGCATTGCTGAAAAGCGTGTGTTCCCTGCGATCAACATCAACCGTTCCGGCACACGCCGCGAAGAGTTGCTGACCGCAGACGACGAACTGCAGCGTATGTGGATCCTGCGCAAGCTGCTGCACCCGATGGACGAAGTCGCTGCCATCGAGTTCCTGATCGACAAGCTGAAAACCACCAAGACCAACGACGAGTTCTTCCTGTCGATGAAGCGCAAGTAACACGCGACTTCAGGTTCGAAAGAATGGCGCCCTCAGGGGCGCCATTTTTTTTCGCGCATTTTTTAAATGCATTCCGTGTGCAAATCCACCTCGATAAGCTGCCAGCCGCCCTAAGAGCAGGTAGGATGTACGCCTATTTTACGGGTGGCATGTTTAATGAAATTCAAGGATCTTCGGGATTTCGTGCAGCAACTTGAGCAGCGCGGAGAGTTGAAACGTATCCAGATGCCGATTTCACCGGTGCTGGAAATGACTGAGATTTGCGACCGCACCTTGCGCAACAAGGGCCCGGCGCTGCTGTTCGAAAACCCGACCGGCTTTGATATCCCGGTGCTGGGCAACCTGTTCGGCACTCCCGAGCGCGTAGCCTTTGGCATGGGCGCCGAGTCCGTCAGCGAACTGCGCGAGATCGGCAAGCTGCTGGCGTTTCTCAAGGAGCCCGAGCCGCCCAAGGGCTTGAAGGATGCCTGGTCGAAGCTGCCGATCTTCCGCAAGATCATTGCCATGGCCCCCAAGGTGGTCAAGGACGCGGTGTGCCAGGAAGTGGTCATCGAAGGCGATGATGTCGACCTGGCCATGCTGCCGGTGCAAACCTGCTGGCCCGGCGACGTCGGCCCGTTGATCACGTGGGGCCTGACCGTCACAAAAGGCCCAAACAAGGATCGCCAGAACCTCGGCATTTACCGTCAGCAAGTCATTGGCCGCAACAAGGTGATCATGCGCTGGCTGAGCCACCGTGGCGGCGCACTCGATTTTAGAGAGTGGTGTGAAAAACACCCGGGCAAGCCGTTTCCGGTGTCCGTGGCGCTGGGTGCCGACCCGGCGACTATTCTCGGCGCCGTGACACCCGTGCCCGATAGCTTGTCCGAATACGCTTTTGCCGGCCTGTTGCGCGGTAATCGCACCGAACTGGTCAAGTGCCGTGGTAACGACTTGCAGGTGCCGGCCACCGCCGAAATTATCCTCGAAGGCGTGATTCACCCGGGTGAGATGGCCGATGAAGGCCCTTACGGCGATCACACCGGCTATTACAACGAAGTCGACAGCTTTCCGGTGTTCACCGTCGAGCGCATCACCCATCGGGTCAAACCGATCTATCACAGTACCTACACGGGCCGTCCACCCGATGAGCCTGCCATTCTCGGTGTGGCGCTCAACGAAGTGTTCGTACCGATCCTGCAAAAGCAATTCCCGGAAATTACCGACTTCTACCTGCCGCCTGAGGGCTGTTCGTACCGCATGGCCATCGTGACCATGAAGAAGTCGTATCCGGGCCATGCCAAGCGCGTCATGTTGGGTGTGTGGTCGTTTTTGCGACAGTTCATGTACACCAAGTTCGTTATTGTCACCGACGACGACATTAATGCGCGGGACTGGAACGACGTGATCTGGGCCATTACCACGCGCATGGACCCCAAGCGCGATACGGTGATGATCGATAACACGCCGATCGACTACCTCGACTTTGCCTCGCCGGTGTCGGGCCTGGGTTCGAAAATGGGCCTGGATGCCACCCACAAGTGGCCGGGCGAAACCACTCGCGAGTGGGGCCGGGTGATCGTCAAGGATGAAGCCGTCACCGCGCGTGTCGATGCGATCTGGAAAGAATTGGGAATAGATTGATGCGTGTAACCCTGCAACCTTCCGGCGCTGTACTGGAGCTGGTCCCTGGCGAACGAATCCTCGAAGGCGCACGCCGCTTGGGGTACGAATGCCCCCAGGCCTGTCGCAATGGCGTGTGCCATGTGTGTGCGGCGTTGCTGGTGGAGGGCCGGGTAAGCCAGGCCGGTGAAGTGCGCGACCATGGCGAGTTCTACACTTGCATCGCCGAGCCGCTGGAAGACTGCATTGTGTTGTGGGATGGCGTACTGGCGCCGGGAGAGTTGCCGTTGCGCAAATTGTCATGCCAATTGATCGAGTGCGTGGAAGTCGGTGGCGATGTCTGGCGTGTGCGCCTGCGCGCTCCGGCCGGTAAGGCGGTGCGTTACCACGCCGGGCAATACCTGATGCTTGAGCGCGAAAGCGGCGAGAAATCGGCGTTTTCCCTGGCTTCTGCACCCCATGCCGGGCGTGAGCTGGAGCTGCATGTGCTGGTTCGCGAAGACAGTGCCCGCAACCTGATCGAACAATTGCAGCGCAACCAGATGGCCCGTGTGGAACTGCCGTTCGGTGATACCCACCTGGCAGAGTTGCCGGACGGGCCGCTGGTGCTGATGGCCGCCGGTACCGGTATGGCGCAGATGCACAGCCTGATCGAGCACTGCCGCGCTTCGGGCTTCAAGCACCCGGTGCACCTGTTCTGGGGCGTACGGCGCCCGGAAGATTTCTACCAGATCGAGCACTGGGATCAGTGGCTGCAACTGCCCAATCTGTTCCTGCACAAAGTGGTCAGCGACCTGTGTGGCTGGGAAGGGCGCTGCGGTTTGCTGCATGAGGTGGTGTGCGAGGACATTGCCGATCTCAACAGCGTGCATGTCTACGCCAGTGGTTCGCCAGCAATGATCTACGGCACCCTGGATGCATTGGTCGACGCCGGTATGGATGCTCACCGGATGCGTGCTGACGTGTTTGCCTACGCCCCACGGCCCTGAAGTGTTGCGCTGAATAATGTGGGAGCTGGCTTGCCTGCGATAGCGGTGCGCCAGTCGGAAAATGAGACACTGACCCACCGCTATCGCAGGCAAGCCAGCTCCCACAGCGGACAGTGTCGTGTCAGAAGCGTAAGCCAGTCGTCACCATCGCCGCATTGAACCCCAGCAACACCAGCTCCGCCGCGACCGGCCCGTAGTGGGTCCCCACGGACGGAATGATCACGGGCGCTACGCCAAAACGATTCAATGGGATCTTGTCGCGATACTCGCCGCGATAGCCCTGGATCAGCCCGCCGGTCAACTTCGCATACACCGGGTATTCAGCCATGTCGTAGCGCTTGCCCGCATAGGCATAGTACGAGCGCTGGCGGAACGAGTTGCGAAAGGTCACCCCGCCATACACCAGGCCCGACGCCTCATTGCGCTCCAGGCCGATCAGGTCCTGTTTGTTGTTGTGTTGCGGGTCGGGTGCAAAGTGCCGCGTGTACACGCTGGTCTGGGCGTACCAGAAGCCTTTGTCGTCAGTGGCCATCGGCGTTTCGCTGGCCAGTGCAGTGGTGGCCTGGGCGAGCAATAACAGACCAGGCAATCGAAATTTTTTCATGGCGACCTCGGTAGTCGATTTGATGAACGGCTAAGTGGGTCGTGATAGGCGCGCCAGTTTGACGGCTTGGCACGCGCCCAGGCTGAACCGGGGCTGAAAGTACCGGGATTAGCCACGTGGATCCTGACGAATGGGCGAGCGTGCTTATGCTTTTGCTTATTCTTTTAAGGTATTTATTCTGGTTGATAAATATCTTTAAGCTATATCGCAACGGACTACCGACTTCACCGACCTTAACCAGATACTGACCGCCACCGCCCGCCAGCCGGATCGATCGTACGAACTTCGCGCATTGCAGTTCTATTTTTGATTCAAAGGGGAGCGGTATGGGGAGCTACAGGAAGCACGCGCTATACACGGCGTTTTTGTCGGCCAATTTGCTGACCGTTGTGGGATTCAATCCAGCTCTGGCAGACGAAACATCTGCGGTTGATGCACCTAAACTCGACACGGTGATCGTCACCGGTACCCGCGCTCAAGAGCGCACCGCCAGTGCTTCGCTGTCGCCAATCGACGTAATCTCCGGTGAAACCCTGCGCAGTACCGGCTCCGATGAGCTGGGTGCCGTATTGGCGCGCCTGATTCCGTCGATCAACTTCCCGCGCCCAAGCCTGGTGGACGGCGCGGAATTGGTGCGTCCGGCGCAGCTGCGCGGCTTGTCGCCGGACCAGGTGTTGGTATTGGTCAACGGTAAACGTCGCCATACCAGTGCCTTCGTCAATCTGGGCGGAGCGGTTGGGCGCGGTTCGGCCCCGGCAGACTTGAATGCCATCCCGCTGTCGGCGGTAGACCATATCGAGGTGCTGCGCGACGGCGCTTCCGCCCGTTACGGCTCCGATGCGATCGCCGGGGTAATCAACGTGATTCTCAAGCACGCCGACCACGGCGGCTCGATTTCCAGCAAGTTTGGCGAGTACAAAAAGGGGGATGGCATCCAGCGTAATATCAGCGGCAATACGGGCCTGGCATTGGGCGACGATGGCTTTATCAACCTGTCTGCCGAAGGCGCCGACAACGATTACACCAACCGCGCCGGCAATGACTACCGCCCCGGCAGCATCGGCTCCACCACTTATGGCCAGCGTGTGTTCCGCCAGGGCGAGCCGGCCACCAATGAAGGCAAATTCCAGTTCAACTCGGAGTATGCCTTCAACGATGCCGCCCAGTTCTACGCCTTCGGTGGCTACAGCAAGCGGCGTGGGGAGACAGCCGCTTTCTACCGTGCGAGCAACGCTTCCAACAACATCAAGGCGCTCAACCCCAACGGTTACCTGCCATTGATCAAAGGCAACCTGGAAGACACCTCGCTGGTGGTGGGCCTGCGCGGTCTGCTGGCCTACGATTGGCATTACGACCTGTCGGCCAACTACGGCAAGAACCAGTACGAGCTGGGTACTGAAACCATCAACACCTCACTGGGCCTGGCGACGCCGCGTAAATTCAATAACGGCACACTGAGCAACGATCAGAAGCAAGTCAGCCTGGACCTGTCCCGTGAATTCGATGTGGGCTTTCTGCCGTATCCGGTCTCTGTGGCGTTTGGCGGTGAATACCTGCATCAAGGCTATGAAATCGAGGCGGGGGAGCCAGCGTCCTATTACCAGACCGGCAGCTCCGGCCTGGGTGGTTTTCGTGATGCCGATGCCGGCACCAGCACGCGGCATAACTGGGCACAGTACCTGGACCTGGAAACCAACTTCACCGAAAAACTCAGCGCCTCGGCCGCCGTACGCCATGAGGACTACAGTGACTTTGGCTCCAACGTCAGCGGCTCGCTGTCGGCCCGCTACGACTTCACCCCGCAAGTGGCCTTGCGCGGCAGTATCTCCAATGGCTTTCGTGCGCCGTCCCTGGCCCAGCAGAATTTTGCCTACACCTCATCGCAGTTGATCGGCAGCACCATTCAGGAAGCCGGCACCTTCCCGGTCAACAGTCAGGTCGCGCGC
Organism: Pseudomonas sp. MF7453; assembly: GCF_016405455.1. NCBI lineage: Bacteria > Pseudomonadati > Pseudomonadota > Gammaproteobacteria > Pseudomonadales > Pseudomonadaceae > Pseudomonas > Pseudomonas sp. MF7453. The sequence goes on along the minus strand of NZ_JAEKCN010000021.1, from coordinate 34,957 downwards.
CTGCTCGGTGCCGAAGACCTCAAGGCGGAAAAGTCGCGCAACTATAGCCTCGGCCTGGTGCTCGAACCGGCCGACGACCTGACCGTCACGCTTGATGTGTATCGCATCGACATTCGCGACCGCATCAGCCTGTCGTCTAACCTCAATCTCAACCCAGCCACAGTGGCCTACCTGCAGGCCAATGGCGTCGGCAATATCAACTACACCACGGCCCGTTACTTCACCAATGCCACGGACACCAGCACCGATGGCGTCGATCTGGTGGCCAACTATCGCTACCAACTCGATAACGGCATTCGCTGGAACAGCACCGTGGGCTACAACTACAACCACACCAAAGTCACCGACGTGAAAGCCAACCCCGCGATTCTCGATAGCCTGGGGGCCAACCTGGTGCGGGTGGACCGCCGCGAGCGTATCGGCTTGCTGGGCGACACCACGCCCCAGCACAAACTGAGCCTGGGTAACGACTTCACCTTCGGCAATTGGGCCTTGCACACCAACCTGGTGCGCTATGGTGAGTTCACCAGCTATCAGGCGGACAAGATCAACGACCAGACCTTCAAGGCCGCCTGGGTGTTGGACCTGTCGGCCGATTACAGATTGAAGAACTGGACCTTCACCCTGGGCGGCGACAACGTCACCGATAAGTACCCGGAGAAGGTCAATGCTTTCGCCAGCAGTGGCGGCAATCTCGCCTACAGCACATTTTCGCCGTACGGTTACAGCGGCGCGTTCTATTACGGTAAAGTCGCTTACAACTGGTAATACACAGGAGGCGCACCGCTTTTCGCCATGACCGCCATTGAAACCGATCTTCTGCAATTGGCTTACCCTCCGCGGCTCGATCTGGGGCCGCAACTCACTCACGAACAATTGATGAGCTCGATGCAGGCCACCATGGCTCGGCACAAGGGTGGGCCGGTGTGGCTGTTTGCGTATGGTTCGCTGATCTGGCGCCCTGAGTGCTCGTCGACCGAGCGGGTGCGTGCACGGGTTCACGGTTATCACCGTGGCCTGTATTTGTGGTCACACGAGCATCGCGGTACGCCGGAGCTGCCGGGGCTGGTGTTTGGGTTGGATCGTGGTGGTTCCTGCAGCGGGTTTGCCTACCGCTTGCCGGAGGACCAGTTGGAGGCCTCGCTTTACGCTCTATGGCAGCGTGAGATGCCTTACCCCTCGTACCGGCCGCACTGGCTCAGCTGCCGTTTGGAAGATGGCAGTACCGTGCAGGCGTTGGGGTTTGTTCTGGAGCGGCACTTGCCCAGCTATGCCGGCAACTTGCCCGACATTGTGCTTAATCATGTGCTGCAAAGCGCTTGCGGGCGTTACGGTACCACTCGCGATTATGTCGAGCAGACCGTGAACGCCCTGCGTAGCCACGCCATGCCAGATAAAAACCTGGAGGCGCGGCTCAAGCGTTGTGCCAGGGATTGCTCTGCCGATTAACGCGCCGAGCTCACGCTGTTGGTGTGCCACAGCGTGGGGATCAGGAACGCGATCGCCAGTACGCAGGCACCAATCAGCAGCACGAAACCACCATCCCAGCCGAAATGGTCAACCGTGTAGCCCATGGCCGCACTGGCCGCTACCGAACCGCCCAGGTAACCGAACAAACCGGTAAAGCCCGCAGCGGTGCCCGCGGCCTTCTTCGGAGCCAGCTCCAGCGCCTGTAGGCCGATCAGCATGACCGGGCCGTAGATCAGGAAGCCGATGGAGAACAACGCAATCATGTCGATCATCGGGTTGCCCGGTGGGTTGAGCCAGTAAACCAGGGTCGCCACGGTGACCAGCGCCATGAACACGATGCCGGTCAGGCCGCGATTGCCACGGAAGATTTTGTCCGACATCCAGCCGCACAGCAGCGTGCCCGGGATGCCTGCCCACTCGTAGAAGAAATACGCCCAGGACGACTTGTCGACCGTGAAGTGTTTGGCTTCTTTCAAATAGGTCGGCGCCCAGTCCAGGACGCCGTAGCGCAGCAGATAGACAAACACGTTGGCGAAGGCGATGTACCACAGCATCTTGTTACGCAGCACGTACTTGACGAAGATTTCCTTGGCACTGAATTCGTCTTCGTGGCTGGCGTCGTAGCCTTCCGGGTAATCGTTCTTGTACTGCTCGATAGGCGGCAAGCCCACCGATTGCGGGGTGTCACGCATGGTGATGAAGGCGAACGCCGCCACGGCCAGGGCCACGGTGGCCGGCACATAGAACGCGGCGTGCCAGTCGTTGAACCAGGCCATGCCCAGCAGGAACAGCGGGCCGATCAGGCCGCCGCCGACGTTGTGCGCCACGTTCCACACCGACACCACGCCGCCGCGCTCTTTCTGCGACCACCAGTGCACCATGGTCCGCCCACTCGGCGGCCACCCCATGCCCTGGGCCCAGCCGTTGATGAACAGCAAAATGAACATCATGGTCACGCTGGACGTTGCCCAAGGTGCGAAACCGAAAATGAACATCACACCCGCTGACACCAGCAGGCCGAAGGGCAGGAAGTAACGTGGGTTGGAGCGGTCGGACACCAGCCCCATGAGGAACTTGGACAAGCCGTAGGCAATCGCAATCGCCGACATTGCCAGGCCCAGTTCACCACGGGTGTAACCCTCGTCGATCAAGTAGGGCATGGCCAGGGAGAAGTTTTTGCGCAGCAGGTAGTAGCCGGCGTAACCGAAGAAAATACCCGCGAAGATCTGCCAGCGCAGCCGTCGGTAGGTACTGTCTATTTTTTCTTCAGGCAGGGGCGCCTGGTGTGCGGCAGGTCGAAAGAAAGCAAACATTCAAGAGCTCCAAATTTCTTGTTTTGACTGCGGATGCGAATGTTACAGTTTCGTTACCGAAAATAGCATCGCCTCTTATCTGCAAACACAGGAAACACGAGCAATTGCATGTTCTTTTACGAACATGTCGCTAATAGATAAGTTGTGGTCGTGATTGGGTCCTAAGACCACTGAGTAACCATTGTGGGAGCTGGCTTGCCTGCGATGGCGGTCTTTCAGGTTCATCTGTAGCAGCTGACCCACCGCTATCGCAGGCAAGCCAGCTCCCACATGGATTGCATTTCAGGTGTGTTATCGGGTTTGGACAACTATTTTACCCACCGCCTTGCGCTGCCCCAGGTCATTGATTGCCTGGGCAGCCTGCTCCAGCGGATACACCTGTGACACCAACGGCTTCAACTTGCCCTCGGCATACCACGTGAACAACTGCTGAAAATTCGCCGCGTTGTCCTGCGGCTGGCGCTGGGCAAACGAGCCCCAGAACACCCCGACTACCGCCGCGCCCTTGAGCAACGCCAGGTTCACCGGCAATTCGGGAATGCGCCCGCTGGCAAACCCCACTACCAGCAGGCGGCCGTTCCAGGCGATGGCGCGGACGGCCTGGTCAAACAGGTCGCCACCCACCGGGTCGTAAATCACGTCAGCGCTATTGCCATCGGTCAGGCGCTTGATCTCGTCCTTGAGGCTGGCATCGCTGTAGTTGATCAACTCATCAGCCCCGGCCGCCTTGGCCACCGCGAGTTTGTCGGCGCTGCTGGCGGCGGCGATCACGCGGGCGCCCATGGCCTTGCCGATTTCCACCGCGGCCAGGCCCACACCGCCGGAGGCGCCTAGCACCAGCAGGGTCTCACCGGGTTGCAGGTTGGCGCGCTGTTTAAGCGCGTGCATCGAGGTGCCGTAGGTCATGCTGAAGGCGGCGGCAATGTTGAAGTCCATGCTCGGCGGAATCGGCAGCACGTTATAGCCAGGCACCGCGACCTGCTCGGCAAAGCTGCCCCAACCGGTCAACGCCATTACGCGGTCACCGACCTTCAAATGGCTGACTTTCTCACCCACCTCGCTGACCACGCCTGCCGCTTCGCCACCGGGTGAAAACGGAAAAGGCGGCTTGAACTGGTATTTGCCCTCGATGATCAGGGTGTCCGGGAAATTCACCCCGGCGGCGTGCACGTCCAGCAGGATTTCGTTCTTCTTGATTGCAGGGCTGGCGATCTCTTCCAGCACCAGGGTTTCGGCGGGGCCGAAGGCTTTGCACAGCACAGCTTTCATCGGACTATTCCTTTTGGCATCGTGGCCGATAAGTGTAGGAGGGTGCGCCCGCGGGTCAACGAGCATACCCGTGCCTGATAAGCCCCCATAAGCTTGTGCTCAGCCTTGCTAGCGTTATGCTACCGGGCAACCGAATTCGAGGAATGAATTGTGAAAGCGTGGATCCTGTTGATGCTGGCCCTGACTTTGCCGATGGCAGTCCAGGCCGAAGAAGCCAAAGAAGGCGAGGCGCCGAAGGTCAGCTATATCAGCCTGACCCCGCCGTTCGTGGGTAATTACGGCCTGGATGGCACGGCCAAGCTCAAGGTCTACAAGGCCGACATCGCCCTGCGCGTGACCGGCACCGAAGCAGCTGCGGCGGTCAAAGCCAACGATCCACTGATACGCAACCAACTGGTGGCGCTGTTCACCCAGCAGACCAGCGAGGCCATGAGTACGGTCGAAGGCAAGGAAAAGCTGCGTCAGGAAGCCCTGAAACAAACCCAGCAAGTGATGAATGACGAGACCGGCAAGCCGATGGTGGAAGATTTGCTGTTCAACAATCTGATCATCCAGTAAGGCCGGCGCTTAGCGCTATTCGCGAGGTCCTGCCAGGCGCCTCAGGACGCCAGGCTCTTGCGAAACCGCGCCAACGCCACCGCAAAAAATACCAAGCCAATTCCCGTCAGGGCCAGCAAGTCTGGCCACACCACGCTCAACCCCGCGTCCCTGAATAGAATCGCGGCACTCAAGCTCACAAAATGCGTCGATGGCGAGCCCTGCATCACCCACTGCAACCATTCGGGCATGCTGTCCAGCGGCGTACTGCCGCCAGAGAGCAACAGCATGGGAATGATCACCGGGATCGCCAGCAGGCCGAACTGCGGCGTCGAGCGGGCGAGAGTGGCGAGGAAGATCCCCAACGCGGTACTCGCAAACAGGTACAGCGCCGTCACCAGCAGGAACAGGCCCAATGACCCGGCCAGCGGCACGCCGAGCAAGCCTTTGACCACCAGTTCCAGGGACAGCCACGTACACAACACCACCACCAGCATGTTGCTCCAGATTTTTGCCAGCATGATCTCCAGCGCGGTCAGGGGCAGCACCAGCAGATGGTCGAGGGTGCCGTGCTCGCGTTCGCGCAGTAGGGCGGTGCCGGTCAGCACGATGGCGAGGATGGTGATGTTGTTGACGATCTGGATCACCGCCAGGAACCAGCCACCTTCCAGGTTGGTATTGAACAAGGCCCGAGTGGTCAGCAGGGCCGGAGCTTTGCCGGCAGCGTCGGCCTGACCGCTGTAGGTCAGCAGTTCGCGTTGGAAAATCCGCCCGATGTAACCCGCCCCCATGAAGGCCTGGCTCATTGCCGTGGCATCGATGTTTACCTGCACCCCCGGCTGGCGCCCCGCCAACAGGTCGGCCTGGAAATTCGCCGGTACATTGACGACGAAGGTGTATTGGCCGCTGTCCATGACCTTGTCCAACTGGTCGTAGGCCAGTGGCGCCGGCGCCTGGAATTCCGGTGGTTGCAGGGCCTCGGCCATTTGCCGCGAGAGCGCGCTGTGATCTTCATCGACAAAGGCCACGCTGGCGTTGTGCACGCCAATCACCGAACCTGCAGCGGGCATGTAGATCGCCACGGTGAAGGCGTAGAACAGAAATAGTAGCAACACGCTGTCGTGGCGCAGGCTGGTGAGTTCCTTTAGCCCCAGGCGCAGGATATGGGCGAGCTTGTGCATCAGGCCTCCTGCTTCTTGAGCATCACCAGGCTCAGCCCGGTAAAACCGACGAAAAATCCGAACAAGGCCAGGCATTGTGGCCACAACTGGCGCAGGTCCAGGGCCTTGGTGAAGGTGCCCACCGCAATATCCAGAAAGTGCCCGGCCGGAAACAGCATGCCCATCAGCGCCGCCGCACCTTCCAGGGACGAGCGCGGCACGATCAGCCCGGAAAACTGGATGGTCGGCAGACTGGTGATGATCATGGTGCCGAGGATCGCCGCGATCTGGGTGCGGGTGAACGCCGAGATCAGCAGGCCCATGCTCGTGGTCGCCAGCACGTACAACAAGCCACCGAAAGCCAGGGTCAGGCCGCTGCCTTTGAACGGTACACCGAACAACCAGCGGTTCATCGCCACCAGCAGTGCCAGGTTAACCAGGCTCACGGCCAGATAGGGCGCTTGTTTGCCCAACAGGAACTCCAGGCGCGTCAGTGGTGTGGCATAGAAGTTGGTGATCGACCCCAGCTCCTTCTCGCGCACAATGCCGAGGGCGGTGAGCATGGCCGGAATGAACGCCAGGATCAGCGCCATCACGCCAGGGCCAATGGCATTCACGCTGACCACGTCCTGGTTGTAGCGAAAGCGTGTTTCAAGCTTGACGGCGGCCCGGTTGTTCAAGGGTAAGCTACTGAGTTCAGCCAGTTGCGCAAGGTTGCTCTGGTGCACGGCCTCCACGTAGTTGCGGCTGGTTTCAGCGCGAAACGGCATGCCGCCGTCGAGCCAGGCTGCGACAGTGGGCTGGCGGCCGGCGTAGAGGTCACGGCCAAAGCCGGGTGGGATCTCCAGGGCCAGTTTGATTTCCGAACGTTGCAGGCGCCGGTGCAATTCGTTGGCGTCGCGAATGGGGGCTTGCTCGGCGAAATAGCGCGAACTGCGAAATGCCTCTAGATAGGCGCGGCTTTGCGGGGTTTGGTCCTGGTCGTAGACGGCGAAGGCGAGGTTTTCCACGTCCAGGGAAATGCCGTAGCCGAAGATCACCATCATGAACATGGCCCCGAGCAGGGCGAAGGCCATGCGTACCTTGTCGCGCAGCAGCTCCTTGCCTTCGCGGCTGGCCACGGCTAACCACCGCGCCAGGCTGAAGCCGTGTTTGCTTGCGGGCGGCGCGTGGGCATCGTTGACGGTTGCACGGGCCGCGCTGGGTTCGGGTTCGCCCTGGGCCTGCTCCAGGCAGGTGACGAAAGCCGCCTCCAGGGTATCGCCGTGGAACTGCTGTTGCAGCGCCTCGGGCGTGTCGCAGGCCAACACCTTGCCTGCATGCATCAAGGAGATGCGGTCGCAGCGCTGGGCTTCGTTCATAAAGTGGGTTGACAGGAAGATGGTCACGCCTTGTTGCCGCGACAACTGGATCAGCAACCGCCAGAAATCATCCCGCGCCGCCGGGTCGACGCCCGAGGTGGGCTCATCGAGGATCAGCACTTCCGGGCGATGCAGCACCGCAACCGCCAAGGACAAACGCTGGCGCAGGCCAAGGGGTAACTCGCCGGAGGGCTGTTCGGCCACTTCACCGAGGTCGAAACGTTGGATCAGCTCATCAATGCGCGGACCGCTGTCGGCCTTGGGCAAGTCGAACAGTTGCGCATGCAGCACCAGGTTCTGGCGCACGCTCAGTTCGCCATACAGCGAGAAGCTCTGCGACATGAAACCTACGCGCTTGCGGGTCGCCAGGTCCTTGGCGTCCACGGGCTTGCCCAGCAGGATTGCACTGCCCTCGGTGGCAGGCATCAGCCCGGTCAGGACTTTCATGGTGGTGGTCTTGCCGCAGCCGTTGGAACCGAGGAAGCCGAAGATCTCGCCGCGGCCAATGGCAAAGCTGACGTTGTTCACCGCGGTGAAATCGCCAAAGCGCAGGGTCAGGTCGTGGGCTTGGATGGCGATATCGGCGTTGCCGCCTGTGCGCGGTGGAATTGCCAGCGGCTGGCTGTCGTGGGCACTGTCGCCCTGGAAGTGGGTGAAGGCCTCATCCAGTTTGCCGCTGGGCGTTATCGCTGCCAGTTCGCGGCTCAGTCCATCGGCGATTAACCTGCCACGGTCGAGCATCAGGCAATGCTCGAATTGCTCGGCCTCTTCCATGTAGGCGGTGGCCACCAGCAGTGTCAGTTGCGGGCGCTCACTGCGTACGCTATCTACCAGCTCCCAGAACCGCCGGCGGGACAGCGGATCGACGCCGGTGGTGGGTTCGTCGAGGATCAACAGGTCCGGATCATGGATCAGTGCGCAGCACAAGCCGAGCTTCTGTTTCATCCCGCCAGAGAGCTTGCCTGCCGGGCGCTCGGCAAAGCGTGCGAGGTCGGTGGCGAGCAGCAGGTTGTGCATGCGCTGGTCGCAATCGGCTTTCGACAGGCCGAACAAGGTGGCGAAGAAACGGATGTTCTCGCTGATGGACAGCTCGGGGTACAGATTGCCGCCCAGGCCCTGGGGCATAAAGGCAATGCGCGCGTACAGGCTATTGCGGTGGCGACGGTCCTGGATGGAACCGCCGAGCACCTGCAACTGGCCTTCCTGCAGCTTTTTAACCCCGGCGATCAGACCCAGCAGGCTCGACTTGCCGGCGCCGTCCGGACCTATCAACCCGCAGCGGGTACCGGCTGGCAAGCTGAAGGCAATGTCGAGCAGTGCCTGTTGCTTGCCGTAGCGGTGGTTGATCCCCGTGGCGTGCAGCGCCAGGCCGCTCATTGCAGGTTGGCCGGCCAGTCGATATCGGCTGTGCGCACATAGCCCGCGCCGGGCATGCCCGGTTTTGCTTGTGGTACGGCGCTGGGTTGAGTCAGGCGCAATTTGACGCGGAACACCAGTTTCTGCCGCTCATCGCGGGTTTCGACTTCCTTGGGAGTGAACTGGGATTTGGCCGCGACAAAACTGATTTTGGCCGGCAGCGCTTGCTGGGGCAGGGCGTCGAGCAGGATGCGTGCTTCACTGCCGACGGTCAGGCGGCCGGTGACGGAGGCGGGCAGGTAGAGATTCATGTACTGGTCATTGGGGTCAATCAGCAGCAACACGCGGCCACCCGCGCCGAGCACTTCGCCCGGCTCGGCCAAGCGCAATTGGATGATGCCGTCGATGGGCGCACGCAGGCTGCTGTCGTCGATTTCGCTGGTGAGTTGGGCCACTTGGGCCTGGGCTGCGCCGATGGCGGCCTTCACCGCGTTGACCTGGGCTTGGGCGGCGATCACTGCCGCGTTGCCGGTGTTCTGGCGCGCTTGCTGCTGGTCGATCAATTGGCTGCTGGCAAAGCCGCGCCGGTACAGCTCTTGGGTGCGCTTGAGTTCCTGGCTGGCCAACAGTTGCTCGCTTTGGCGCAACTGCACGTTGGCTTCAGCAGAGGCGAAGTTTTCCTTGGCGCGTAACACCTCTGCTTCGGCCTGGGCGCGCTGGGCTTGCAGGGTGCGGGTGTCCATGCGCGCCAGCAACTGGCCCTTGAGCACTTTGTCGCCTTCATCCACGTGCACTTCGGCCAGGCGCCCGGGGATCTTGGCGGCGATTTGCACTTCGGTGGACTCCAGGCGCCCATTGCCCATGCTCAAGCCCTCGGGCAGGCGGTCCTGGGTCGAACGCCAGTAGCCAAAGGCCCCCGCCCCCAGCAAGAGGACGATCAGCGCGATGGCGAACAGACGGGACGTATGGTGGTTCGTAGACATGGCTGCATCCTGCGGCGTTAGCGTCCAGTGTGATGGGTTTGGCCCGTGAGGGTCTTGATATCGGTCAGTTAAAGCAGCTGAAGGATGGCCGCCCATTGTTCAGGCGTGACCGCCATGACCGAAAGCCGGCTGCCTTTCTGCACCAGCGGCATTTCGGCAAGAGCGGTTTGCTGCTTTAGATAGCCCAGGCCCAGCACCTTGGGGAAGGTGTTGACGTGGCCCACGGTGATGGCACTCCACGGATTTTTCTCCGCACTGGCCTTGGCGTCGAAATAATGGCTGTCCGGTTCCAGCGCTGTTGGATCCGGATACGCTGCCTCGACGATTTTGCCGATGCCGGCAATCCCTGGCTCCGGACAGCTGGAGTGATAGAAGAAAAACTCATCGCCCACCGCCATGGCGCGCAGAAAGTTGCGCGCCTGATAGTTACGCACCCCATCCCAGCGGGCTTTGCCGAGCTTTTCCAGGTCCCTGATGGACAGTTCGTCAGGCTCGGATTTCATCAGCCAATAGGCCATTTTGGGGCTCCTGAAAAAGGCATTGGGCAAGTTGTCGGGCAATTGCATGACAAACCGACAGTCGGTTGGCGTCAAGGTTTGCGTGTTGGTTCACGTTACCGCAGAATGCGCGCTTTTAGGCTTGGCGCAGCTGCAACGGACTACTTTGGAACGTTGTTGTCATCGTGTACGAGGTGCCTGAAGGGGGGCAATCGATGCAACGTAAACCGGATTTACTATGGATTTTGGTTATTTTGTTTGGTCTGGGCGTCGTGACCACCGGATATGCCCAGAGCTTGTGGTCCAACAAGACCGATGCACCGGTTGAACTCACGCCAGTGCAGCAACAATTCAAGCGTTAATACGGCTTCAAGGCGTCGCTGGTTCCAGCGACGTTTGTGCAACATACCAATGCTTATCGGTGACAGTGCCCGCCAGCGGCACGTCCCAGCTCGCCTGCGCCAAGCGGTCTACCTGCTGACATTCATGGGCCAGGCCCAGCAAGGTCGGCTTGCGCCAGCTTTTGCGTCTGGCGAGGTAAGCCAGGCTGCGGTCGTAGAACCCGCCGCCCATGCCCAGGCGTCCACCTTCGCTATCGAACCCCACCAATGGCAATAGCACCAGGTCGAGCGCCCAGACTTTGCGCTGTTGATGGGCATTGACCCGCGGCTCAAGAATGCCAAAGCGGTTGGGCGATAATTTATCCCCGCGCCGCACGCGCTGGAACACCATCTTGGTGCGCGGCCAGGCGCTCAGTACCGGCAGATAGGTAGCCTTGCCACGGCGCTGCGCCGCGCGCAGCAGCAGGCGCGGATCGATTTCACCGTCCGTCGGCAGGTATAAGGAAATATGTTTGGCCCGGCGAAACAGCGGGTGCTGTGCCAGTTGCCGGTACAGGCCAAGGGCGGCCTGGCGCTGCTCGCTCGGTGTGAGGGCGCGGCGGGCCTTGCGCAACATGCGTCGAAGTTGCGGACGGGAAAGCGGCGCAGGTTCGGTCATGGCTTATCGGCTCATAAAACAATGCCAGTCCTGGGACTGGCATTGAGTTTGGGAATTCAGGCTCCCCGACAGAGCCGCTGTCGACTTAGCCCTTGAACCCGAAAGTTCAAGGTGGAAGAAGCAGTAGGCTTTAAGGCTTTCCGTCTAGCGGACATGCACACCAGCCCAACGTGCAACTTCCAGGGTAGTGCGAATCGGCTCAGGGACATCGCCGACTGGCAAACACGCCAGGGAGTGGGGCGAGTATACCTTAAACAGACTCGGCAATCAGCCCTTGGGTGCGTCGGAATCGGTGGAAAGCACCAGATCCACGCGTTCGAGCAGGTCACGCACTTGCTCACGCGTCGAACCGCTGGCCTGCACATCAGGGCGTTCCTGCTTATGCAGCAGATCGTGGGTAATGTTCAGCGCGGCCATTACGGCGATGCGGTCGGCGCCGATGACTTTACCGCTGCTGCGGATTTCACGCATCTTGCCGTCCAGGTAACGGGCAGCGCTCACCAGATTGCTGCGTTCTTCCTGGGGGCAGATGATCGAATATTCTTTGTCGAGGATCTGCACGGTAACGCTATTGCTTGAACTCATGAGTCTTGCTCCAGGGCCTTCAGGCGCGAAATCATCGATTCGACCTTACGCCGGGCGATTTCGTTTTTTTCAATGAGGTGAGCGCGTTCCTCGCGCCAGGTCTTTTCCTGAGCTAATAGGAGTCCGTTTTGACTCTTTAGTTGCTCGACCCGATCAATTAGCAGTTCGAGTCTGGCCATCAGCGCTTGCAGGTCGGTGTCTTCCATTGGGTTCCACTGGATTTGTCTGATGAATGGCAACTGCAGGATAAACGATCTGACGCCCTTGATAGTCTTGGTGCGTCTGCCGGTGCTAGGATACAGCGCTCCATTCTAGACATTGCGCCGTCTGGCGCCTAGCTCACCATGCCCATTCAGAATTCCCCGTACGACGCTTTTTCCAAACTGCTGAGCACCAGCGGCCACCCATGCTCGCCTGCCGAACTGCACGGCGTGCTGTTGGGCCGCAGTTGCACCGGTGTGGGCTTTGATGCCGACAACTGGCTGGCCGACGTGGCCGAGCTGCTGGAAACCGAACCGACCGAAAACGTGCGTAACGCGCTGATTGGCCTGCAAGAGATGGTCAAGGGCGAGCTGACCGGTGATGACGTCACCGTGGTCCTGCTGCTGCCGACCGACGACGCCCCGCTCGCTGAACGCGCTGCCGCGTTGGGCCAATGGTGCCAGGGCTTCCTCCACGGTTTCGGCGTAAACGCCGGCGGCCTGGAACTGAGCACCGATGCCAAGGAAGTGCTGCAAGACCTGGCGGCCATCTCCCAGGTGCAAGATGCCCTGGAAGAATCCGAAGACGGCGAAGGCGACTACATGGAAGTAATGGAATACCTGCGCGTGGCACCGCTGCTGCTGTTCACCGAGACCAAAAAGTCCGCTGAACCGGCCGCACCCAAGCCTTCGCTGCACTAAGACGCAAGAAAGGAAGTCCATCTGCCCATGATCCATATCCCCAAAGCGGAATACACCCGTCGCCGCAAGGCGCTCATGGCGCAGATGGAACCCAATAGCATCGCGATCCTGCCGGCCGCTGCGGTAGCGATCCGCAACCGTGATGTCGAGCATGTCTACCGCCAGGACAGCGACTTTCAGTACCTGAGCGGCTTCCCCGAGCCCGAAGCCGTGATCGTGCTGATGCCCGGCCGCCAGCACGGCGAGTACGTGTTGTTCTGCCGCGAGCGCAATGCCGAGCGCGAATTGTGGGATGGCCTGCGTGCGGGCACCGAGGGCGCGATTCGCGACTTTGGCGCTGACGACGCATTCCCCATTACCGATATTGACGACATCCTGCCGGGTCTGATCGAAGGCCGCGACCGGGTGTATTCAGCCATGGGCAGCAATGCCGAATTCGACCGCCATGTGATGGAGTGGATCAATGTGATCCGTTCCAAAGCGCACCTGGGCGCCCAGCCGCCGAACGAATTCGTTGCCCTGGATCATCTGCTGCACGACATGCGCCTGTATAAATCGGCGGCAGAAGTGAGGGTGATGCGTGAGGCCGCGCGTATTTCCTGCGCGGCCCATGTGCGGGCGATGCGGGCCAGCCGTGCCGGTTTGCATGAGTTCAGCCTGGAGGCCGAACTGGATTACGAGTTCCGCAAGGGCGGTGCGAAAATGCCCGCCTACGGCTCCATCGTTGCCGCCGGGCGCAACAGCTGCATCCTGCATTACCAGCAAAATGACGCATTGCTCAAGGATGGCGACCTGGTGCTGATCGACGCCGGTTGTGAGATCGACTGCTACGCCAGCGACATCACCCGCACCTGGCCGGTCAACGGCAAATTTTCGCCCGAGCAAAAGGCGATCTACGAGATTGTGCTGGCTTCCCAGGAAGCCGCCTTTGAGCAGATCGCACCGAACAAGCATTGGAACCAGGCCCACGAGGCCACCGTGCAGGTTATCACCGCCGGGTTGGTGAAGCTGGGGTTGCTGCACGGTGACGTTGGCGAGCTGATCGTCAGCGAAGCCTATCGCGCTTTCTACATGCACCGCGCCGGCCACTGGCTGGGCATGGATGTACACGATGTAGGCGAGTACAAGGTCGGCGGTGAATGGCGTGTGCTGGAAGTCGGCATGGCCTTGACCGTGGAGCCGGGGATCTATATTTCACCGGACAACCAGAACGTGGCAAAGAAATGGCGTGGCATTGGCGTACGCATCGAGGACGACGTGATAGTGACCAAGCAAGGCTGTGAAATCCTGACCGGTGCGGCGCCCAAGACCGTTGCCGAGATCGAATCGCTGATGGCGGCCGCCCGATGAGCCGGGTCAATCTGGCGATTATCGGCGGCGGCCTGGTGGGCGCCAGCCTGGCCCTGGCGTTGCAGGCCGGTGCCAAGGCGCGCGGCTGGAAGATCATGCTGATCGAACCGTTTGCCCCGGGCGACAGCTACCAGCCCAGTTACGATGCGCGTTCGTCGGCGCTGTCCTTTGGTGCCCGCCAGATTTATCAGCGCCTGGGCGTATGGCAGGACATTGCCCGCCGCGCCGAGCCGATCAAGCAGATTCATGTATCGGACCGTGGGCGTTTCTCTACCGCGCGCCTGTCCGCCATGGAAGAGGGCGTACCGGCCTTGGGCTACGTGGTGGAAAACGCCTGGCTGGGCCAATGCCTGTGGCAAGGCCTGGATAAAGACGTCGTCAGCTGGCGCTGCCCCGCGCAAGTCACACGCATGGAGCCGCTGCCCGATGGCTATCGCCTGACGCTCGACGATGAAACCGTACTGGAATGCGATCTCGCGGTGTTGGCCGACGGCGGCCGCTCCGGTTTGCGTGAGCAACTGGGCATTGGCGTCAAAACCCGGCCTTACAACCAGAGCGCCCTGATCGCCAATATCACCCCGAGCGAAGCCCACAATGGCGAAGCGTTCGAACGTTTCACCGATGAAGGGCCGATGGCCTTGTTGCCGCTGCCGGACAACCGTTGCGCACTGGTCTGGACCCGCATCGGCATGGACGCCCAGCGCCTGGCCGACCTCGACGAGCGCAGTTTCCTGAGTGAGTTGCAGGGCGTGTTCGGTTATCGCCTGGGCACCCTCAAGCAAGTGGGCGCCCGACATTTGTACCCGCTGACCCTGGTGGAAGCCGAAGAGCAAGTGCGCTCTCATCTTGCAGTCCTCGGCAATGCCGCCCACAGCCTGCACCCGATTGCCGGGCAGGGTTTCAACCTGTCCCTGCGCGATGCCAATGCCCTGGCCGAAGCCTTGCTGGCCGGGCCTGCGGTGCCAGGTGACCTGGCGACCTTGCAAGGCTATCGCGAGCGCCAGCGCCTCGACCAACAACTGACCGTAGGCTTTTCCGACCAGGTCACGCGCCTGTTTGGCAGCGGCCAGCCGTTAATGGCGCTGGGCCGTAACCTGGGCCTGCTCGGCCTGGATCTGTTGCCGCCGGCCAAACGCTGGTTCGCCCGCCAGGCCATGGGTCTGGGCACGCGCTCCGATGTCTGAGCCGGCCCATCATTTTATTTGCGGCCTGTGCCGCACACGAGACAAGGCTTAAAGCATGGACATGCGCGCAGATGTGCTGATTGTCGGGGCCGGAATGGTCGGAAGCGCCCTGGCGCTGGCGTTGCAGGGCAGTGGCTTGCAGGTGCTGCTGCTCGACGGCAGCCCGTTGAGCGTCAAGCCGTTTGAGTCGGCTGCGGCGTTTGAACCTCGGGTGAGCGCGTTGTCGGCGGCCAGCCAGCGCATTCTTGAGCGCCTGGGCGTGTGGGACGGCATCGTAGAGCGGCGTGCCAGTCCCTACGGCGAAATGCAGGTGTGGGACGGCAGCGGTACCGGGCAGATCCACTTCTCGGCGGCCAGTGTGCATGCCGAGGTGCTCGGGCATATCGTCGAAAACCGCGTGGTGCAGGATGCCTTGCTGGATCGCCTGCATGACTGCGACCTCGGCCTGCTGGCCAATGCGCGCCTGGAACAGATGCGCCGCTCCGGCGATGACTGGCTGCTGACCCTGGCTGACGGTCGCAAGTTGCGTGCGCCGCTGGTAGTGGCCGCCGATGGCGCCAACTCCGCCGTACGCCGCCTGACCGGCACCCCGACCCGCGAGTGGGATTACCTGCATAACGCCATTGTCACCAGCGTGCGCAGCAGCCAGCCACACCAGCGCACGGCGTGGCAACGCTTTACCGATACCGGCCCGCTGGCGTTCCTGCCGCTGGTGCGCGATGGGCAGGAAGATTGGTGTTCGATCGTCTGGTCGACCACGCCGGCTGAATCCGAACGCCTGATGGCCCTGGATGATAAAAGCTTCTGCCGGGAACTGGAGCGTGCCTTTGAGGGGCGCCTGGGCACTGTGATCAGCGCTGACCCCCGCATTTGCGTGCCGTTGCGCCAGCGCCATGCCAAACGCTATGTGGCCGAAGGCCTGGCATTGATCGGCGACGCCGCCCACGTGATTCACCCGTTGGCGGGGCAGGGCGTGAACCTGGGCTTCCTTGATGCGGCCGTGCTGGCCGAAGTGCTGCTGGCGGCAACTGAGCGCGGCGAGCGCCTGGCCGATGTGAAAGTGTTGAGCCGTTACGAGCGGCGGCGTATGCCCCACAACCTGGCGCTGATGGCGGCGATGGAAGGCTTTGAACGGTTATTCCAGGCCGATCAGCTGCCATTGCGCTGGCTGCGCAATGCAGGCCTGAAAATCGTCGACCAGATGCCCGAAGCCAAGGCGGTGTTTGTGCGCCAGGCACTGGGTTTGACTGGCGATCTTCCCGAACTCGCCAAACCCTGAACTGACAATACAACCCTCTGTGGGAGCCGGGCTTGCCCGCGATGAGGCCGTCAGCTCCAGCGCATATTCTGGCTGTGCAACATCTGGTAACGCCTCCGTCGAGCGTTACCAAATGTGAGTCCTTATCATTTGCCCTCAATTTGCAAATGAGAGACCGCACCCATGTTGGCACCCAAGCGCCTCCTGACTGCCCTGGCACTCACCCTGATCGGCAGCACCACCGTACAGGCGGCCGACGAAGTCGTGGTCTACTCCTCGCGCATCGACGAGCTGATCAAGCCGGTCTTCGACGCCTACACCAAGAAGACCGGGGTGCAGGTCAAGTTCATCACCGACAAGGAAGCGCCGCTGATGCAGCGCATCAAGGCTGAGGGCGAGAACGCCACCGCCGATCTGCTGCTCACTGTCGACGCCGGCAACCTCTGGCAGGCCGAGCAAATGGGCATCCTGCAACCGTTCACTTCCGCCGTCATCGACAAGAATATCCCGCTGCAATATCGCTCCTCGGCCCACGCCTGGACCGGTTTGAGCCTGCGCGCGCGCACCATCGCCTACTCCACCGACCGGGTCAAACCAGGCGAACTGACCACCTACGAAGCCCTGGCCGACAAGCAATGGGAAGGCCGCCTGTGTCTGCGCACGGCGAAAAAAGTCTACAACCAGTCACTCACCGCCACGTTGATTGAAACCCATGGCGCGGCCAAGACCGAAGAGATCGTCAAAGGCTGGGTCAACAACCTGTCCACCGACGTGTTCTCCGATGATATCGCCGTGCTGGAAGCCATCAATGCCGGGCAGTGCGACGTGGGTATCGTCAACACCTACTACTACGGTCGCCTGCACAAGCAGAAGCCGGATTTGGCCGTCAAACTGTTCTGGCCGAACCAGGGCGACCGTGGCGTGCATGTGAACCTGTCGGGCATCGGCCTGACCAGGCACGCGCCGCACCCGCAAGCGGCCAAGGCACTGGTGGAGTGGATGACCACGCCAGAGGCGCAGAAGATCTTTGCCGACGTGAACCAGGAGTTCCCGGCCAACCCGGCGGTACCGCCGTCGGCGGAAGTAGCGAGTTGGGGCAAGTTCGTGGCCGATACCTTGCCGGTGGAAGTGGCGGGCAAGCGTCAGGCCGAAGCCATTCGCCTGATGGATCGCGCTGGCTGGAACTGAGTTTGTAAATTGCCTCAGATCAAATGTGGGAGGGGGCTTGCCCCCGATAGCGGTGTATCAGTCTAATCGTCACTGACTGGCACTCCGCCATCGGGAGCAAGCCCCCTCCCACATTGTTTTGTGTTTGTCTCCAATAGTCTGTGCATAGAGAGCTTCCCTTGGCCCACCCCGCCCAACGCCGCTGGTACCTGCCGGTCTTCTCCGTCGCCGCCTTGGTGTTGTTGCCGCTGAGTGTGCTGCTGTTGTCCTGGCAAAGCATCGACCACCAGATCTGGTCCCACCTCTGGGACACCCAGATGCCGCGCTTGCTGGGCAATACCCTGACCCTGGTACTCGGCGTCGGTATCGGCGTGACGCTGCTGGGTGTGAGCCTGGCCTGGCTGACCAGTCTTTGCGAATTCCCCGGGCGGCGCTGGCTTGATTGGGCCTTGATGCTGCCCTTTGCGATTCCAGCCTATGTGCTGGCCTTCGTGTTCGTAGGCCTGCTGGATTTTGCCGGGCCGGTGCAAACCCTGCTGCGCGAATGGTTTGGCACAGGGCTACGGTTGCCGCGGGTGCGCTCCACCAGCGGCGTAGTCATCGTGTTGGTGCTGGTGTTCTATCCCTATGTCTACCTGCTGGCACGTTCTGCGTTTCTGGCTCAGGGCAAGGGTTTGATGGAGGCGGCGCGGGTGTTGGGGCAATCGCCCTGGCAAGCGTTCTGGCGCGTGGCGTTGCCGATGGCGCGGCCAGCGATTGGTGCCGGTGTGGCCCTTGCGTTGATGGAGACCCTGGCGGATTTCGGCGCCGTCTCGGTGTTCAACTTCGACACCTTCACCACGGCTATCTACAAAACCTGGTACGGCTTTTTCAGCCTTTCCAGCGCCGCTCAACTGGCCAGCCTGTTGCTGCTGGTGGTGATGCTGGTGCTGTATGGCGAGCGGCGTGCGCGCGGTGCCAGCCGACCGAGCAATGAGCGCCCGCGCGGCAAGGCGTTGTACCACTTGCGTGGGCTGAAGGCCGTGGCGGCCAGCGCTTGGTGCGGCCTGGTATTCGCTTGTGCATTTGTGATCCCGATGCTGCAACTGGTGGCCTGGTTCTGGCAACGCGGGCGCTTCGACCTGGATGAGCGCTACACGGGCCTGATCATCCACACCCTCTACCTGGGCGGTATCGCCGCGCTGATTACGGTCAGCGTGGCAATGATCCTGGCCTTTGCCAACCGCCTGGCGCCGACCCGGGCGATTCGCTCCGGCATCAGCCTGGCCAATGTCGGCTATGCCTTGCCAGGCTCGGTGCTGGCGGTGTCGATCATGCTGGCGTTCAGCTACCTGGACCGCGAGCTGGTGGTGCCGTTGTCCGGCTGGCTGGGTGGCGCGGGCAAGCCCTTGCTGCTGGGCAGCCTGTCGGCCTTGGTGCTGGCTTACCTGGTACGGTTCCTGGCAGTGGCCTACGGGCCTTTGGAAAACAGCCTGGCGCGCATTCGCCCGTCATTGCCCGAAGCTGCACGCAGCCTGGGGGTGAGCGGTCCACGACTGTTTTGCAAAGTGTATCTGCCGTTGTTGTTGCCCGGCACCTTGAGCGCGGCGTTGCTGGTGTTTGTGGATGTGCTCAAGGAAATGCCCGCGACGTTGCTGATGCGCCCCTTTGGCTGGGACACCCTGGCGGTCCGCATCTTTGAAATGACCAGTGAAGGCGAATGGGCGCGGGCTTCTTTGCCGGCGCTGACCCTGGTGCTGGTCGGGTTGTTACCGGTCATCGGGCTGATCCGTCGCTCCGCCCGACAAATCGGTTAGGTGCCAGTCCTACGGCTTGAGGCTACAATGCGCGGCATTCGGTGCGCTCCGTCTTTCGGATCGACCTGCTGTATGTGGCTGCGGGCCTTGTAAATCAAGGTGTTCGGCGCAAGTGGCAGCTCTGCGCACCTTCGCCAAGCCCGGAAGGAGAAACCCATGGGACAGCGTACGCCTTTGTATGACCTGCATCTCGCCCTCGGCGCGAAAATGGTCGATTTTGGCGGTTGGGATATGCCTTTGCATTACGGCTCGCAGGTTGAAGAACACCATCAGGTGCGGCGCGACTGCGGGGTGTTTGATGTATCTCATATGACCGTAATCGATGTCACCGGCCCTCAGGCCAAGGAATGGCTTCAGCACCTGCTGGCCAATGACGTCGATCGATTGCACGGCTGCGGCCGTGCGCTGTACAGCGCCATGCTCAACGAGCAGGGCGGGGTGGTGGACGACATGATCGTCTACCGCACCGAAACCGCTTACCGGTTGGTGGTCAATGCCGCCACCCGCGATCAGGATATGGCCTGGATGCAGGCGCAACTGGGCGATTACCAGGTGCAGCTGCATGAGCGGTCCGAGTTGGCCATGCTCGCCATCCAGGGCCCCCACGCCCGGCATAAAATCGCCGAACTGGTGACCCAGTCCCGTGGCAACCTGATCCACCAGCTCAAGCCGTTCGAAGGCCACGCCGACGGCGACTGGTTTATCGCCCGTACCGGCTACACCGGTGAAGACGGCCTGGAGATTGTGCTGCCCGCTGATCAGGCACCGGGGTTTTTCAACGATCTTGTAGGCGCCGGTATTTCTCCCATCGGCCTCGGCGCCCGCGATACCTTGCGCCTGGAGGCCGGCATGAACCTGTACGGCCAGGATATCCATCAGCAAGTATCGCCCCTGGCGGCCAATATGGCCTGGAGCATCGCCTGGGAACCTGCCGGGCGCAATTTCATCGGTCGTGCCGCGCTGGAAGCGGAAAAGGCGGCCGGTGTGCAGTTCAAATTGGTCGGGCTGGTGCTGGAAGAGCGTGGGGTTTTACGCGCTCATCAGGTGGTTCGTATCGCCAATGTTGGCGAAGGAGAGATCACCAGTGGTAGTTTCTCGCCTACGCTGAGCAAATCCATTGCCCTGGCGCGCGTACCGGCGGCGACTGCCGACCGGGCCGAAGTGGAAATCCGCGGCAAGTGGTACCCGGTTCGAGTGGTCAAGCCGACCTTCGTACGCCATGGCAAAACCTTGATCTAACTATTTCCGGCAGGCCAATGGCCGCTGACATTTCTTCTTGAGGACACAGACTATGAGCAATATCCCTGCCGACCTGCGTTTTGCCGAAAGTCACGAATGGGCCCGTCTGGAAGCTGATGGCACTGTGACCGTCGGGATCTCCGACCATGCACAGGAAGCTTTGGGTGATGTGGTGTTTGTTGAACTGACTGAAGTGGGCAAGGTGTTTGCCGCTGAAGATCAGGCGGGGGTGGTGGAGTCGGTCAAGGCAGCTTCGGATATCTACTCACCGATTGCCGGCGAAGTGATTGCCGTCAACGAAGAGCTGAGTGGCAGCCCTGAGCTGCTGAACTCCGATCCTTACGGCGCCTGGATCTTTAAGCTCAAGCCAAGCAACAAGGCTGAACTGGACAAACTGCTGGATGCCGCCGGCTACAAAGCCGCCATCGGCGACTAAACGCAATAGCTGCAACAGCACACATCAATGTGGGAGCTGGCTTGCCTGCGACTGGATCACCCGTGTATCACCGATACACCGAGGTGCCTGCATCGCAGGCAAGCCAGCTCCCACAGTTGATTGGGGTGTGCCTGCTGGTTGTGTTCAGTCTTTTTCCAGTACCGCTTTAACCGCCGCTACAGCCCGCTCCACATCCGCCTCTGTCATTGCCGTGAACATCGGCAACGACACGATCAATCGCCCAACACGCTCCGCCACCGGGAACATGCCTTCCTTGAAACCCTGTTCCCGATACAGGCTCAGCAAGTGGATCGGAGGGTAGTGATAGCCAATGCCAACGCCGTGGGCCTGCATCTGTTCCATGAACGTTGCGCGAGCAGGCAAGCCGTCCTGGCGTTCCGGCAGCACCAGTTGGAACAGGTGCCAGTTGCTGTTCTCAAAGTCCGCCGGCGGCAGTTGCGCGCCATACTGCTCTTCGAAGTCGTTGCCAAAGCACTTGAAGTAGTGCCGTGCCAGGTTCTGGCGGTGGGCAGTGATCTTTTCGATATGCGCAAACTGCCCCAGGCCAATGGCGGCAGCGATGTCGGTCATGTTGAACTTGCCGCCCAGCACATCCACATCCAGGCCATCGAAACCGGTCCGGGTTACGCCCTGCAAGCGATACTTCTCTGCCAGGCGGGCTTCCTCGGCATTATTCAATACAAGGCAGCCACCCTCGGACGAGGTGATGTTCTTGTTTGCCTGGAAGCTGAACGACACGAAGTCGCCAGTTGCACCGATGCGTTCCCCGTCCCAGCTGGAGCCCAGGGCTTGCGCGGCGTCTTCGACGATGCGCAGGTTGTACTTGTTGGCCAGCGCGTAAAGCATTGGCATGTCCAGGGGCAGGCCCGCCAGGTAGACCGGAATGATCGCTTTGGTACGCGGTGTGATTGCCGCTTCAACCTGGGCCAGGTCTATGTTACGGGTTACCGGGTCGATATCGGCAAACACTGGAGTAGCACCGACTTCGAGAATGACGTTGGCGGTGGCGACCCAGGAAATCGGTGTAGTAATGACTTCATCCCCAGGCCCGATACCGGCGATGCGCAAGGCGATCTCCATGGTGCAAGTGCCCGAGTTGAAGGTGCGCACCGGCCGCCCACCAAAGTATTCCGACAACTGCGCCTCGAACGCCTGAACTTTTGGCCCGCTGGTGATCCAGCCGGAACGCAGGACATCGCCGACTGCCGAGATGGTGGCTTCATCAATGGTCGGTTTGGAAAACGGCAGGAAAGGCTGTTGGCTCATGACGAAGAAGGCATCCGTTCAAGATAGGCGATGAGTGTTAAACGTATCAGTACCGCATCGTTGCACGGCGAGACTGAATATAGCCTGTCGCTTATGAACGATTCGTCATAGGGCAGGCAAAAAAATGCCGCTTGAAAAAGCGGAATGCCGTTCAGTTAAGCGTGTATCGCCCTCTGTAGGAGCGAGCTTGCTCGCGAAAAACGTCAACGATAACGCGTGCATCCTGATTGAACACGGCGCTTGTGAGTTTTCGCGAGCAAGCTCGCTCCTACAAAAAGCCTTAACTGAACGGCATTACGCTTGAAAAAGCGGCATTTTTATCGGTGCGGCGGTTACTCGGTTACAGCATTTTTGGCCAGGATGGCGTTAGCCAGTTCCATGTCGGTGGCCTGAAGGCCAGGGTTGTCGGCGCGGACCTTCTGCATGGCCGCTTCCAGGTACGGGCCGCGGATGCCGCCGTCGCTGGCGACGAAGCTGCCGGCGTCGTCCTGGGCGGCGACTACCAGCTTGTGGTCCTTGAACGTCAGGTAAGTCGAGCCGGTGGTGGCGCCCGACGAGATGACATTACGCCAGAAGCTATCGGCCATGGCTGAGCCGACAGGTAGGGAAAGCACAGCGAGGGTGGCGACAGCATATTTAAGACGCATGATGGGTGACTCCGGTGGGTTATCTGTACGTTTTGATTGTAGTTAAGTCGATCCAGTTCCATCACTGACTAAACAGTTTCAATCTTTAAAATCACCCCCTCTTGACCAACCACGCGTACTTGAGCGCCTGCTGGGGCATCGGCGCCGGTGACCATCCACACGCCATCTCCGACTTTAATCTTGCCCCGGCCATCCACAATCGCCTGATGCACCATGAAGGTGCGCCCGATCAATTCGGAACCTCGCTCGTTCAGGCCCGGTTGATCGCTGGCCTTGGCGCTGCTGCGTTGGCGCTTCCACCAATACACGGCTGTCAGGATCGACAGCATGGCGAACAGCAGCAGTTGCCACTCCAGCCCGAGCGGTGGGACCAGGAACTTGATCACCCCCACTGCGGCCGCGGCGACACCCATCCACAGCAGGTAACCGCCAGCACCGAATACCTCAAGAATCAACAGCACGGTGCCCAGCGCCAACCAGTCCCAGAACGATAAATTCAGCAGAAAGTCCCACATGGTGATGGCCTCAGCCTTTCTGGTTGCCGAAAGTGGCCTTGACGATTTCGCCGATACCGCCCACGGCGCCAATCACCTGGCTGGCTTCCAGCGGCATCAGGATGACCTTGCTGTTGTTGGCCGAGGCCAGCTTGCCCAGGGCGTCGATGTATTTTTGCGCGACGAAGTAGTTGACCGCCTGCACATTGCCCGACGCGATGGCTTCGGACACCACTTGTGTCGCCCGAGCTTCGGCTTCGGCCTGACGCTCACGCGCTTCGGATTCCAGGAACGCGGCCTGACGGCTACCTTCGGCTTCGAGAATCTGCGCCTGCTTCTTGCCTTCGGCGGTCAGGATCGCTGACGCACGCAGGCCCTCGGCTTCAAGAATTTGTGCACGCTTGATCCGCTCAGCTTTCATCTGGCCGGACATGGCCGCCATCAGGTCGGCGGGCGGGCTGATGTCCTTGATCTCGATACGGGTGATCTTGATGCCCCACGGTGCGGTGGCTTCATCCACGGTGCGCAACAGCTTTTCGTTGATGCCGTCACGCTGGCTGAGCATTGCATCGAGCTCCATGGAGCCCAGGACGGTACGGATATTGGTTTGCAGCAGGTTGCGAATGGCGTGTTCGAGGTTGTTGACCTCGTAGGCCGCCTGGGCCGTGTTGACCACCTGGAAGAAGCACACGGCATCGATCTGCACGGTGGCGTTGTCGGCAGTGATGACTTCCTGGGGCGGAATATCCAGCACGCTTTCCATCACATTGATCTTGCGGCCGATGCGGTCCATGACCGGGATGATGATGTTCAGGCCGGGCTTGAGGGTGTTGGTGTAGCGGCCGAAACGTTCAACGGTCCATTGGTAGCCCTGGGGCACCACTTTGAAACCCATGAACAGGATGGCGATGGCCAACCCCACGAAAAGAAGCAGTACGGTTCCGATCTGCATAGCGATTCCTTATCTGAAGATGTCAGTGAACGACGTTGGGCCGATTGTAACGGTCTGGTCACCGATAAGGACGGTTTCACGGCCCGACAAACAAAGGATTTGTTTCTGAATCCCCAGGCGTGACCCGTAATATTTCCGTCAGCGTGGTCAGGCCGGCTTTCACTTTATCGATGCCGGCCATGCGCAAGCTGGTCATACCGTGCGCGAGCGCCCCACGGCGTAGCGCCTGTATGTCCGTACCGGGAGTCACCAGCGCCTTGAGCGCTGGGTCCATCGGCATGATTTCATAGAGCCCGGCTCGGCCTCGATAACCACTGTCACGGCACTCCACGCAGCCGACGGCCTCGTAGCATCCTGTGTCCTCTATACCCGTCGGACGCTTGCAGTGGGCGCACAGAACCCTCACCAGACGCTGCGCCATGACGCCTATAAGCGTCGCCTTGATCAAATAATGAGCGATACCAAGTTCCTGCAGTCGGCTGATGGCGCTGGGCGCATCGTTGGTATGCAGGGTCGAGAACACCAGGTGCCCGGTCAGTGCTGCCTGTATGGCCATCTCGGCGGTTTCCTGGTCACGGATTTCGCCGATCATGATGATGTCGGGGTCTTGGCGCAGCAGGGCGCGAACGCCGCTGGCAAAGGTGAGGTCGATATTGTGTTGGACCTGCATTTGATTAAAGGCCGGCTCGACCATTTCAATCGGGTCTTCCACCGTGCACAGGTTGACCTCTCGGGTCGCCAGTTGCTTGAGGGTGGTGTAGAGGGTGCTGGTCTTGCCCGAACCGGTCGGGCCGGTGACCAGAATGATGCCGTTGGCTTGCTGAGTCATAGCGTGCCAGCGCTGCTGATCGGCGTTCGACAAGCCCAACTGGTCGAAGTCCTTGAGCAGCACCTGAGGGTCAAAAATCCGCATCACCAGTTTTTCGCCGAACGCCGTCGGCAGGGTCGAAAGGCGTAATTCCACTTCGGCGCCCGCCGGGTTCCTGGTCTTGACGCGCCCATCCTGGGGTTTGCGTTTCTCGGCCACATTCATTCGCCCGAGACTTTTCAAGCGGCTGACTACGGCGGTGGTGACCTGAGGCGGAAACTGATAAACGTCATGCAACAGCCCGTCGATGCGAAAACGCACGCGGCCCTGATCGCGGCAGGGTTCGATATGAATATCGCTGGCCCGCTGGGCAAAGGCGTACTGCAACAGCCAGTCGACGATATTGACGATATGCGCGTCATTGGCGTCGGGCTCCTTGTCGCTGCTCCCGAGGCTGAGCAGTTCGACGTTGCCGGGGACCGCCATTTTCTGATCGGCGCCACTGACTGACCTGGCCAGGCGGTAAAACTCGTTGAGGCAGCGTTGGATATCCCGGGGGTTTGCCACCACGCGCTTGATTGTGCGTTTGAGCACTTGAGCGAGCCCGGCTTCCCAGGCGCAGATATGCGGCTGGGCGCTGGCGATCGTGACGCTTTGCGCATCCACGGCGACCGCAAGAATGCCGTGGCGCTGGGCGAAGGCATGGGACATCAACGGCACCACACTCGCCACGTCGATCTTCAACGGGTCGATGCGCAGGTAAGGCTGGTCGACATGCCGGGCCAGCCATTGGGTCAAGGTTTCAAGGCAAGGGCCTTGGGCCGCGATGCATTCCAGGGGATGCTGAGTGCAAGGCACTGCTTGAATGCCTTGTGCCGCCTGCGCGGTGAGCAGCCCTTGCTCAATCAGTGTCGGCAATAATTGATGCAGTTCCAAGGGGCGGTCGGGGGCGGCGGGGGTCATGCAGGTTTCCTGGCGTCTCGGGATGTAATCCCAGGCTAGTCAGCCCTTTGGAATCCGCCTCTTTAGGTGTATTGCAGTTTTTTACCGCGCCGTTGCCGCCAGTGTCGGAGGCCGCTCGGCATCTGCCGGCCACAGCTCCAGGTCGCAGACACTGATAAGGTTTCGAATCTTTTCACCGATGACCTGGGCGCGGTGCCAGCTCAGGCCGTCGATCACAATATCGATATTCAGCAGGTCGTTGTCCCGGCTCACATTGATGTGGGCGGGCGTCAGGAACTGCAGCGCAAAGTAGTTCAGCACCCGGCACAGCACGTCAGGCTCAGCCTCGGCGGCGATCCGATAGTGCGCTTGGCAGTGTGCGTTGTTGACGGCCCACGCATCGACGCGGGTGGCAGGGTGGGCGGTTTCGACGGCGTGCATACTGACTCTCCAAAATCGACTGGAGGAATTTTTACATTCGCCTGCGGAGATTTCTTATCTAAGATGGCCGTGATTCGCGCTATATCGAATAAGGTAAGTCAAAAAATGCACCTAAACAGGTATTTCTATGCATAGCGAGTTGAACGTCTACGACCGCCGCATTCTGGCCCTGTTGCAAGAGGACGCCTCGCTCTCCAGTGCACAGATCGCCGAGCAGGTCGGCCTGTCGCAATCTCCATGCTGGCGACGCATTCAGCGGCTCAAGGAAGAGGGGGTGATCCGTGGCCAGGTCACCTTGCTGGACCGCAAGAAAATCGGGCTCAACACGCAGATTTTCGCCGAGGTCAAACTCAATGCCCACGGCCGCTCCAACTTCACGGAATTCACCGAAGCGATTCGAGGGTTTCCTGAGGTTTTGGAGTGTTATGTGCTGATGGGGGCGGTGGACTTTCTGCTGCGCATCGTCACGTCGGACATTGAGGCGTATGAGCGGTTTTTCTTCGAGAAGTTATCGATGGTGCCCGGGATCCAGGAGGTCAACTCGATCGTGGCGTTGTCGGAGATCAAGTCCACCACCAGCCTGCCAGTATTGCGCTGACAGGGAGGGCCTCATCGCGGGCAAGCCCGCTCCCACAGCAAATGTGGGAGCGGGCTTGCCCGGGATAGCGATATTACAGGCGCAGCAGGGTCTTCCAGGCCCGGTTCTGATACACCGCAATCGCCTGATGCATACGTGCATCCAGCGATTCATCGGTGATCGGCTGGTTAGCCAGGTGCGCCAGCTTGTTCAGCTCGCCGTACAAACGGTCCAGTTCTGCAATGTCCACCACATGGCGCGCATGGTGCAGCCAGGCCTGGATGCGTTCGATACGCGGCAGTTGCTCGGCGAGGTCTTCCGGCTGTTGCTGGTAGCGCTGCAGTTGCAGGGAGACGGCGTCGTCGGCCAACAGGCGTGGCAGCCAGTTGGTGATTTGCGCGGCGCCCTGGCGGTTACCGCGCACATTACGCTCGGCGGTCCAAGTGCGGGCCAGCAGCCAGCGCGAGGTGTTCAGAGAGAACAGGCCCCAGCGTACGTCTTGCAATTCTTCGATGAACTGCTCCGGCGCGGCTTTGCGAATGTCCTCATCGTCGTCACCGGCCTGGACCAGCGGGCGCCAGTCTTCCAGCAACGCGTCCAGGGCACTGCGCAGTTCGCTGGTGGATTGGCGCGGCGCGGCCTGGCCGAGGCTGCCGATCAGGGCGCGCAACTCACCCAGGTTCTCGACCCAGTCCTGCAGCAAGCGCCAGTGGCCGTTGAAACGGTATTGCTCGGCCAGACGCTGGCTGCTACCCAACAGGTGCCACATGATTGCGGCGAAGGCGTCGTCCAGCGGCATTTCAGCGTGGATCTGCGGGGCCGGCAGGCTCAAGGAGTAGCTGCTCGCGTCATACAGGCGGTAACCGCGCTCGGCCTTGCTGATATCGCATGGCATCAGCGCCAGGGTCGCGGCCAGTTCGGCGGCCAGCTCCAGCAGGGCGGCGGGTTCGCCTTCGCGCAACTCCAGTTCCAGCTCGCAGATTTCTTCCTTCTGCTTACCGACCACCACATGGCCCAGGTCCAGGGCGGCTTCGATCACCACCTTGGCCTTGCCACGACCCCAGGCGATTTCGGCGCGTTCACGCACGAAGTCGGTGGTGAAGATCGGCTTGAGGGTCTTTTTGTCCAACTCGGCCAGTTGCTCGGGCCAGCACTCGCCGTCGAGTTTCTTCACATCGAGCTTGGCTTTGGGCAAGTCCCAGTTGTACTCGTTGCGTTCCGACAAGCCGGCGACGCTTTGGCCGCGGGTCTTGAGGGTCTGAATGATGTCGTCACCGTCCTTGCGCAGGCGCAGGGCAACCTTGGCCTGGGCCAGGTCGCGCTCTGGGGTGTCGAAGTACTGATTCATCAACTCACGGCGTTCCCAGCCACTTTTGTTGCGTTTTTTCAGTAACGGGTGCTCGCGCAGCGCAACGAGTGTTTCGCGGCTGACGCGTAGCTTGATTTCGGTTTCTTTCTGCATGGCCGGAAAATCCAGGATCGGGAGCGCAGCCGGGGAAAAGTGTGGCTGCCAAGGCCGTGCAGTGTACAGGACTGAGCCCGGCAACGTGCCGCAACGGTTTATTGTGTTGGGCAGATGCCTCTATAGTGAGGTTCATCCGGGAAGTTGGGAGACCGCGCATGCCGTTACCGTCCATGAAAGAGCAGTTCGCCGCCTTGATCGCCGCGCCGTCGGTGAGCTGCACCCAGGCGTCTCTCGACCAGAGCAACCGCCCGGTGATCGACCTGCTCGCCACTTGGCTGGGTGACCTGGGCTTTGCCATCGATATCCAACAAGTCAGCCCCGGCAAGTTCAACCTGCTGGCCAGTTTCGGCAGCGGCCCCGGTGGCCTGGTGCTGGCAGGTCATAGCGATACAGTCCCCTATGACGCCGCACTGTGGAAGACCGATCCGCTCAAGCTGACGGAGGTCGACGGCCGCTGGGTAGGACTGGGCAGCTGCGACATGAAAGGCTTTTTCGCCCTGGCCATCGAAGCCGTGTTGCCGCTGCTGGATCAGCCGTTCAAGCAACCGCTGTTGATACTTGCCACCTGTGATGAAGAAAGCTCCATGTCCGGCGCGCGTGCGCTGGCCGAAGCGGGGCGCCCGCTGGGTCGCGCAGCGGTGATCGGCGAGCCGACCGGGCTCAAGCCGATTCGCCTGCACAAAGGCGTGATGATGGAACGCATCGATATTCTGGGTCGCAGCGGCCATTCGTCGGACCCGAGCCTGGGCCACAGTGCCCTTGAAGCCATGCACGATGCCATCGGCGAACTGCGCGGCCTGCGCCTGGCCTGGCAGCGCGAGTACCGCAACGCGCAATTCAGCGTGCCGCAGCCGACCATGAACTTCGGCTGTATCCATGGCGGCGACAACCCCAACCGCATCTGTGGCCAGTGCTCCCTGGAGTTCGACCTGCGGCCCTTGCCCGGCATGGACCCAGAAGTACTGCGTGCGGCGATCCGGCAGAAGCTCGAACCCTTGGCCGAGCGGCATAAGGTCAAGATCGACTACGCGCCGCTATTCCCCGAAGTGCCGCCGTTCGAGCAGCCCGAAGACGCCGAGTTGGTGCGGGTGGCGGAACGTTTGACCGGCCATCGTGCCGAAGCAGTGGCGTTCGGCACCGAAGCGCCTTATCTTCAGCGCCTTGGTTGCGAAACCCTGGTGCTCGGCCCTGGCGATATCGCCTGTGCTCACCAGCCGGGGGAATACCTCGAAATGTCACGCTTGACGCCTACAGTGCGTCTATTGCGGGAACTGATCGAACATTACTGCCTGAAACCTGCATAAATTAACCTCTGCCCATTCGTACATAAGGAGAGTGAGCGTGTCGCCAAGCCTGTTCCGACGATAACCATCAGCCCGCTGTGCGCTTTCACGATTGATCCTTTTTTGGCTGCTTTTTATTACAGGCCCAGGTGTTATGCCCGAATACGTTAATTGGCTTCGTCACGCTTCGCCCTACATCAACGCCCACCGCGACTGCACCTTTGTGGTCATGCTGCCCGGCGATGGTGTGGACCATCCCAACTTCGGCAATATCGTCCACGACCTGGTGCTGCTTCACAGCCTGGGAGTTCGCCTGGTGCTGGTGCACGGCTCGCGCCCGCAAATCGAAACCCGCCTTGAAGCACGCGGCCTTACCCCGGCTTACCACGAAGGCTTGCGCATCACCGATGCGGCGACGCTGGAGTGTGTGATCGACGCGGTGGGTCATTTGCGCATTGCCATCGAGGCGCGCTTGTCCATGGACATGGCGTCATCGCCGATGCAGGGCTCGCGCCTGCGTGTGGCCAGCGGCAACCTGGTCACCGCACGGCCAATTGGCGTGCTTGAAGGCGTGGACTACCACCACACCGGCGAAGTGCGCCGGGTCGACCGCAAGGGCATCAACCGCCTGTTGGATGAGCGCTCTATCGTGCTGCTGTCGCCGTTGGGGTATTCGCCCACCGGCGAGATCTTCAACCTGGCCTGCGAAGACGTCGCCACCCGCGCCGCCATCGACCTGGGCGCCGACAAGTTGCTGCTGTTCGGCGCCGATCCCGGTCTGATCGATGAGAACGGCCGCCTGGTGCGTGAATTGCGCCCACAACAAGTACCCGCGCACCTGCAGCGCCTGGGCAGCAACTATCAGGCCGAGCTGCTCGATGCCGCTGCCGAAGCCTGCCGGGGTGGAGTAGGGCGCAGCCATATCGTCAGCTACGCCGAAGATGGCGCTTTGCTTACCGAACTGTTCACCCGCGATGGTGGCGGTACGCTGGTGGCCCAGGAGCAATTCGAACTGGTACGCGAAGCGGCAATTGAAGACGTCGGCGGTTTGCTGGACCTGATCAGCCCGCTGGAAGAGCAGGGCATTCTGGTGCGTCGTTCGCGGGAAGTGCTGGAGCGTGAGATTGAACAGTTCAGCGTGGTCGAGCGCGAAGGCATGATCATCGCGTGCGCAGCGCTGTATCAGATCGCCGATTCGGATGCAGGGGAGCTGGCGTGCCTGGCGGTGAACCCGGAGTACCGCCACGGCGCGCGCGGCGACGTGTTGCTCGAACGCATCCAGACCCGTGCGCGAGCACAGGGGTTGAAGACCTTGTTCGTGCTTACCACGCGCACGGCCCACTGGTTCCGTGAGCGCGGCTTTGTGCCAAGCAGCGTTGACCGCCTGCCGTCGGCGCGGGCGTCGCTGTACAACTATCAGCGTAACTCCAAGATCTTCGAAAAGGCCCTGTAAAAGAGTACGGCTCTGTGTGGGAGCTGGCTTGCCTGCGATAGCAGTGCCTCGGTTTATCTGAACGACCGAGTTGCTGGCATCGCAGGCAAGCCAGCTCCCACCGAAGACTGTATTTATTGGGTGATGAATTTGTCGGTCACATAGGCCGAATAATCCGGCAGCACCGTCTCCACCTTCCCCTGTTCTTTCAAGAACTTCGCCGTCTCCCCAATCGCCTTCGCCGTGCCGCCCTTGAGCAACGCAGCGGTTTGCTGTGCCTGTGCATCCGGAAACGTCGTACCGGCCAACAGTTCCGGAATGTCGTCGGCATTTGAACCTGTCAATTTGGCGATTTTCTGCACCGGTTCCGAGTCCACCGTCCAGCTGTCTTTGTGGGCGGCATAGTCGGCAAAGGCATCCAGGGTGACCTTGGCGAACTTGGCCACCACGTCAGGATGTGTTTGCGCAAAATCCTTGCGCGCCACCCACACCTCAAACGTCGGCGCGCCCCATTGGCCCACCTGCGCCGCGTCTGTGAGGGTTTTGCCGGTCTTGCGGATTTCGCCCAGGGCTGGCGACCACACAAAAGCTCCATCAATATCGCCGCGTTTCCACGCAGCGGCGATTTCGGCCGGTTGCAGGTTCACCACCTTGACTTGCCGGGTGTCGAGCCCCCAGTGCTTCAGCGCACCGAGCAGGCTGTAATGAGAGGTCGAGACGAACGGTGTGGCGATGGTTTTGCCGATCAAGTCTTTGGGTTTATCGATGCCGCTGCCGTTACGCACCACCAGGGCTTCAGAAGCGTTGATCTGTGCCGATACGATAAACGCCACGATTGGCAGGTTGCGGGACGCCGCTGCGGCGAGCGGGCTGGAACCCAGATTACCGATCTGCACATCGCCTGAGGCAATGGCCGTGACCACTTCCGGGCCACTGTTGAACCGGCGCCAATTGATCTTTTCGCCGATCGCCTTCTCATACAGGCCTTCAGCCTGGGGGACTTTGCTGGGATCGATGCCGGTCTGGTAGCCGACCGTCAAATCCGCCGCGCTGACACCAAAAGAAAGTAATACCGATACAAAAACTGTAACAAATTGACGGGAGGATGTGCGTTTGGCCATGATGGCGTCGCCTTTTTGATCGTGAGTGACGTATGCAACCGTACGGGCACACTAATCGATCTAAAAAAGCACTGGTAAATACCCTTTAGGAATTAGCTTATGGAGCGGTTCGTCTTAGTCGACAAGCCCGCTTCACGCATCTGCTTATTCCCGAATAGTATGAAAAAGAATGAAACAATTCTTTTTGGGTGTATGAAAAACTCATTACCCTGCAGGGACCAAATCAACTGCGATTAGACGAAGGTAGTAGACACACAAGGTTACGATTGACTTGCTAGTCACTATCTGGCGCTAATCGCGCATCTGTGGATCCAGGGCGTCAGACCCGGGACCAAAGAAATACAAAAATTAGAAATGAGAGGAGCGGTACATGAAGAAGTCCACCTTGGCTGAGGCTGTAGCTTTGGGCGCAATCGCCCAGCAAGCAGGCGCTGCCGGTTTCATCGAAGACAGCAAGGCCACACTGGGCCTGCGTAACTTCTACATCAACACCGATAACCGCGAAGGCACGGCCAATCCGAGCCGTAACGAAGAATGGGGCCAAGGCTTCGATCTGCGTTTCATCTCCGGTTACACCCAAGGCACCGTTGGCTTCGGTCTTGACGCTATCGGCCTGCTGGGTGTTCGCCTGGATTCCGGCGGCGGCACCAACGGCGCGACTGCCAGCTCGTATGGCGGCACCGTCTTCCCGAGCAAGTCCAACGGCGAAGCCGTTGATAACTACTCCAGCCTGGGTCTGACCGCCAAAGCCAAGATCTCCCAGACCGAATTGAAGCTGGGTACCTTGCAGCCCAAGCTGCCGGTCATCGTGACCAACGATGGTCGTATGCTGCCGCAAACCTTCCAGGGTGGTCAGATCACCTCCAGCGACATCAAGGACCTGACCCTGGTTGCCGGCCAGATCGAAAAAGCCAAGGGCCGTAACTCCAGCAACAACGAAAGCCTGTCCATCTCCGGCGCCAACAGCCGCGGCGCGAACTGGCGTTCGAGCAACAAGTTCTACTATGCCGGTGGCGACTACAAGATCACCAAGGACCTGACCGCGCAGTACTACTACGGCAACCTGGAAGATTTCTACAAGCAACACTTCCTGGGCCTGACCCACAACTGGGCTATCGGTCCTGGCGTGCTGAAGTCTGATCTGCGTTACTTCAACAGCTCCGACGATGGTAACAACGGCAACCAGTCCGCCTACTTCTCCACAGGCAACTACGGTGGCGTCAACTCCGGTCGTGGCAAAGTCGACAACAACCTGTACAGCGGCCTGTTCCTGTACTCGGTTGCCGGCCACACCTTCGGTGGCGGTTACCAGGTCAGCAACGGCAGCAGCGACTTCCCTTGGCTGAACCAGGGTGACGGCTCGTCGGCTTACATCACCACCGACATGCAGATCCAGAAGTTCGCCCGTGCCGGCGAGCGTACCTGGCAAGCTCGCTACTCCTACGACTTCGCCAAGGTGGGTGTACCTGGTCTGACCGCTGGTGTGGTTTACCTGAAGGGTGACCATATCGACACCGTCTCCAGCAACCGTACCGAGTTCACCGGCCAGTCCGAGTGGGAACGTGACATCACTGTTGCCTACGTCGTACCGGAAGGTCCGCTGAAAAACGTCGGCGTGGCGTGGAAAAACGCTATGTGGCGCAGCGATATCGCCAGCGCGCGTAACCAGGACGAAAACCGCTTGATCGTCAGCTACTCGATCCCGCTGTTGTAAGACTGTAAAACCTTGCCCGGCGCAATGCCGGGCAAGGTGTGTTGCTTTTTCAAGTCGGGCTCAACCCCCGCAAGCCCTTCCTGAACCCCTCTTTGTTACAGCGACTCAAGGCCTTCTCGAACCTTGAAAACAATGTTGATCGTCGCGTGTGGCCAAGTCCAATGAACACATTTTTAATATTCCTTTATCGTCTAGATAAATCGATATTTATTCTTTTTAAATAATTTCAAATCCATGCACAGTGGGCTCCATAAGCACTCATCAGGAGCCACACCATGAGCCTAAGACTGGGCGACATCGCCCCCGACTTCGAACAGGATTCCAGCGCCGGCAAGATTCGCTTCCACGAATGGCTGGGCGACAGCTGGGGTGTACTGTTTTCTCATCCGGCGGACTTCACCCCGGTGTGCACCACCGAGCTGGGTTTCACCGCCAAGCTCAAGGACGAATTCGCCAAGCGTGGCGTCAAGGCCATCGCCCTGTCGGTAGACCCGGTGGACTCGCATCACAAGTGGATCGAAGACATCAACGAGACCCAGAACACCGTGGTCAACTTCCCGATCCTGGCCGACGCCGACCGCAAGGTCTCGGACCTCTACGACCTGATCCATCCCAACGCCAGTGACACCCTCACCGTGCGCTCCTTGTTCGTAATCGACCCGAACAAGAAGATCCGCCTGACCATCACCTACCCGGCCAGCACCGGGCGCAACTTCCATGAAATCCTGCGGGTGATCGACTCGCTGCAACTGACCGACAACCACAAGGTGGCGACGCCGGCCAACTGGCAGGATGGGGATGAAGTGGTAATCGTGCCGTCGCTCAAGGACGAGGAAGAGATCAAGAAACGCTTTCCCAAGGGCTATCGCGCGGTGAAGCCGTACCTGCGCCTTACGCCACAACCCAATCGTTAAGCCGGATATCGCCATCGC
>NZ_JAEKCN010000020.1:0-84559 GCF_016405455.1 Pseudomonas sp. MF7453 | reverse complement strand
AGATGTGTATAAGAGAACAGCTGGCGGATTACGGGCACACCGAGCCCAAGCGAGGTGCCGAGTGGTGGGGCAAGAGCCCTTTGGTTACTTTGGGGCTTTTCCAAAGTGACCCGCCGTCAGGGCGGAACCCTAAGTGGCCGTTACCGCAGCAATGGATATGTACCCAATCCAACTGTGTCGCCTGTCAGGCCGCCTTCGCAAGCAAGCCCGCTCCCACAGTTTGATCGCAGGGTGTCAGGTAGATAGGTGTCGGCTGTCAGGCCGTCTTCGCAGGCAAGCCAGCTCCCACATTTGGATCGTGGTGGGTCAGGTAGACAAGCATCGGCCGTCAGGTCGTCACGGGAGCAAGCTCCCTCGCCACAGGGTCAGCTTGGTACCGAAGTTGTGTAGATACCTTGCCTCGTAAGGCCCTCAGGCCTTGCGCAACCAATAACGGTACACGCCAGCGGCCTCTTCTTCCTGGACCAGCGTATGGCCCGCCAGCTTGGCAAAAGTGCGGAAATCGCGCTGGGAGCCTGCATCGGTGGCGATCACTTTAAGCACGGCCCCGCTGGCCAATCGATTGAGTTCCAGCTTGGCCTTGAGCAAGGGCAACGGGCAGTTCAGACCGCTAGCATCAAGTTCGGCGTCAAAGGCGACGGCGTCGGTCATAGTGTTACTCCAGGCAAACATTCGGGCCGCTTAGAATATCTGGTCCCAAGCTCAGTGTCCGGCTACAGTAAGCTCTTTGTCGAAAGGCTTTGTGCATGACTTTTTTGCGCCCTACCCTGTTGACGCTGGCCTGCCTGCTGGCCTCCCCGGCTTTCGCTGACGACCTGCCGTCACTTGGTGACGCCAGTTCTGCCATTGTCTCGCCCCAACAGGAATATCAACTGGGTCGCGCCTGGCTGGCCTATTTGCGCGGTCAGGTGTCGCAGCTTAACGACCCGCAACTCAAGGACTACGTAGAAACCAGCGTGTACAAGCTGGTGGAGACCAGCCAGGTCAACGATCGGCGCCTGGAGTTCATCCTGATCAACAGCCCGCAGCTCAACGCCTTTGCGGCACCCGGGGGGATCATTGGGGTGAACGGCGGCTTGTTCCTCAATGCCCAGACCGAAGGTGAATACGCCTCGGTGCTGGCCCACGAACTGGCTCACTTGTCCCAGCGTCACTTCGCCCGAGGCGTGGAAGCGCAATCACGCATGCAACTGCCGATGATGGCCGCCCTGCTTGGCGGCATTATTGCCGCCGCGGCGGGAGCCGGTGATGCAGGTATCGCCGCGATTGCCGGTTCGCAAGCGGCTGCGATCCAGGAGCAGCGCAGGTTCTCCCGACAGAACGAACAAGAGGCCGACCGCATCGGCATCCTCAACCTGGAGAAAGCCGGCTACGACCCGCGGTCGATGCCCACCATGTTCGAGCGCCTGATGCGCCAGTATCGCTTCGATGCCAAGCCACCGGAGTTCCTGTTGACGCACCCGGTGACCGAATCGCGTATCGCCGACACCCGCAACCGCGCCGAACAGGCCAAACCTGGCGGCAAGGAAGACAGCCTGCGCTATCAACTGATTCGCGCACGCGTGCAGTTGAAGTACGAAGACACGCCAGGCCTGGCTGCCAAGCGCTTCCAGGCACAATTGGACGACAATCCCAAAAACGATGTGGCGCGTTATGGCTTGGCCATTGCGCAGATCAAGGGCGTCCAACTCAAGGAAGCGCGTGAAAGCCTGGCACCTCTGCTGGCCAAAGCGCCCAATGACATCACCTACAACCTGGCGCAGATCGAACTGGACATCACCAACAACCGGATGGCGGATGCCCAGCAACGTACTGACCGAATGCTCACCCAGTACCCCAGCAACTACCCGCTGAACCAGGTGCGGGTCGACCTGCTGCTTAAGCAGAACCGTACCGCCGATGCCGAGAAGGCCCTGGACGGCTTGCTCAAGTCACGCCCCGACGATCCGGACGTGTGGTATCAGGTCGCCGAGACGCGAGGCTTGTCCGGCAACATCATCGGCCTGCACCAGGCTCGCGCCGAGTACTTCGCACTGGTGGGGGACTTCCAGCAGGCCATTCAGCAACTGGACTTTGCCAAGCGCCGCGCCGGCAATAACTTCCCACTGTCCTCACGTATCGACGCACGCCAGCGTGAGCTGATCGAACAGGAACGTCTGGTGAAAGGGATGATGAGCTAAACCCTTCACCCACAAAAAAGCCCCGCTGCCGTTAACCGGCAGCGGGGCTTTTTGTTTCTATTGGAGCAGGCTCAACGATTATTCGGCCAACTTGAAGGTGATGAAGCTGGCACGACCTTGACGCAGTACGCGCATCGACACTGAACGGTTCTTCGGCAACGCCTTGGCGATGTCGGTGAACTCCTTGGTGGTGTTGATCGCCTGATTGTTCAGGTGAGTGATCACATCGCCCGGCTGCAGGCCGATCAAGGCGGCTGGGCCGTCCTGGACTTCCTTGATGACCACACCGCTTTGCAGGTCAAACGTCTTCTTCTGCTCGGCGGTCAGTTCAACCACGGCGATGCCCAGGCGGTTACTGCTGCGCTCTGCACCGGGCTTGGCGTTACCGAGGGCATCCAGCGTCGCGCCTTCTTCCGGGATCGCACCAACGGTCAGCTCAACGTTCTGGCGCTTGCCGTCACGAATCACTTCCAGCTTGGCTTTGCCGCCGGCCTTGAGCGCGCCGACCAGATGAGGCAGGTCAGCCGACATCACGATGGGTTGGCCGTTCATGCTCAAAATCACGTCGCCAACTTTCAGGCCGCCTTTGGCTGCTGGGCCATTGTCCTGGATTTGCGCAACCAGGGCACCGGCCGGCTTGTCGAGGCCGAAGGATTCAGCCAGATCTTTGTTCACTTCCTGGATCACTACGCCCAACCAGCCACGGCTGACCTTGCCACCGCTTTTCAACTGATTGGAGACGTCCATGGCCACGTCAATCGGGATCGCGAAAGACACGCCCATGAAACCACCGGAACGGGTATAGATCTGTGAGTTGATGCCCACCACCTCGCCGGCCAGGTTGAACAATGGACCGCCGGAGTTGCCCGGGTTGATCGGCACGTCGGTCTGGATGAACGGTACGTAGTTCTCGTTTGGCAGGCTGCGGCCAATGGCACTGACGATACCCTGGGTGACGGTATGGTCAAAGCCGAATGGCGAACCGATCGCGACAACCCATTGGCCAGCCTTCAAGTCCTGAGACTTGCCCAGTTTGAGAACCGGCAGGTCCTTGCCGTCAATTTTAAGCAAGGCGACGTCGGAACGCGGGTCGGTACCGATCAGCTTGGCCTTGAGCTCACTGCGATCGGCCAGGCGCACGAGGATTTCGTCAGCATCGGCGATCACGTGATTGTTGGTCAGGATATAGCCGTCAGGCGAAATGATGAAGCCCGAACCCAGGGACTGGGCTTCGCGCTGCCCCCCGCCGCCACGAGGGGTGCGCGGCTGCGGCATGCCGCGCTCGAAGAACTCGCGCAGCATGGGCGGCAAGCCTTCCAGGTCGGGCATTTGCTGGTTCGAGACTTTGCGATCCGGCAGTTTCTGGGTGGTACTGATATTGACCACGGCCGGTGAGGCTTGCTCTACCAGTTGGGTGAAGTCAGGCAGCTCGACTGCTTGCGCAGGTAAGGCCTGACCCAGCACCAGCACTGTGGCAACTATGGATAGGTAAGACTTCAAACGTGGTATCGACATACAGCTCCCGTTACGACGAGCAGGGTTGAGCGACAGGGTCCAATAAACGCCGAATGCGACAAACGACATTTTTGTTCCGCGAACAAAACAAGGCCAGAGCCAACAAACCCTGACCTATAAAAAACATGGGAAGTTTTTGCAAGTGAAAATGCTGATCCAGAAGTTTCATACGCTCGCTCCCCAAACAAATCTGGGCACAGATTGAAAGGTCAGGATGAACATAGAATTAACAATCTCACGGCTTGGCAGCGGCCTTTTCACCGCGTACCGACAGCGCGATACGCTCAGCAGTGCCGACCGGAATCTCTCCTACCACGGTAACCATCATCTCTCCGTCAACCGTATTCAAACGCCGAGAAACCGCCACAGTCGGGCCGAGCTGAGCGCGGGTTTCATTCATATCGGCGCCCCTGGCGGACTCAAGAAATACAGAAAACCGTGCGAGCCCATCGTCATACATCAGGCTATCGACGCTCGATTTCGTTTGGGAGTCTTTGCGCGTAGCGCTGCTGATCTGCTGGAAGCCAGGCGGCAGCCAATCCAGATACCACGCCTGGGAGGCAGGCATGTCAGAGGCTTTATCGGTGGAAACAACGAAGGGCGAACATCCGCTGCCTGGCTTTAAGTCGTGCTCAGCAGGAATGACCGAGGTATCCAGGCGAGCGTATTGAAAGCGCTCCAGCAACTGCCCCTGATCATTGAGCAGCAGGGATTTAAGCGGCAGAGCCGTCTCGCGATCCAGATGCAACTCAAAACCGTAGCGGTAGTGATCGCGCGGGCTGATCGACACAATCACTGCGTGACGACCGGCCACGCGAGATTTGCCAATGACGGCCAGTTCATAGAATTGAGTGAGTTTTTTTGGGTCGAAAGCACGCGAAGGCGCATCGGAAGACTTGACCAACCCAGCAATCAGATCGCCACTGACGCATTGCGTCCGGCCATCCAACCGTACCGTTTCCCGGGGCGGGCCATCCAGTTGCAGCAGCCGTTCACGGACATGACCATCCTGAACCCGGTGCCAGATAGCGTGAGTAGAAAAACTGCCATTGCGTTCGTAAACAAACGTACCTTCAAAGCTTTGCTGCTGCTCTGCACGCCCAAGTCGAGTCAGCCAGTCTTGGGCTTCATCGGCATGGGCGGATAGTGCAAACCAGCTACTGAGCAAAAGCGTAAGGAGCGGTATGGCGCGCATAGAGCTCCTTAGCGAATCAGCGGTTTTCCTGACTGGCTGCG
Organism: Pseudomonas sp. MF7453; assembly: GCF_016405455.1. Taxonomy (NCBI): domain Bacteria; kingdom Pseudomonadati; phylum Pseudomonadota; class Gammaproteobacteria; order Pseudomonadales; family Pseudomonadaceae; genus Pseudomonas; species Pseudomonas sp. MF7453. The sequence continues at coordinate 79,628 of NZ_JAEKCN010000020.1, read as the reverse complement.
CGAGCGTACGGCAGAGCGCTTTCGGTGCCTTTGGCAGCCGATTCCTGAGCGTGCTGACGCAGGTAGCCTGGAAGACGCTGATCTTGCCAGCCGGATTGCCCTTGAAGCACACCGTTGGCCATAGGGCCGGTGGCATCGGAGCTTTCCTTATAGCCTGCCAGTACAGCCGGGCCTTTGACTTGTGGACCCGCCATGACCGGTTGCTGGGTTTGCTGGGCCAGTTCGGCACCGGCAATTTCGTCCTGGTTGTACAGACGAACGCCAGCCAGTACAGCCACAGTCACCGAGGCAGCCACTGCCAGTCGACCCAGGCTACGCCACGGGCCACGAGCAGCCTTGGCCGGAACGGCTTCATCAGCCAGCGCGGCAGAAACGGCCGCAGCAATATCCAGACGAGGGATTAAAAGATCCTTGTGCATCACCGCCCGAGCGACTTGGTAACGAGACCAGGTATCACGGGTTTGGGCGTCATCAAATGCGTTGAGCACTCGACGAAGTTCCAGTTCATCCGCTTCGTTATCCATCACTGCGGACAGCGATTCCTGCAGGGCATCACGACTCATGGCGGTTCCTCTCTTGGCTGTCGCCGCTGTCTTTAGTTTTCCTGCAACAATGGTTGCAAGGCTTTGTCGATGGCTTCCCGGGCCCGGAAAATCCGTGACCTTACAGTCCCCACCGGACATTGCATGACGCTCGCAATGTCTTCGTAACTCAGACCATCGAATTCACGTAAAGTTAACGCCGTACGTAAATCTTCCGGCAGTTGCTGAATGGTTCGATGGACGGTGCCTTCGATCTCGTCGCGCAGCAATGCACGCTCCGGCGACTCGAGATCTTTGAGGCCGTGATCACCATCGTAAAACTCAGCATCTTCTGAACTGACATCACTGTCTGGTGGGCGGCGGCCGCGAGACACCAGATAGTTCTTCGCCGTGTTAATAGCGATACGGTATAGCCACGTATAAAACGCACTGTCACCGCGGAAATTTCCAAGTGCACGGTAAGCCTTGATAAAGGCTTCCTGTGCAACGTCCTGCGCTTCATGGGTGTCGTGCACAAACCGCACGATCAACCCGAGAATTTTGTGCTGGTATTTCAGCACTAGCAGATCAAATGCTCGCTTGTCGCCGCGTTGTACGCGCTCGACCAGCTGCTGATCCTCTTCCTGGGTTAGCATGAACACTCCTCGTTGTACTTGAAGGAGGCTTGCATAACTAAACGATCAGGCTTGCAAACATAGACTCGGGCTTTTCGCAAAAGTTCTCCCCCTTCAAGCAAGTTTCCGGCATGCACTGATTTGGCACACACGAAAAACGCAGCCCGGGCGGGGCCGGCTGCGCGAATAATCTTGTCGCCGGTTTCGTGACGCGTCCAATGCTCCCGACGGGCCAATAAACTCAACGTTTTCCCAGCTTTCGGGCAACCTGCTATTGAGTCGGGGCTCATGCAAAAAGTTCCCGTCCCGCCAACCGGCCGTTTCCCAAAGCTGCGCGGCATAATCTCACAATGCCACGAATGCGTGGCTATTGTGCCGCTCCACCCCTCTATATACTAGTGGCCCGTGTGACCCTTTGATTCGCCGATCCAGGCGTCCTGTTTGCGCCGCTCCTTCGGATCGCTTTTTGCGGAATCCTTCAAATGAGCCAACAGTTTCAACACGATGTGCTGGTGATCGGCAGCGGCGCAGCCGGCTTGAGCCTTGCCCTGACCCTGCCCGCCCACCTGCGCATTGCGGTTTTGAGCAAGGGCGACCTGGCCAACGGCTCGACATTCTGGGCCCAGGGCGGTGTTGCGGCGGTACTGGACGACACCGACACGGTGCAATCGCACGTCGAAGACACCCTCAACGCCGGCGGCGGCCTGTGCAATGAAGACGCCGTACGCTTCACCGTCGAGCACAGCCGCGAAGCCATCCAATGGCTGATCGACCAAGGCGTACCCTTCACCCGCGATGAACATGCCGGCAGCGACGACGGCGGCTTTGAGTTCCACCTGACCCGCGAAGGCGGCCACAGCCATCGCCGCATCATTCACGCCGCCGACGCCACCGGTGCTGCGATTTTCAAGACCCTGCTCGAACAGGCGCGCCAACGGCCCAACATTCAGTTACTGGAGCAACGCGTCGCCGTCGACCTGATCACCGAAAAACGCCTGGGTCTGGACGGCGAGCGCTGCCTTGGCGCCTACGTACTCAATCGCACCAGTGGCGAAGTCGATACCTACGGCGCACGCTTCACTATTCTTGCCTCGGGCGGGGCAGCCAAGGTTTATCTCTATACCAGCAATCCCGACGGCGCCTGCGGTGACGGCATTGCCATGGCCTGGCGCTCGGGCTGCCGGGTGGCCAACCTGGAGTTCAACCAGTTCCACCCTACTTGCCTGTACCACCCGCAAGCCAAGAGCTTCCTGATCACCGAAGCCCTGCGCGGCGAAGGTGCGCACTTGAAGCTGCCCAATGGCGAGCGCTTCATGCAGCGCTTCGATCCACGCGCCGAGTTGGCACCGCGCGACATTGTCGCCCGCGCCATCGACCACGAGATGAAGCGCCTGGGTATCGATTGCGTCTACCTGGACATCAGCCACAAGCCCGAAGCGTTTATCAAGACACACTTTCCGACCGTCTATGAACGCTGCCTGACCTTCAATATCGACATCACCAAAGGTCCGATCCCAGTGGTGCCGGCTGCGCACTATACCTGCGGCGGCGTGATGGTCGACCAGCACGGGCGCACCGACGTGCCCGGCCTCTATGCCATCGGCGAAACCAGTTTTACCGGCCTGCACGGTGCCAACCGCATGGCCAGCAACTCACTGCTTGAATGTTTTGTGTACGCACGCTCGGCAGCGGCGGATATTCTGGAACAACTGCCGCATATCCCGGTTCCGGCCGCCCTGCCCCGCTGGGACGCCAGCCAGGTCACCGATTCGGACGAAGATGTGATCATCGCGCACAACTGGGACGAGTTGCGGCGTTTCATGTGGGACTACGTGGGCATTGTGCGCACCAACAAGCGCCTGCAACGGGCGCAGCACCGGGTACGCTTGCTGTTGGACGAGATTGACGAGTTCTACAGCAACTATAAGGTCAGCCGTGACCTGATCGAGTTGCGCAACCTGGCACAAGTGGCCGAGTTGATGATCCGTTCAGCCATGGAGCGCAAGGAAAGCCGGGGCCTGCATTACACCCTCGATTACCCGCAGATGTTGCCCGAAGCCCGCGACACTATCCTGGTGCCAACCACCTACGGCGGCTGAACTTCAGGCGTACCCGCAGGCGCCGGTGTACATCGGCGGCCTGCGCATCCCTGGGCACACAGACCGAGCGTACTCGTCGCTCACCCTGCACGCGATAACGCAACACCACGACCAACGGCAACGCCAGGCTGTCGGGTCGAAGCTGCACGGCGTGCCAGCCGCGGGCGGCGTTCCATAACTGCCAGCCATCATCATCGCGGCGCAGGCCACGAATCGACGAGCGGTGAGTGAGCAGAACATGGCGCGGTAGCACCCACGCACAGTGGGCCAGGCATAACAGGATGCCGAGGCTTGAATAAGGCAGGCTCACGATCAACAGGCTGCCCAGCGCGAACAGCAGGGCAAGCAGATACGCCGCCAGCAACAGCCGCGAGGCCTGCCAGCGGCATTCAAAGCGATTACTTGGGCTGGACACGATCCAGAATCATCCGGACCATGCGCTGCAGCTCTGGATCTTCAGATTCGGCGCGCTCCATAAACCAGCCGAACATGTCCTGATCTTCACAGGTCAGCAGCCTGACGTAGAGGTCGCGGTCCACCTGATTGAGCGTCGCGTACACCTCTTTGGTGAAAGGCACCAGCAATACATCCAGCTCCAGCATGCCACGACGGCTGTGCCAGTAGAGGCGATTGATTTCTACATCTTCGACCATGGAGCCCTCCTCAAATAGAGCGCAAGTATACAGGCCCGGCGACACCGGAACAGTCGGCTTTGGTCGCCCGCGACGAAACTATGCATTTGCCGGACGCCCCTCTATGATGCACCCATGACTTTTTAACCTGCGATGACCCATGGCTGACTCTGCTTTTTTCTGCCCCCTGTCCCACGAAGGCGTTCTTGCCGTCCGCGGTTCTGATGCTGCCAAATTCCTGCAAGGCCAACTGACCTGCAACCTCAATTACCTGAGTGATACCCAGGCCAGCCTGGGCGCGCGCTGCACGCAAAAAGGCCGGATGCAGTCCAGCTTCCGTATCCTGCTGCAAGGTGACGGCGTACTCCTGGCCATGGCCACGCAGCTGCTTGAACCGCAGTTGGCGGATCTGAAGAAATACGCAGTGTTCTCCAAATCCAAACTCACCGACGAAAGCGCCGCCTGGGCACGCTTCGGTCTGGCGGATGCAGATCAGTGCCTGGCCGCCTTCGGCCTGGCGCTGCCTGCCGAAACCGACAGCGTGGCGCGCACCGACACGCTGATCGCCATTCGCGTGTCCCCCGGCCGTGCCGAGCTCTGGGTCCCCGCCGAACAAGCCGATGCCGTGCGCAGCCAACTGGCCGCACAATTGCCACAGGCTGAGTTGAATGCGTGGTTGCTTGGCCAGATCCGCGCCGGTATCGGCCAGGTGATGGCGCAGACCCGCGAGCTGTTCATCCCACAGATGCTCAACCTGCAAGCCGTGGGCGGCGTGAGTTTCAAGAAAGGTTGCTACACCGGCCAGGAAATCGTCGCGCGTATGCAATACCTGGGCAAACTCAAGCGACGCCTGTATCGACTGAGCCTTGAAGCCACGCAGTTACCCGAGCCAGGCACGCCGCTGTTTTCCCCTGGCCATAACAGCGCGGTTGGCGAGGTGGTGATCGCGGCAAAAGCCGACCAGTCGATTGAACTTCTCGCGGTGCTGCAAGCCGAAGCTGCCGAGAGTGGCGACGTGCGTACAGGCAGCCTGGAAGGCCCCGGCCTGCAACTGCTTGATCTGCCCTACCAACTGGACCGTGATCGCGAGATCCAGCGTTAATCGCCGTACCTTTTTGCAGCACCTAGAGAGCATGAATGAACAAGCTGGCGGAAAAAATCCAACAGGCGTTGGTAACGGCCATCGACAACGATGACCTGGTTCTGCCGACACTGCCGGAGGTGGCCCTGAAAATTCGCCAGGCCGCCGAAGACCCGGAGATCAGCATCAGCCGCTTGAGCAAGGTAATCAGTCGCGACACCGCCTTGTCGGCACGCCTGATCAAAGTGGTCAACAGCCCGCTGTTACGGGCCAGCCAGGAAGTTACCGACCTGCACACGGCCATCACGCGGCTCGGTACCAACTACAGCAGCAACCTGGCCATCGGCCTGGTGATGGAGCAAATTTTTCACGCTCGCTCCGAAGTGGTTGCCCAGAAAATGCGTGACGTGTGGTGCCGTAGCCTGGAAGTCGCCGGCGTCAGCTATGCCTTGTGTCGTCGGCACAGCCACCTCAAGGCCGACCAGGCGGCCCTCGGCGGTTTGGTGCACCAGATTGGCGTGCTACCGATCCTCACCTATGCCGAAGATCACTACGAGCTGCTTTCCGATCCGGTCAGCCTTAACCACGTCATCGAGAGTATTCACCCGTTACTGGGCGACAAACTGCTGAGCGGCTGGGACTTCCCGGAAAAGCTGGCGAAACTGCCAGGCCAATACCTCAACCTGGAACGCGACTGCGCAAAGCTCGACTACGTCGATCTGGTGCAGATCGCCGTGCTCTATTGCCACCACAACACCGACCATCCGCTGGCTAAAGTCGACATTACCAGCGTGCCGGCCATGCAAAGGCTGCAGATTGATCTCTACAGCGAGAAGATGCGCACTGAACTGGATGAAGCACGGTCGATGTTCTACTGATCAACCGGCGATAAAACTCACGCGCACTTTCAAACCGGCCAACTCGCCATCATGCAGACTGATCTGCGCCAGGTGTGCGCGGCAGATTTCCCCGACAATCGCCAGCCCCAAGCCAGACCCCATGCCCTGTTGGCTACGCCGATAAAAGCGCTCGAATACCCGGTCCCGCTCATCCAGCGGGATACCTGGGCCATCATCCTCAACCTCCAGCACCGCCGGTGCGGTCACGCGTAAAATCACATTGCCGCCGGGTGGCGTGTGGGCCATGGCGTTGTCCACCAGGTTGCTCAGCAGCTCATTCAACAGCGTCGGCTCACCACGCAACCACACCGGCTCGTCGGCCTCCAGTGCCAAGGCCACTCCACGTGCGTGAGCCAGCGGCGCCATGGCCATGCCCAGTTCACGCGCCAGTTGGCTGAGGTCGAGCAACTGCGCGCCGCCTTCAGCGATGGCTCGGGCACCGTTTTCGATGCGGGCCAAAGACAACAATTGATTGGCCAGATGGGTCAGGCGGTCGGTGCCCTGGGCAGCGCTTTCCAGGGTGCTGTGCCAGGTGGCCGGCTCCTGGGCACGCAAGCCCAGCTCCAGACGAGCCTTGAGCGCCGCCAGCGGCGTGCGCAACTCGTGGGCAGCATCGGCAATAAACTGCGCCTGGCGCTCGAACTGGCCACGCAGACGTTCGGTGAAGTGGTTGAGGGAGCGTACCAGCGGGCCGAACTCATCCTGAACTTCCACCAGTGGCAGCGGCCGCAGATCATCGGGCTGGCGCTCCTCCACCGCCGTACGCAGGCGTTCGAGCGGGCGCAGCGCAGCGCTCACCGCGAACCACACCAGCAGCAACGCACCGATGGCCAGCATCCCCAGGCGCAGCAATGTGTCGGCCATCAAGCTGCGGGCCATGGCGACGCGCGCTTCGTCGGTCTCCGCGACACGAATCTCGGCCATGCCATTCATGTTCGGCTCGGAAACGGCCTTGAGCAGGCTCACCACACGTACATGCTGACCCTGGTACATGGCGTTGTAGAAGCGCGCCAGGGCTGGGTAATCGTCGGTGCGGGGTGTTCCGGGCGGCGGGCCCGGGAGGTTTTCGTAACCGGAAATCAGCTTCTGATCAATGTCATTGACCTGGTAATAAATGCGACCGGCGCTGTCATAAGCGAAGGTGTCGAGGGCCACATACGGCACATTGGCGCTTAGGGTGCCGTCCACCTGGGTCAAGCCTGCGGCAATGGTGCGCGCCGAGGCCAGCAGCGTGCGGTCGTAGGCGGTGTCGGCGGCTTCGCGCCCGTTCCAATAGGCGCTCATGCCGCTGGCGAGCATCAACAGCACCAGCAACAGCGCCAGGTTCCACAGCAGGCGCCAACGCAGACTGCTGGGCTTATGCATCGCGGGCTTCCAGCAAGTAGCCCAGGCCGCGGAACGTCACGATGGCAATGGGCTGGCCATCGAGCTTCTTGCGCAGGCGGTGTACGTAGATTTCGATGGCGTCGGGGCTGGCTTCCTCGTCCAGGCCGAACACCTGAGAGGCCAGTTGCTCTTTGCTCATCACGCGGCCTGGTCGGGCGATCAAGGCTTCGAGTACCGCTTGCTCACGGGAGGTCAACGTCATCAATTCACCGCCCACCGTGAAGCGTCGTGTGTCCAGGTCGTATACCAACACCCCGCACGCCTGCTGACGTTCCCCACCGAGCACACTGCGACGCAACAGCGCCTTGACCCGCGCCTCCAGCTCCGTCAGCTCGAACGGCTTGGCGAGGTAATCGTCGGCACCCAGGTTGAGGCCGTGCACGCGGTCTTTGACATCACTGCGTGCCGTCAGCATCAACACCGGCAGGTTTTTTCCTCGGGCCCGCAAGCGCGCCAGCACCTCGAAACCATCCATGCGCGGCAGGCCCACATCAAGGATCGCCGCCGCGTATTCCTCGCTGCCCAAGGCCAGGTCCGCGGCCACGCCGTCGTGCAGCACGTCGACGGTCAAACCCATGCCCTTGAGCGCTTGCGCGACGCTTTCGGCCAGTTGCAGATGGTCTTCGACCAGGAGGACACGCATGGATTTCTACCTCATGAGGAGTGGTCGGCGCAGCGTTTTATTGACCCGCCGGCCCGCGAGTTTACAGGCGCAACCTGCCCTGTGAAGCCCGAAAACATTGAAAGACAATTGAAAGGTTAGTGAAAGCTTCGCCCTTTAGCATCCAGCTACGGTGGTTTCTGTACGCCGAGCTGCCTCACCCGTAGCGCCCGAAAAACGCCTCGAAGCGTTTTCGCCAAAAATAAGAACAATAACGGAGTCCATCACGATGCTGTCGACACAGCCCCAGGCTTGCCCGCCCGTTCGTATTTCCCGTTTCACTCACACCGCACTCGCCGGCGCCGCTGCCCTTGCCGGCTTTTCGCCGCTAAGCCAGGCTGCCTTCTTCGAAGACAGTAGCGCGACCCTTGAAACCCGCAACATGTACTTCAACCGCGACTTTCGCGACGGCACCAGTGCGCAGCAGTCCAAACGCGACGAATGGGCCCAGGGTTTCATGCTCAACGTGCAATCGGGCTACACCGACGGCACCGTCGGCTTTGGCGTGGACGCGCTGGGTATGCTCGGCGTCAAGCTCGACTCCAGCCCCGACCGCACCGGCACCGGGCTACTGCCGACCCACGACGACGGCCGCGCCGCCAACGAGTACTCCAAACTGGGCCTGACCGGCAAAGTGAAAATCTCCGCGACTGAGCTGAAGATCGGCGCATTGATGCCCGAATTGCCGATCCTCAAGCCCAACGACGGTCGCATCCTGCCGCAGACCTTCAACGGTGGCTTGATCACCTCCAGGGAATTCAAGAACCTGGTGTTCACCGGCGGCCGCCTGGACAAAGCCAAAGACCGCGACGACACCAATTACGAAGACATCGCGCTCAATAACAAGAACAGCCGCTTCCTCAGCGGCGCCACCGGTAAGCACTTCAACTTCGGTGGCGTCGACTACAAGTTCGCCGACAAAATCACCGGCAGCTATCACTTCGCCCAGCTCGATGACGTATACCGCCAGCACTTCCTCGGCCTGGTCGCTGCGCGCCCGATGGGCCCCGGCACGTTTGCCGCCGACCTGCGCCTGGCCATCAGTGACGACACCGGCAGCGCCCGCGGCGGCACTATCGACAACACATCCCTCAACGGCCTGTTCAGCTATGCCCTCAATGGCCATAAGCTCAGCGCCGGCTACCAGCACATGTCGGGCGACAGCGCCTTTCCGTATGTGGATGGCAGCGACCCGTACCTGGTCAACTTCGTACAGATCAACGACTTTGCCGGCGCCGAAGAACGCTCCTGGCAGGCACGCTACGACTACGACTTTGCCAAGCTGGGGATTCCCGGCCTGAGTTTCATGAGCCGTTACCTGTCGGGTGACAACATCAAGCTCAAGAACGGCCAAACGGGCAAAGAGTGGGAGCGCAACAGCGAGATCAAGTACGTGGTGCAAAGCGGCACATTCAAGGATGTGGCCGTGCGCCTGCGTAACGCGACCTATCGCTCCAACTATTCAGCCCGTGATGCGGATGAAATGCGCTTGCTGGTCAGCTACAGCGTAGCTCTTTGGTAAGTGTGCTTTGGTCAATACGTCCTGGTAGCAGAACCTGATAACAACAACGATGGAGATAACCATGAACCCTTCACTGCGTAAATTTGCCCTCGCCGCCGGCTGCATGTTGTTCGCCGGCCAGTTGCTGGCCGCCGACGAGCCCAAGCGCCCGGAATGTATCGCCCCGGCCTCGCCCGGCGGCGGTTTTGACCTGACCTGCAAACTGGCGCAAAGCGCGCTGGTCAATCAGAAGCTGCTGAGCAAGCCGATGCGTGTGACCTACATGCCCGGCGGCGTGGGCGCAGTGGCCTACAACGCAGTGGTCGCCCAACGGCCTGCGGATGCCGGCACGCTGGTCGCCTGGTCGAGCGGTTCGCTGCTGAACCTGGCCCAGGGCAAGTTCGGTCGTTTCGATGAGAGCGCTGTGCGCTGGCTGGCAGCGGTGGGCACCAGCTACGGTGCCATCGCAGTGAAAAGTGATTCGCCCTACAAGACCCTCGACGATCTCGTAAAAGCCTTGAAGAAAGATCCGGGCAGCGTGGTGATAGGTTCCGGCGGCACCGTCGGCAGCCAGGACTGGATGCAAACCGCGCTGATCGCCAAGGCTGCCGGGATCAACCCGCGTGAGCTGCGCTATGTAGCCCTGGAAGGCGGCGGTGAAATCGCTACCGCCCTGCTCGGTGGTCATATCCAGGTAGGCAGTACCGACATCTCCGACTCCATGCCGCACATCCTCAGCGGTGACATGCGCCTGTTGGCGGTGTTCTCCGAGAAACGCCTGGACGAGCCGGAAATGAAAGACATCCCCACCGCCAAGGAGCAAGGCTACGACATCGTGTGGCCTGTGGTACGCGGTTTCTACCTGGGGCCAAAAGTCAGCGATGCCGACTATGCCTGGTGGAAAGACGCCTTCGACAAGCTGCTGGCCTCCGACGAGTTCGCCAAGCTGCGTGACCAGCGCGAGCTGTTCCCGTTCGCCATGACCGGCCCGGAGCTGGACACCTACGTGAAGAAACAGGTGGCTGACTACAAAGTGCTGGCCAAAGAGTTCGGCCTGATTCAGTAATCGCCTCCTCTTTTGTGTAATGCCCCTGTAGGAGCGAGCTTGCTCGCGAAAAACGCAAGTACACCGTGTGCATCCAGGATGGCCGGCGTCATCGTTGACGTTTTTTGCGAGCAAGCTCCCTCCTACAAGAGGGGCCTTGGAGTTTTCTATGCTCTTACAACGCATTTTCGCTGCCGCGATGCTACTGGCCTGCGTCGGCCTGGCGCTGATGGCCTGGCCGTATCAGGCGGCCTTTTCCTACGAACCGGTAGGGCCTCGGGCCTTCCCCCTGCTGCTGATCGGGCTGATGGCGCTGGCGTTGATCTACATGCTGATTCGCCCGCAACCGACCAAGCACACCGAGGATGAGCCGGCGCTGGACCGCCCGACGCTCATCAAAATTGGGATTTGCGTGGCCTTGCTGCTGGTGTTTGCAGCCACTTTCGAATCCCTGGGTTTCATTCTCAGCAGCATGCTGATCGGTATTCCGATGGCGCGGCTGTACGGCGGCCGCTGGCTGCCCAGCGTAGTGATCATCACCTTGATGAGCATCGGTCTTTATCTGCTGTTCGATAAAACCATGGACGTGCCACTGCCCCTCGGTCTGCTCGACGTTCTGGAGAACTGATATGGATACTTTTGGCTATTTGGGCCAGGGCTTCGGCGTCGCGTTGAGCCCCTACAACCTGGTGACCGCACTGTGCGGCACCCTTATCGGCACCGTGGTCGGCCTGCTGCCGGGCCTGGGCCCAATCAACGGCGTGGCACTGTTGATTCCCATCGCGTTTGCCCTGGGCCTGCCGCCCGAATCAGCGCTGATTCTGTTGGCAGCCGTATATCTGGGCTGCGAATACGGTGGCCGGATCAGTTCGATCCTGCTCAACATCCCGGGCGAAGCCTCTACCGTGATGACCACCCTGGACGGCTACCCGATGGCCCGTAAAGGTATGGCCGGTGTGGCGTTATCGTTGTCGGCCTGGAGCTCGTTCATCGGTGCATTTATCGCCACCTGCGGCATGGTGCTGTTTGCGCCATTGCTGGCCAAATGGGCGATTGCCTTTGGACCGGCGGAATACTTTGTGTTGATGGTATTTGCGATTGTCTGCCTGGGCGGCATGGCCGGTGACAAACCGCTGAAAACCTTTGTGTCGGCGCTGATCGGCCTGTTCCTTGCGTGCGTGGGCATCGACGCCAACAGTGGTGTTTACCGTTTTACCGGCGACAATATTCACCTGACCGACGGCATCCAGTTCGTGGTTCTGGTGCTGGGCTTGTTCTCGATCAGTGAGATCCTGTTGCTCCTGGAAAAAACCCACCGTGGCCAGGAAGCCGTGAAAGCTACCGGGCGCATGATGTTCAACGTCAAGGAAGCCTTGTCGGTACTCACCGTTAATCTTCGCTGCGGGGTGTCGGGCTTTATCATCGGCGTCTTGCCCGGTGCCGGCGCGACCATGGCCTCGGCTGTGGCCTACATGACCGAGAAGCGTATCGCAGGCGCCAGCGGCAAATTCGGCCAAGGCGACATGCGCGGCCTGGCGGCTCCGGAAACCGCGATCGGCGCATCGGTCTGCGGCGCCATGGTGCCGATGCTGACGCTCGGCGTTCCTGGTTCGGGCACCACGGCAGTGATGATCGGCGCGCTGTCGCTGTACAACATCACCCCCGGTCCGCTGCTGTTTCAACAGCAACCTGATATCGTCTGGGGCCTGATCGCCTCGTTGTTTATCGCCAACATCATGCTGGTGGTCCTCAACATCCCGATGATCCGCATCTTCACGCGCATCCTTGCGGTGCCGAACTGGGCGCTGGTGCCGGTGATCGCCATCATCACCGCAATTGGTGTGTACGCCGTACATGCCACCACCTTCGATCTGTTCCTGATGATCGCCATCGGCATCTTCGGCTACATCCTGCGCAAGCTGGACTTCCCACTGTCGCCGTTGCTGCTGGGCTTTATCCTCGGTGGTCTGATGGAGCAGAACCTGCGTCGTGCATTGTCGATTTCCAATGGTGCGCTGGAAATCCTGTGGTCCAGTCCGATCACCTTCGGTGTGTGGGTACTAACCGCCATCATGCTGCTCGTGCCATTGCTGCGTATCTGGCGCAAGCGCTCCTTGCAGCGCCGTGCCGTAGCCGATGTCTGAAGTCACCTTTAAACATTGGTGGGGAACACCGCTGGTCGGCCTGGCCGGCGGTTACCTGGCCAGCCTGGTCGGCTGGCCTTTGCCGTATATGGTCGGCTCGTTGCTGGCGATCATCCTGGTGCGGTGCCTGACGCCATGGCAACTGGCGGAAATCCCCGGCGGGCGCAAATGCGGCCAATGGGTGGTGGGCATCGGCATTGGCTTGCACTTCACGCCGCTGGTGATCGAACAAGTGATGAGCCACTTTGGCCTGATCTTCTTCGGTGCTCTGGTCACCAGTTTGTCGAGCGTGGTCGGCGTGTGGTTGATGCGCCGCAGCGGTGAAGACCGCGCCACGGCGTTTTTTTCGAGTATGCCGGGCGGCTCCGGGGAGATGGTCAACCTCGGCGCCCGTAATGGCGCGGTGCTTAGCCGGGTCGCGGCAGGGCAGAGTTTGCGCGTGCTGGTGGTGGTGCTCTGTGTGCCGGCGATCTTCAAGTATTTGCTGGGTGGCGGTGCACCGCAGTTTCACCCGGCGCCTGTGGACTGGGCCTGGCTGGCCCTGCTGTTTCCGATAGGTGCACTGGTGGCCTGGGGCTGGCAGCGTTTGCGCCAACCCAATCCCTGGCTCTTCGGGCCATTGCTGGTGAGTGCCATCGCCAGCGTGACCTGGGACTTGCACATTGGCCTGCCCGACGGCGGCAGCCAGATCGGCCAATGGCTGATCGGCAGTGGTTTGGGCTGCCACTTCAATCGGCAGTTCTTCCGCAGCGCGCCGGTGTTCCTGGGCCGTACCTTGATCGGCACGGCATTGACCATGGCGTTGGCGACATTGGCGGCGGTGGGGTTGAGCGCATTGACGCACCTGGACCTGCGCTCACTGACGCTGGGCATGATGCCTGGCGGCATTGCCGAGATGAGCCTGACGGCAGAGACACTGCAATTGTCGGTGCCGTTGGTGACGGCGATGCAGGTGATGCGTCTGCTATTTGTGCTGTTTTTGGCGGAGCCATTGTTCAGGCACTGGAACCGCCAGCCGTAAACAATCCAAACGCTCTCACATTTTGAATGTGAGAGCGTTTAGATTGGCGGCAGCCTCCACTCAATCGGCGTTTCGCCATTCTGCTCAAGAAACTTGTTGGTCCGGCTGAAATGCCCACACCCAATAAACCCCCGATACGCCGACAACGGCGACGGGTGCACTGACGTCAATACCAAATGTTTGGTGGCGTCGATCAGCTTCTGCTTGCCCTGAGCATGGGCGCCCCACAGCAAAAACACCAAGTGCGGCTGGTGCTCGCTGACGACCTCGATAATTCGATCGGTAAAGAACTGCCAGCCCTTGCCCGCATGGGCGTTGGCATTGGCACGCTCCACGGTCATGGTGGTGTTGAGCATCAACACGCCCTGATCGGCCCAGCTTTGCAGGTAGCCGTGATTGGGAATGTCGATGTTCAGGTCGCGCTTGAGCTCTTTATAGATATTGACCAGCGACGGCGGTGCCGGCACGCCCGGTTGTACCGAAAAGCACAGGCCATGGGCCTGGCCCGGACCGTGGTAAGGGTCCTGGCCAAGGATCACGACTTTGACCTTGTCCAGGGGTGTGGAGTTGAGGGCGTTGAAAATCAACGGGCCGGGCGGGTAGATCTCTTTGCCGGCGGCATGTTCCTGGCGCAGGAATTCGCGCAACTGGGCCATGTAGGGCTTCTCGAACTCATCGCGCAGGGCGTGTTTCCAGCTGGGTTCGAGTTTGATACGGTCGCCATCGGTCATAGTTGAATTGTCTTGTAAAAAAGAATGAGGCGAACCCTAGGAAAGCCGACCCCGCTTGTCAATTGATCTGACACACCACCGGCACTTTCCCACGAAGGGATCATACTCATCCTTCACCTGCTCGATTGAGGTCACAATGAACCTGCACTTCGAAGAACTGGCCGGCAACGGCGGTGCGCGCATAGGCATCGCCAGCCTGGACGCGCCAAAGAGCCTCAACGCCCTCTCCCTGCCCATGATCCTGGCCTTGGCAGAACGCCTGGATGCCTGGGCCAAAGACGCGCAAATTGCCTGTGTGCTGTTGCGGGGCAACGGGCCAAAAGCCTTTTGCGCCGGGGGTGAAGTGCGCAGTCTGGCTCAGGAATGCCGTGAACAACCCGGCGAAGTTCCGGCCCTGGCCGCGCAGTTTTTCGCTGCCGAGTATCGTCTCGACTACCACTTGCATACCTACCCCAAACCGCTGATTTGTTGGGGCCACGGCTATGTATTGGGCGGCGGCATGGGGCTGTTGCAAAGTGCCTCGGTACGCATCGTCACGCCGAGCAGTCGCCTGGCCATGCCCGAGATCAGCATTGGGTTGTACCCGGATGTAGGTGCCAGTTGGTTTCTGTCACGCCTGCCGGGCAAGCTCGGTTTGTTCCTGGGCCTTACCGGCGCCCATGTCAACGGCCGCGATGCCTTGGACCTGGGCCTGGCTGATCGCTTGCTGCGTGATGACCAGCAAGACGAGCTGCTTGACGGCCTGCTGCAATTGAACTGGCAGGAACAGGCCGCAATGCAGCTCAACAGTTTGCTCAAGGCTCTTGCCCAGGAGGCGGTCGGCCAACAACCCGAAGCGCAATGGTTGCCGCGCCGTGGGCTGATCGATGAATGCCTGGATGTGGGTGATATACGGTGTGCCTGGCGTGCGTTGAGCCTGTTGCGTGATCACAGCGACCCGCTATTGGCCCGCGCAGGTAAAACCCTCAGCGAAGGTTGCCCACTGACGGCCCACCTGGTGTGGGAGCAGATCCAGCGTGCCCGGCATCTATCCCTGGCCCAGGTGTTTCAGATGGAGTACACCATGAGCCTCAATTGCTGCCGCCATCCGGAGTTCGCGGAGGGTGTTCGAGCGCGCCTGATCGACAAGGACCAGACACCTCATTGGCATTGGCCGGATATCAATACCCTTCCGGAAGCGGTGGTGCATGCGCACTTTAACAAGGCGTGGGAAGGTAGGCATCCTCTGGCAGATTTATCTGACTACTGACAGGTCGGTGCTCTTGTCGTTGATGTTGAAAGCGCAGTTGTCCGGCTGGCTGTCCGTGCAGGTATATTCCGGCAGTTTGAACGCACCGGCCCGCAGCTCCCAGTAGAGGGTACTGGTCAATGACATGTTGATAATCTTGCTGCCCTTGTAGGGCCTCAGCGCTACAACGCCGCCCCAAGCGGTGCGATAGATGCATTTGTCCATGTAGCCGTTTTCCCTCTGCTCGTCCTCACCCGGTATAAAGACCGCGCCGATGAAGCCTTCGACAAGGCCCCGATACTTGACCTTCGGGCTTTGCCACCGCAGGTCGTTGCTCTCGACGCGATAATGGCCGTCGACATACGAAACCTGTGCCGGGTAAGCACAGCCTTGCTCCGCTCTGGCCGATGCAATGACGCCGGTCATCAGCAGGAACACGCAAATCGATAGTTTGAACATAGGGGGTTCCATCTGCTCAGTTTCACCACGTAAAGCTCAGGGGCTTTTCGCTAGTGAAATACAGCTATCGCCTCAAAGATAGCTGTTAAATCTGACAGTACGGACATACGGTACCTATAAAAAACGGCGCTTGATGCGCCGCTTGTTTTTCAAAATATTTAACGATGACCGCCGCGGCCCCCGCCGTGATCGGCACCCCGCCCATGCCCGCCGTTGCCCCAGCGATTACCCCAGCCCTGATTGGAATAAGGCCGGTAACCCGCTCTTGGGTAATAACGCGGTGCCGGCTGGTAATAGCGCGGCGCCGAGTAATAGCGAGGTTGTGGTGCATAGTAGCGAGGCGCAGGGGTGTAATAGCTGCGTCCATAGGGAGAGTAGCGCGGGCCGCCGTAGTAATAGGCGGGCGCCGGTGCGGTATAGACTTCGGAGCGATAGTAGGTGGCGCCTCCATCGTAATAGGGCACACAAGCTGACAGGGTCAGGCCGAGCAAAGCGATAAGCAGCAGTCGTCTATACATGGCGGCCTCCTGGACCGCGGAAGAGCTGCTCCAGCGACGCTGGAGAGCGGCATTCAGCCTTCACTGAATGACGAAATATCTGACATCAAAAACCGAATCTGGTGCGCCGACGACATAAGTAGAAACATCTGTTTCAGACGAAGTGAATGCCGGTCTTCAGAACGTGGTGATGGAACAGGGCTGAGCGGCGCTGTATCGTGCAAGCACTTGTGCGCCCCTGCCCGATTTCTGCCTGAACCGACCGATGACCACACCCTCCCTTTGCCCTGCCTGCGGTGCTCGCAACAACTGCGTTCTGGCCGATCCGCGCACCGCTGACCAGCCATGCTGGTGCTACAGCGTGACCATCGATCCGGCGTTGCTTGAAGCCTTGCCCGATGAACTGCGCAATAAAGCCTGCCTGTGCCCGCGCTGTGCTCAGGCAGACGAAGAGTTACGTAACCGCAATGCGCGTTGATCGTTTCCTCAGCAACCTGGCGCAGTTCAATCGCCAGCAAGTGCGCCTGCTGCTGGCGGGGCGTCGAGTGACCGTCGACGGTGTAGAAATCAGCGACCCCCACCATCCAGTGCGCGAATTCAGCCATGTCTGCGTTGACGGAGAAGTACTGCAGGCAGGCAAACCGGCGCGTTATTTCATGCTGCACAAACCCCAGGGCTGCGTGAGTGCCACCGCGGACCCGCAACATCCCACCGTTCTGGACCTGCTGGATGTGCCGGACAAGGCCGAGCTGCACATCGCCGGTCGTCTGGATTTCAATACCACCGGCCTGATGCTGATTACCAACGATGGCCAATGGTCGCGGCGCCTGACCCAACCACAGACCAAGTTGCCCAAGGTTTACCGCGTGGAAACCGAGCAAGAGATCGGCGAGCAGTACGCAGCAACTTTTGCCGAAGGTGTGTATTTCGCCTTCGAAGATCTCACCACCCAGCCTGCTGAACTTGAGTTGCTGGGCCCACGGACGGCGCGCTTGAGCATCATCGAAGGCCGCTATCACCAAGTGAAGCGGATGTTCGGTCATTTCAACAATAAGGTGATCGGCCTGCATCGCGAGCGGATGGGCCCCCTGGTGCTGGACACATCCCTTGCGCCGGGCCAATACCGACCACTGACCGACGACGAAATACGGCAGGTCTGACCACCGTTCGGCCTGCGATCGCAAAAAACCGGCCTTTGAACTTGCAGCCTGGCAGTTGTGCTGCTTGACTCAGGGCTTGCGCCACATCATGACTGATGAATCGCCCTATAACCTCCAAGAAACACCTTGCCTCGCCCGTGCTCGACCTACGGGCCTTCCCGGCAAACCGCCCCTCATAACAACACCCGCCGGCCAGCCGTCATCGGACCGACATGGGCCCTCATTTCAAGGCGTATGCCTACCTGTCACAAAGCTCGTGCAGAGTGATCTGCGCGCACTACCCGCTTGCCAGGAGTCTTACGACATGAGGCCAGAAATCGCTGTGCTGGATATACAGGGTCAGTATCGGGTGTACACGGAGTTCTATCGCGCGGACGCGGCTGAAAAGACCATCGTCCTGGTCAACGGCTCCATGGCGACCACGGCGTCCTTCGCTCAAACCGTGAAAAGCCTGTACCCGCAATTCAATGTGGTTTTGTACGACCAGCCTTACGCCGGCCGTTCCAAAATCCATAACCGCCATGAGCAAATGCTGACAAAGGAAGTTGAGGGCCAGATCCTGCTGGAACTGCTCGACCACTTCGCCGCTGAACACGTACTGTCCTTTTCATGGGGCGGTGCCGCCACTTTGGTCGCGCTTGCACACCGGCCTCGACGTGTGGAAAAAGCCGTGATCAGCTCCTTCTCGCCAGTGATCAATGCCCCCATGCGCGATTACCTTGAGCGCGGTGTCGATTACCTCGGCAACCTCGACCGCGACCGTGTCGGCCACCTGGTCAACAGCACCATCGGCAAGCATCTGCCGTCGCTGTTCAAGCGCTTCAACTACCGCCACGTCAGCAACCTGGCCGAGCACGAATACGGGCAGATGCACTTTCACATCAGCCACGTGCTCAACAGCGACCGGCTGTGCTACTTGAGAGCGGCCAGGCAGATCGATATTCCAGTGCTGTTTTTGAACGGCGAATGGGATGAGTACACCAGCGCCGAGGATGCCAAACTGTTTGGTCAGCATGTGGCCAAGAGCAGCTTCAGCACCATCCAGGCCACAGGGCACTTTCTGGATATGGAGCACAAAGCGGCGTGCCGGGATAGCCGTGAGGCCGTGGTGGGCTTCCTGAAATCAGAGCGACAGGTGAGCCGGTTGCGATATCACCAGGGGCAGACGCAGCATGCCGCTGCCATTTGAAAGGGAGACTGGCGATGGCGAACAAGCGCACTCGCCACACGCAACCCACACATTTTTCAAAGAAAAACTTCAAATTGCGGCGAACATCTGGTACAAAGTCAGCCGCTCTGAGCGGGTATAGTTTAGTGGTAAAACGAAAGCTTCCCAAGCTTTAGTTGAGGGTTCGATTCCCTCTACCCGCTCCACCTATTAAATCCCCCATTACCCCGCACTTCCCCTATTCATGTAAACCCCCCGCACCGCCTGCGTTTCACCTATCCCTAATGCACCAAGCTACACCCTACTATCCCCGCTTACCCTTGATTCCGTGTATGGCTGCATGTATGGTGATCAAAACATCGAACCAAACCATACAAGAAATCCTCATGAAACGATCCGAGATAAAGCGTAGACCGCTAGCAGATACGGTCCTCGCGTCCTTAGAGCCTGAGGCAAAAGAGTACCGTGAGAACTACGGTATCGACCGACTTTATTTCGTAGTCAGCAGCACCGGCCGGAAGCGGTGGGAGCTTAGGTTCAAGAAGCCGAACGGAAAGTGGGGGTGGCACGGCCTGGGGTCTTACCCTGACGTGACCGCAAAAAATGCCAGGGAAAAGGCACTGCAAGCGCAGCGGCTAAACTCCGAGGGCGTAGACCCGATAACCCACAAGGCCAACCTGAAGGCCTCCAAGGACGCGGCAGAGGCCAATACGTTCAAGGCGGCCGCCGACCTCTGGCTTGACAAAAAGATCAAGGATGGCCGCGCCGAAAAGACCCTGGCCGGGATCAATGGCGCATTAAAAAACGACATACTCCCCGCTCTGGGCAAGAAACCATTGAGCAAGATTACCCGCGCAGACTGTGCAAATCTTCAGGCGAGTATAGAGGCCCGCGGCGCCCACAATACTGCCGAGAAGGTCCGCGTTTGGGTAAACCAAATATTTGGCCTGGCGATCGGCAAGGGCATGACTGAGAACAACCCAGCCAGCAACTTGATCGACATTGCCGAAAAGGCGCCAGAAGAATCGCAATACCCGCACCTTCTTGAGTCGGAACTGCCGGAGTTTTTGCGGGCGATGGGTGAATCTAGAAGCGGGACGATTGTGCGCACGGCTGCATGGCTGACTCTTCTGACCGCTTCAAGACCGGGCATGACACGCTGGGCAGAATGGACCGAGGTTGATCTTGATGCTGGCCTGTGGGCGGTACCAGGCGCGAAGATGAAAATGCGGCGTGACCACATCGTGCCGCTACCCACCCAGGCCGTGGAGCTGATCAGGGATCTACATCGGCTTACTGGCCGCTCGCGTTACCTTTTCCCCTCAAGCGGCGAAAAGGTGCCAGTGATATCAGATGCCTCAATCAACAAGTGCTTTGCGCTGATTGGCTATAAGGGCCGGATGACAGGTCATGGCAGTCGCCACACCTGTGAAACCCTGCTCTCTGAATTTGGTTGGGATGAGAACTGGCGTGACATGCACCTGGCTCATAAAAAGGCGGGGCTCAAGGGGGTGTATGACAAGGCGATCTACCTGCCACAACGGAAAAAGATGGTGCAGTGGTACGCCGATTATCTGGATGCATTGCGGGACGGCATGACCGACGAGCAGCGCGTAGAATTCAAAAGAAAGGTTAACGCCGGATAAAGAAAGGCCAGCTCAAAGGCTGGCCCAGTCAGTTACATACCAAGCTATTGCGTAGCAAGGTCCTTCACAATTACCGGAACCAGGGCCGTCCTTGCAAAAAACTCAGAGGCCTTTGACGTCAAGTGTCCGACGTCAAAGGTCACAAGCCCAGTCTTGCGGTCATCTCCAACGTAAGTCATACAGCCTTCCGAGTTACAAAAGGCATCCAGAGCCGAGACGTACTCAAAGCCCGCAGTGCTGGCTCTTTTTTTCAGCCATGTATCGGTTGGAAAAATATCACCGGCGAAGTTTTCATTAACCCGCTTCGGCGTATTAAACCAGTATTTCCTAATAACCATTTGGTGCAATGCTGTGTTGTACCTTGGGACCGGCCCGACCACAATCACATGCTTAACACCATATCCCTTCGCCCTCTCAACCAGCGCGGCGAGATTGTTGAACATGTCATGTCCACCGATCTGCGCAATAACAAGGATCTGCGGCGCAACCTTATGAATCACTTCAAGTGCAACCGTGTTTGAGCGATCACAATACTTTTTATCTGGCGCCTGCGGGTTGGGTATGTTCGCTACACAGCCGGAGCTGGCAACCTGTATCAGAGAAACATCGCTCGGAAGATCCTGTTTTAGCCCATATAGCAGCTGCTGGGCGTGCGAATCGCCCCAAACCATGACCACGGATTTTGAAGTAGGGGTATAGCAGGAAGGGGCAATCTGTGCTTTTGGCTCGTTCGTCGCATTACCAGAAAGATGACTATCCATATCATAGAAGTCGCAATCATAGCGGTAGGTCTCGGATGTATTGTGAGTCTTGAAGTAATTCCAACTAGGTGCGTAATTATTAAAATACTGCGCATATTCTTCGCGATCCACGACTGCCGCCCGGCCCGGCAACCCATCCTTATAAAATGACAGAGTGCCTGATATAGCCACAATACAGCCCAGGAAAACCAGAACTCCAGTTTTAGAGAGCTTCAACTTGGCAGCCCTGAATGGCAGCTCAATAAATTTATATGTCACAAATGCAAGCAAGAAACTTGCAGTGATTGCAATTACGCCCTTCCAAACGCTCAGTTCGTCTGCCCCAACGATCCTCATGAACGTGATAACAGGCCAGTGCCAAAGGTACAGCGGATAACTTATCAATCCAATGCCGACAAATACACGACTCGCCAATACCCGGTCATTTAACCAGGTGTTCGGCCCGGAAAGTATGAGCAGAGCCGAGCCCATTACCGGCATTAAGGCCCAAGCACCAGGGAAGGATTTGCTTTTATCGATAATTGCTACCGAGGCGATCAGCAGCAAAACTCCTAATAATGAGATCGCATTGAACGCTGTCTTCCGTGCCGTCGTACCGGTACGGCTGCAAGCAATCGCGGCGGGGTGAAACACTGCTGCGTAGGCGAGCAGACTACCGACCAAAATCTCCCAGAACCGGTACTGCGGAAGATAGAATGCTGCCGATGGATCTGCCTTCAGTTTGTGTACATCTGCACCGAACGACACCACGGCCGCAATGATCAGAAACGGGAAAGCCCATTTCCTGTAGCGCCACATAGCCCATGCGATCAGAGGAAACAGAAAATAAAACTGCTCTTCAACACCGAGCGACCACAGATGAAGAAGCGGTTTAAGCTCTGACGCCGTATCAAAATATCCAGACTCTTTGTATAGAACTATGTTTTGAACAAAGCCAATACTGGAAATCATGTGCTTGCCTAGCATCTTAAACTCTGACGCCATAAGCGCGAACCAGCCAAAAATATAGCAGGCGGCAAGAACCAGAACCAGAGCTGGAAAAATCCTTTTAATACGCCTCTGGTAAAAACCAGAAAAACTAAAGCTACCTGCGTTCAATTCTTTAAAAATGATACTTGATATTAAGTAACCAGATATAACAAAAAATATATCAACACCTATAAAGCCACCAGGTACAAATGATGGAAAGGCGTGAAATAGAACAACAGTAATAATAGCAAAAGCTCTAAGCCCATCTATATCTGGACGATATTTTAAATGCTTGTGAAGTTTATCAACTCCTGCACTTTCAGAATCTTTAACATCCCTGTGCATCGACAGCTTAGAATTCATTTCACTATAGTTCCGGCTTGAACTTTATCGTTAAAATCAGATGCTAATAATATTTCGCAAAACGAGGATATTTTAGCGAATCGGTATAAACAGGTGAGCATGGTACTGTCTGGGCATGGCGGTTCGCAACCATTGCGAATTACGCGCTTATCACACCAAGCCAATTCCCGCAAGCGCGAACGAACCGCTAAAAAATCAAACTGAAATACGAAAAAGCCCCGTGAAGGGGCTTTTTGTTCTTCCCCCTAAACTGTCATCCAACCCTTGGACAGGTGGTATTTGAGCCTCCTGGAAATCCAGGGCGTATTCATTGGGATCGCTGCGGCCGAGCCGTCAATTGTCGTTCCCGACAAAATCAAGTTGACCGTTGCTGCTGATCCATCACGCTTGTAGTGGAGAATCTGCCCGTCGCGGCCAGTGCCGATTGTGACGTTGTAGGTGCCCGCGCTAAGCATCCAGGTTGCATAATCGTTTGTTGTGCTGTCATGGGTGACTGGACCAGTGATATCTGGGGAGTAGCCCTCTGTCACGTCGCCATTGATCACAACACCGTTTTGAAATGCGCGGCCATGAACGTCCTCGCCGGGCAAGGACTGGCGGATGGCGCCGCCACTGTTCACGGGCGGGAACTTCACGCCGACTCTGTTCAAGAAAAAGCAGTTGGTCACATAGATAATGCCTCCCTCCGCACTTCTAAACGAAATCTGATAGGTAGTTGAGAAGTCGCTACCGGTTGAATTTGTGAGTTCTGCGCATACCCGTTGGAAGTTTGTGCCTGCCCGCGCCCTGTAAAGCTGCATGTGATGAATTGTTCCGTCACTTTTGACGGCGCGGATCATGATCTCCACGTCGCCAGACTCACACAGCACGAAGCATCCAAAGCTGACTAGACCGGAAAGCATTCCAATAGGTGCAATGGACTTAACGTAGATGGCGTCATCACCTGGGAGCGCAGGGAAAACCATTTTCGTAGACGAGAGATAGCCCGCGTCCAGCATCGAGGTTGTTGACACTGACGCAACTCCGGACCAACTGGCCGCACCAGTTGCCGCGGTAAACCAGGTGCCAGCTGTTAAGTCACAGCTGTTCACAATTCGATTGATAGGAGGCTGAAGATTCCTTGTAATCGTCTCAAATCCATTCGGCCCAGTGATCCTACCTGTTCCTGATGTTTCCATGCCTTGTGGTGTCTGGAACGTGAGGCTGCTATTTGCTCCGTCAGGAACCTGATTGTAATAATCAATCTGTGACGCAAGGTGTATATGGTTAGTATCGCCGGCGAAATAGCTAGCTGTATCTGAGCGAATGGTTGTGCCGCCCGCGAGAACGGTGAACGTTCCGTTCTTGCCGCTAGCATAGATGTTATATGCGCGGCAGGTCTCGATATACCCCTCAAACCGGGTAGAGCTGCCATTGTCTTGGATGCCGATCGAGGAATTCGAACGGCGGCAATACTCGACTGTCGCGTTAATGATGTTGTGTGCACTATTCGCGTCGATGCTGATTCCGATCTCGCAAGTCGTCGGATCTATTGGGCCAATAGGCGCCACGCCAGTAGAGTACCTACCTCCTATGTGGCCACTCAAAATCCTATTCGCGTTGCTGTTGATGATCGCGATGCCGCGGATGCAGTCGTCAACCCATCCAAGGCTCACGGCATTTGAATACGACTGATTGAACTCGATACCATTCTGAAAGCCGCCAATCCGCTCAATGCTGAATTGGGCCCCGCCCATACCACCGATTTTCAGCCCAGCCAGCGGCACTCCCGCGTATCCGGGGCCCTGTATCCAGCCCGCCGAGAAGTTCGTGCAAGATCCTTCTGCCGAAACCGCTACGCCAGAAGTCATAGTACAAATAAGGTGCTGGATATGCAGGTTTTCCCGGTTGAAGTCGAGTTGCACAGCAGGCGTGGTGCGGTAGGTCGGCATCCTGATCGTTGTGCTCGTGGTAAGCGGCACTGTGCACTTAATCGAAAGCCCTTCAAGCAGACAGCTATCCATTATTTTTTGCGCAACAAGCCCGCAGTCAAACCCGGCACTAACACCGCCAAACTCCATTTGAACAGCACCATCAAAGAATCGCAGCCAGCAGCCAGACCCGGACGCATCAATCTCCCCGGCCCGGTTCATGTAGCTGATGATCGAGGCTTGCGCCGGTGACAGGGATGCCGTGGGCACAGTCGGACTGAATACCCGGAACCCGTCGTGCTTGGATTTCAGAACGGTCGGCGCCCACACCAGATGCCCACCACCGATATAGGTGCCAGCGTGGTACGAGCTGAGAATCGCCTGCTCGCCGCCGTTCGCGCCAGTCTTGCCGAAGATGCTTTTCACAGAGCTGAACTGGCGGATTGTGCCGTTCTGCAGGTTTGTCAGTTGCCCGTCGCCCGTGACATAGGACACGCCTTGAGCAGTGTTGCCTGGGCCGCCGCCCTCCCCCAGCGCCCGCCCAACCTCGGCAATTACCCAAGAACGGGTTGCGGCGTCCTGAGCGTCAACAGGATCTAGAAGGCTCTTGATGCGGCGGTTTTCCGCATAGAAATAGTCACGCCCGAAAGGCCGGGTCAGCGCCCGCTTGAAGATTGTGTCGGTCTGCTGAATCAGCATGGTCAACCGGTCAAACACATCCTCATGCGTTTCCGCCAGGAACTTCCCCTGATTGCGCAGGCTGGTGGGCTGGTATGCCTGCATTTCCCTGGAAACCGCCAGTTGCCCCGGCCCCGGCAAGGTTCTGGTGGTGGCAATGCTCCCCTCGTCCTTGCCCGCGCCGTTTACTGTGTAATCGGTTCCGAAGGTCAAAACGGCGCTGACACCATTGGGGTCAACGTACGTTACGACCAAATCTTCGTTCGCGAGAAACTTGAAGTAGAAAGGGAAATTGGTAGTAACCCCGTTGGTATCAAACTCGGCAACGCTCTCGACTGTGCTTACGGTCACGGTTGTGACTCCTTTCCTGAGGGCAAAAAAAATCCCGCTCAATGGCGGGATTCGGTGGGGTATCGCGTTGTTATTTTTTCGGGGCGCCGTGCAACAGGGCCTTGATGAACTCGGCCGCGTCTTCTGGCGTTTCTTCGCCCACGGCGACGTTGTAGAGGTATGAGCCCTGGCGGGTGAGTGGCTTGGTAGGTACGCCCAGCAGGTAACCGCCAGCGGTCACAATCGACTTAGCAGCGGCCCCCGCTTCCTTGTCACCTGTTGCCAGACCGGTAACAGCCCCGGCAGCCTGGCGGCCGGCGTTGATCGCCTGCCAGGCTGGAGATAGGGAGCCCGCGTGACCACTGAGCGCGGCCCCGAGGGTGTCGCGAATCACGGGGAAACCGGACACGCCAAACCCGAGTGTGCTTTTTGCCATCCAGGCGGCGGTGTTTTCGTCTTCGTCGGGGCCTTTGCCGGTGAGCAGATCACCCACCACACCCTGGAAGAACGCCACGGCCAGCATGGCAGCGGCGGCGCTGGCCACCGTGCGCGAACCCTGCTTGGCCTCAAAGGCCAGGTCTCGGTTCTGGTTGTAGTAGGCGCTGAACGGCGTGTAGAACATCGTCAGCAAGCGCATGGCGGCGCCCTGGTCCTTGCGCTGGATAGCCGCGATATCCATTGCCCCGGTACCACCCTGCGAAAGGCGCACAGCCTTGTCTCCATCGAGCGCCGCCGCCGCTGCATCCTTGCCAGCCGCCAGCCCTTCGCGGTAGCTGGCCATCCAGATCGCTCCGGAAATCCCACGGTCCAGGTATCCCAGCAGGTTGAACGAGAACCGCACCAGGTCGTCACGCTTGCGGAAAAAGGCGTTCTTGCCGATCAGGTCGGCCATGCTAGAAGCCAGTCGGCCGTCCTCGGTATCCCAGCGCAGGCGCATTGCCGGGGATGCGTCGGTGATCATCCGGTACGTTTCGACAGGTGACCGGATGCCATCAAGCAGGCTTTTTGCAAGAAGCTGGGGCTTCACGTACAGCAGCCCCGGAATCAAGCCGCCTACCTGGGCCAGCAGCGTGGTGCTGGAAAGGCCCAGGCCCACTATGGACGTATTCGTTCTGGCCGCGTCGAGGAACCGGTTGAAGTTACCGGTCTCTGGCGGGTTGCGGTCATTGGCTATCGCCTTCAACCAGGGCAAGAACGAATCAGCGCCACGCGGCCCCAGCTTGTCGATCAGCACCGCCCTTATCTGCGGGTCTTTGGTCAGGCGGTGAGCGTCCTGCAATGCCTCGCGGTGCGTCAGGTCGTGGACGTGCTGGGCCAGGCGCTGGGGGATGGCGCTCAAGTCGAGCAGCAGCGGGCCGCTGGCGTTGTCGTTTCGCTGGTTGGTGAACCCGTTGGACGGCAGTGCGCCCTCGAAACCCTCGTTGAACAGCTCGCCGCCCACCGCTGCCGGCGGCGCACCTGCCCGCTTGCGGTCGTACATGATGGGGAAGTAACCGCCACGGTACTCACCAAACGCGGTGCTGACTGGCTTGGGCTCGATACGCGGCGGCGCCACGCCTGAAAGGCGCTTGTACATGGCTGCGATGTCAGGCCAGAGATTGTCAAAGGAATCCCACACCGACTGCACCAGGTCCCAATCCTGTTTGTCCAGGCGACCCAGCATGTCAGCCAGCGCCGCGTCATTCAGCTTGTTGCCCTTGAGCAGTTTGGTGCGGTTCGACTCGTTACCAGTGTTCAGCGCGTGCATCAGGATTTCGCGGCGGTTGAACGACTTCCCGGCACTGGCAATATAGAAGCGGTCGGCCAGGCGCTTGGAATCCATGCCCGCGAAGCGCTCAACAATGGAGCGAATGCCATTTTTGAACAGTGTGCGCTCGTTGGCCTGGGCTTCGGCCAATGGGTTCCACACCAGTTCATGCCAGGGGCCGCTGGTGTTCTTACCATCCAGGCGATTGATCACGTTTTCCATGCGGGTCAGCGAAGCATCGAGACCGGCCAGGGCCCCAAAAGCCTTGTCGGCGGTGGTCTCGCTACTTTCGGAGGTTGCGACCTTTCGCGCATCGACAGGCACGTTGTCATTGAGGGAGCGGATCAGGTCGCTACGGGCCTGCTCATAATCGCGCTTATACTTGCTGTTCAGCAGTTTGTTTTTCAGCTTGGCCAGGTGTTCGATGTTCACCACGGCATCGCGCACGCCGTTGAGCTCTTCAAAGGTCAGGTCCCGGTAGTTGACGCGGGCGCTCTGTTCGATCAAGTGCTGTGGAACGGTCACGACGTTGCCGGCGGCTTCTTGCTCGCTGACGAACTGAGCCAGGCTACGACGGCGCTCTACCTGCGGGCCGCTGACCTTGCGGAATTCGTACTGATCAAGCAGGCCCTCGATCTGCTCCAGGTAGCTGGCGCCGGCCTTGCCGATGCGTTCACGCGTCGAAGGCTTTTCGAAGCGGCGCATGAAGGTGTAAATCTTTTCCTCTTCCTTGCGGGCGGCAGTCGCTTCCCGGTACAGATAGTGGTTCAACAGCTCGCGCTGCTTGGCCTCGGCGGCTTCCTGCCAGCGGTTGTTGGTGGCGAAGTTGAAGGCATCACGGTTGGCTTTGCGTTCGGCGTTCAAGTACAGGTGTGGCTGGATATCGCGCACCACCTTGTCAGCGATCACCTGCTTGGACACGGCGCGTATATCTTTCAGGGATGGAATGGCGCTGTAGGCGTCTTCGCGCAAGGCGCGGGAGTTGCCATCCTGTGCCCGTTGGACTTTCTCCACCTGGCGGCGCAGGCGGTCAATGGCGCGCAGCTCTTCCCGCACAACCTGGGCCCGGTCATCGTTGTGCACCGCATCAATAGCGCGGTCAGCCAGTGAGCCGTCGTTGAGCATGTCGCCATACTCGGCACGCATCCTGGCGTCGGTTTCAGCCTGGATCAGTTCTTTGCGCCCACGGGCGCCCACCAGGGCCTGAACCATTTCATCGCCAGAGGTGTATCCGAACTGCTCGGCCACGATATCGGGATGAATCCCATCATCGCTGGTCATGCCGCGCAGGCGGGACACAACCGGCTTGCCATAACGCTCCACCAGCGGGCCACGGGATAGCTTGACCGGCTCGCCCGCGGTGCCATCTGTCTGCAGACCTTTGCGCAACAGATCCTGTACGCGGTAAACGGGTTGAGCATCGACTTCCTTGGTCACCGCTTCCTGCATAACGCCACGGGCTTCCTTCCACCACTTCTGCTGCTCGCGAGTCAGCTCATGCAGCGCTTCGGCGGTAAGTCGTTCCTCGGCGGCCTGGCCAGCCTTGTCGGCGGTGGCGCGGTACGCGTCGAACTCAGCGGGTGACATGCCGGCCGTCTGTGCGTCAGTGAACAGGCTGCGGTACGGTGCCTGGGCTACGGCGATTTCGTCATCGGTGGCCAACAGGCGGTCGAACACCCGGCGCACGTCGTCATTAAGCTGAACGTTAAGGCGGCTCGCATCCCGGTAGATTTGGGTCAACCAAGCCTTGAACCGGGAAAAGGCCGACTGCAATGCAGCACTGGGCGCCTTGCCTTCGCGCAGATATGCCTCAAACCCACGGGCAAACTGTTCGTGCTGATCGACCTTAACGCCTGAGCGATCTTTCACACCGAACCAATCAAGGACCGTCTGGTAATCCTGCTTTACCTGGTCCGGCACGTCGGCGCGTGCTGCCAGATCACCCATCACTTCCAGGTAAAAGTGCCCGGTTTCATGCAGGAACGTGGACAGGTTGGCCTTGTCGGTCAGCTTGATATTGAACTTGCGGTCGGCGCCGAACTGGATAAACCCACGGGCACCGTCTTCGGCCTGATCAAACCGAACGGCGTCATCACCCAGCAATGCCTTGCGCACGGCCGCGTTATCCAGTGCGTTCAGGTCTAGGCCAGATTGATCAATAGCGCGCTGCAGGTCGTCCAGGGTTGCCCGGGTGTTGAACTGTTCCTGATTGACGTTACCTGGCGCTGACTGGCGCTGGCCACGCAATTCCTTGTCGAGCGATGCCAGCAGCATGTCGGGGGTGGCAGTTGCGACATTGCCGAAGTAGCCGGCCTCTGCGGCCTGAGTCGCCATATCGTCGAGACTGCGACCGCCCTTCCTGGCTATCCGGTTAGCACCACGGCGCCCCACGTCGGCGTCACGGGCCGCCAGCTCGCCGCCTTCGTCGTTGATCCCGCCGCGCTCGCGGATAAAGTCGATCAGCGACGGGCCGTTGACTGTGGCGTCATCCGGTATGTCACCAGTTCGCAGCCGGTCAAGCATCAAATCCAACTGATCAGCGCTTGCCGGACTACGCAGCACTTCGGGAATGTCCCGGCCAACGCGAAGCTGGTACTGATTGAACAGGTCGTAGGGATCAATGCCGGAACGCTCGCCCAGGGACCGGAACGCCGATTGATACAGCGAGGCCTCGCGGTCGGCGGTCTGTGCTTCTCGGCCAATGCCCAGCAACTGCCCGCGCACGTCCTCGAATACTCGACGGTCTGAGGCTGCAACGGTGTCCTGTTCAACGCGGTCGCGCAGGCGGTCCAACTCTTCCGGCACACGCTGCTGGAATTCGGCCAGCTCGCGCAGGGTCATTGCGTCAGGGGTGGCGCGCATGTCCTGCTCCAGCCCCCGGTGGTGACCATCCTTCGCGATAACAGATGCCCATTTTTCCAGCGGGATCGAGATGTCACCGCCCAGCGTCAAGGCCTCACCAAGGGCGCCAGCGTTGCCCGTGGCCGCCGTGGCGAACTGCTCAGGGTCAAGGTTGTTTTCCTGAAAGTAACGTTGGAACTGTTCAGCCGGAACCAAGATGTTTTCAACGTTTCCACCGGCCTGTTCCTTCAATCGCGCAATCAATGCCTCGGCGCGCTGTGGCGAACGCTGGAACATCTTGGAGCTTTTCGCCATATCGCCCAGGCGCTGTACTGCGGCCAGGTCTTGTTCGATCTGCCAGTACCGCCGGCCAGAGCTGGCGCCGGCAATCGCCACGTCAACCGGCGCGGTCGCCAGGCCCAGGGCGGCATTCAGGAACATCTCTCCCCCGCTCGCCTCTTCGCCCACGGCGGCGGCGCCTGCTGCTGCACCACCAGCACCACCTGCGGCCTGTGCCGCACCTTCGGCGGCGACATTGCCCAGTTTCCCGCCAATGCCGCGCCCAGCAAATGGGATGGGTAGCATCCCGCCCAGGGCGTTTACAGAGGCTTCGGCCAACGTGCGCTTGAGGCTGTAGGCGTAGGACTGGTCGATATCGCCGGTTTTCTTGAAGCCTTCGGCCAGGTTTTCACCAGCACCACCAGCAACGCCGGCGCCGAAGTTCACGCCACCCACCACAATCGCCTTCTCTGCGGCACGCTGGGCGAAGGTGCTGGCCAAACGGCTGACAGCAAAGTTCTTCGCCGGTTGAGCCGCAAGCCCACCCAGCCCACCGCCGGCCACCAGGCTTGGCAATGCCTCAGTCAGCGCGCTACCGATCAGCCCAGGGTTGCGCAGTGCATACATACCGGTGTCCGCCGCCGCACTACCAAAGCCAGCACCGCCAGAGCGCGCCTGATCAAACACCTGGCCAGCGAAGGCAATGCGCTGGTCCCGAGGCATGGCCATGTAGCCCTCAACAGCGCTGACGACGTTGTTTTCGGTTCGCCCGGTGTAGTTCGGCTCATCCGTACCGTTGCGATCGAGGGCGCTTTGCGGGGCCAGCATGTTGACGAAGAAGCCGCCGACCGAGGAAAGCGACCGGTCAAGCAGGTTGGCCCCGGCCTCACCGATCAATCCAAGCTGGCCGACGCCACGGGAAAGCGCATCCAAGGTGCCGGTGGAGTGCTGCTGACCCGACTCTTTCACGAAGCTGTCGAAAGCCCCCTCAACGTTCGACAGACCGTCGATATCGTCATGGGCCACGCCTGCGTTATTCGGGTCAGTCAAAAACTGGTTGGTGACCGGCGCACGGCTCAATAGCGCGTCGTAGTCCACGGCGTCGAGCTTCGCCTTGCGCTCAATCTCCGGCCGGTTGCGCGAGACCATTTCCGGCGCCAGCCCGGTCAGTTCGGCCAGGCGCTGGATGTTCGCCTGCTCGTCGGGGTTGGTGTCAGCGACATAGCTCAAGGTGTTGCGCGGGTTCGGCAGGTCACGCTGGCGCTGAATCACTGCGTCGTATTTGTTGGGTTCGGCGGCGGCCTGCTCACCGGTGCTGGTGAGAATTTCGTCGTAGCGATTCATTGATTGGCCTCATTGAACAGTTTCAGAATGTCGGCGTCATTCGGCACGCGACCATGGCGCTTGAGCGCTTCGACGATCTGCTGGTGTTCATCTGCTGGAATTTGCTTGATGTCCCGAACAATCACCTGATCGCCGGGCTCACGTTCGAAGGCTCGCTTCTTGGACGAGAACATCCCCATGAAGCCGGAGCCAGGCACATCACCCTGGATGAATGCCCGGTCTACGACCTTTTGCACCTGGTCGGGGGTGGCCTTCTTGCCTTGGTCCTGCTCCAGGGCGCGGATCTGCGTGTCGACGTACCGGCGGGCAGCGGCCACCGACTTTGCGTCGGACTTCCCGGCCTTTGCATTGGGATCAATACCGGCATTGCGCAGGGCTTCCTTGAAAATATCGTCATTGCTGCCAATGGACGATGTGACCTCGGCGCCCTTCTCGCGCCGGTCCTGCTGCAGCTTCGTCAGCTCCTGAAAGTCGGAGTCGGAAAGCTTGGCGCGCATCCCCAGCAGATTCAGCTCGTTGCCGCTGACAATCTCGTCGCGAGCCCGGTAATAGACCTCTTGGTCTGTTGGGCGGCCTGGCTTGTAATCCATGATCTGCTTGCGGCCCTCGGCGGGCAGCGCGGCCCAAGTGTTGGCCGGAATCGTGTCCCAGCTATTACCCTGCAAAACCACATCCCATGCGGATTCCAGGTTCTGCGCATCCTGTTGCTTGCGCTGCTCGGCTTGCCAGTCGATGCGCTGCTTTGCGGCTTTAAGCGCAATAGACTTCTGATCGGCGGTCAGATCGTCACGCGCATCAATGGCTTGGGCCACCTGGCCAAAGCTGGGTTCCTGGGTCTGCAATGCCTTGCCCAGCACCTTTTCGGTGTATTCGCGGGTTTCCTTGAACGGGATCTTGTCCAGGAACTCGGCCTGGCTGATTTCGCCTGTACGCGGGTCGCCCAGCTTGAGCTTGCTTGCGTTCTTGCCGGTGGTGTTGGTGCCGTTGATCCAGTCGTTAACCATGCCTGGGCCAGCGTTGTAGGCAGCCACGGCCAGCGCCGGCGACTTGAAATCGTTGGTTAGATTCTGGAAATAGGCCTGGCCGAGCTGACGGTTGTAGTCCGGATCATTGCGAAAGCGGTTTTCATCCCATTCAACGCCGGCAAGCTTTGCCGCTTCTGGCCCGGTGCTGGGCATGATCTGAGCGGTACCAATGGCGCCACGGCTCGACGTCATCGGTTGGCCGTTGCGGTCAAATTGCTTGCCGCCGCTTTCAGCCTGCAGGATTGAGGCGAACACCCGGTTGTCCTGGCTGCTGACATCCTGCACGGCCTGGCTGCCCACGCTGACGCCAACCTGGCGATCAATAAGCGGCTTGAGCATTGAGGCCGCCTTGAGCTGCGCGTCGGCGGTCATGCTGACAGCGTTATCCATGAAGTACTGCTTTGCCTTCATCGGGTCACGCGCAGCCAGTTGTTCAATCACTGCCGCATTAAGCCGGGTGTTCGCCTCCAGGCGTTTCTGTTCGGCAAGCTCGGGCGCAAGGCCCTTGCGCTGCGCCTCAGACCCTTCAACTACATTCATCTTGGCTTGGTAGTAGGCGAGTTGTTGCGGGTCGTTGGCGTACAGGGCGGCGCCCTGGATGGCACTCCGGCGCTGCCCTTCGGCCGTGTCGTCGTAATGCTGTTCCCTTTGGGCGAACTCGTACTTGTTCAGTTCGTTGGATAGCGAGTTGCGGCGGCTGGCGACAATCTGCGCATAGCGCGCTTTCTGCTGCTCGCTGGTCAAGGTCTCGGCGATCTTGGCCTGGGCTTCTTCGAACTGGCCCAGCGTCTGGTTGGTGATATCGAGCGCAGCCCCGCCCTTACGCGTGTACACGCCGCCTTCCGGGTTGAACATGGTGTTCTGCTGCCACTCGGTCAGCTTGCGATCAGCATCCATGATCGAGGCGGTATCGGCCTGCTCCCTGGACTTGTTGGCCAGGATTTCCGCGCCACGCTGAAAGCTCTGCAAGCCCTGGGCAATCGAGGTGGTATCAGGCGCAACGCCCTGCAATTGAATGGGCCGGGTTGGCTGCTGCTGAACCTGCGCCGTGTCGTATGTCGGTACCCGTGGCATTAGCGAGCCCCCGCGAACGAACCGAATGCACCACCGATGCCGCCGAGGATTGAACCCATGGCGGCGGTCTTACCGTTCTGCACGGTCTGGTTGGCATTGAGCAAGTCTTGCTTGGCCTGCACGCGGTAGCCGTATGCTTCGCGGGCGGCGTTGTTCTGGATCGTCAGCGCGTCCAGCTCTCCGAGCATGGCGGTGTCGTCCTGCAACTGGGCCGAACTGCCGCTGTTCACGTCGATCCCGTTAGCGGCCTGCACGCTGCGCTGGGTGCCGACTGCCTGCCCGGTGCGCACGCGCTGCCAATCCGCCGAGGTGTTGCCGGCGTTGATCGTTTCGTCGGCGGTTTGTCGCTTGAACGCGGCGTTCTGCTCCATCATTCCAGACTGGAACTGTGCGTTTTGCTTCTGGCCCTGGGCCTGCATCATGCTGCCGGCCAAGCCAATGGCTACGGGTATCAATGCCATCCAGCACATGGTTATTCCTCTCGGTTCAGGGTGAAGGGATAGAACGGCAGGCGCTTGGGCCCATACGGGACGGCCTCGCCGAACTCGAAGCCCAGCCATTTCAGCCAGCGAATGGCCGAGGTGTTGCGGGCGTCGACGTAGTTAATGAGGTGGCGGTGTCTGGTCAGCATCCCTTGCACCTCGGGCTTGCAGACCTTGAGGAATGCGCGGGCGTGGCGCTCGACGTGAGTGGTACTGATCAGCCAGGGCACGCCGACCGATCCAAGAAGGCTGTGCACCGCATCCCCAAACACGGCGACGATGTGGCCGTTGACCACGATCTTGCGGGCGTTGAGGCTATCGTTGATGCCGGACAGCAGCTCACGCTCCAGCGATACGCCGAGACCTTCGACAATTTCGTCGATATCGGCCTGTCGCACGTCGCGCAGGATCGCCGGGATATCCTCGGGCTCAATGGGCAAAACCTCAGCGACCGCCAATGGTCACCTCCGGGATCACTGCCAGCACGGACAACGGCAGCGGGTCAGCCTGCCGGATAAATACCCGGCCCTTGCCCTGCCAGTTGTTGGAGATAGAGATTTCCGCTTGGCCGGTGAGCAACTCGATAGGCGACTCATAGTCATCCCGGTCAGTCTTATGTGGGTACAGGTGGTTTTTGTCATTGCCAGCGAAGATGCCCCGTGATTCCTCGACAATTACGGTCAAGCTGGTGACGGCAATCTTCTTGTCCAGCGCTGTTTCGTTGGCGTTTTTCAACTCCAGATCGAGGGTTTCCATGTCGGAGATGTATTGCAGTCCAACGTGGGCGATGCCTGCGGCTTCCTGCAATGCAACGGAGCCATCAGTAACCACGCGCTGGGGGTGCACGCTGCCGTCGGCAAGGATTGAAACGGTCTTGCCTTCAAGGTGGCCCAGACCGGATAGCGTTTGCACCTGGCGCGCCCAGGCAAATACGGCCACACCGCGCAGCGATACCGGGCAGATGATCAGCAGCTTGACCGTGACCACGCCGGGGCTGGTGTAGCCGACCACTTCAACCCGCACAATTTCTGTTGCCGGGTCGCCGTTCTCGTCGATCACCTGGCGCTTCAGCGAGTAATCGACACCCACGCTCCCCGCTGTGAATGGCGTGTGACCCACGGCTGTCATGGTGACCACCTCGGGAAACTGCCAGGTTGTGCCACCGGACAGGGTGAAGGTCTTGGCGGCGTCGGTGTTGCGCCCGTCGTAGGTCAGGCCGCAATCAACAAAGAAAGCGTCCTCAATGCTGGTTATCTGCCGGCTTTCCATGCGCTCGATGTAACGCTTCTGCACGCCGTTAATGTTGCGGCGCACCACCATGTACAGCACGTCTTCCTGGCCTTCGGGAATGCAGGCGATGGACTCGACGAAGCCGTCAGTGTCGTGCCAGTGCCAGCCCACCAACTGCTGTTCGGGAACGTATGTCAGGCCCAGCAGCACACCGTCATCACGCACATACCAGACAATCGAGTCGGGCACCTTCTGGTAAGCAACGTTCGTCAGCTCCTTCCCCTTGAACAGGTGAGCACTGAATAGCGTTAGGTCATCAGCGGCAAACCCGTCAGCATTCAGGGAGTAACCGAACGATGACACCCGGTTACCCCGTGCCTGGACATACACGGCGCTGTTACCCACCACCACGGGCGGAACGATGGCTGTGCCGTCGTAGCCCTCTGGAACGGCCTGCACGGTCTTTGCCGACAAACCTGTGTCACCGCCCGAAATTGTGAACTCTGCGCCCGTGGTGAGCGCCAGCAGCTTACGCAGCCCCAACAGATGGCGAACCCGGTTCACCTTGTTGCTGCTCAAGGTGAAGGTGATTGCGTCATCGTCTTTGTTCGGGACGGAATAACCGAAGTTCTTGAACAGGCCGGTCTTGCTCGTCCACACGGTCTGCGGCTGCAAATTGCTACCGGCAAATATCAGGCGCTGCTGGTAATACACCACGGCGCCCGGGAAGTTACCGGCGCCAACAAAGGGGTCATTGCCGTTCGGTGGCGTGTCGGTCTTGACGGCCGTGATGTTCTGGTCCGTGAAGGTGGTACCGGTGGCGCGCCCAATGAATCCGTAGATCCCGGCGCCGGCGTTGTCCTTGTAGATGATGTAGTACGTCGCGCCGGTAACGGCGGGCCAGGTGATAGTTGCCGACGCAACGTCTGTGTGGGTGGTGACCGGGTTGGACGTGGCAGGCAGGGATTCATCCAGGGTGTTGCCGTCATCCAGCACAGCGGTGACCTGGTAGCGCCAGGTTTGGGCCGTGCCAGTGCCTCCACCGCTTACCGCCGTGGCAGATGCCGGAGCGGCAATGCGGGGGGCCAGGTTGATTTCGGCGGTGGTCCAGTTATCGTGGGCCAGGCGGTTCAGTTCACGCGGCTTGTATCCTGGCTGCGCAAAGGTCATCACGTCAGCGGACTGGGTGTAATTCAGGGACGCCAGATCGCTCTGTGTGTACGGCATGGCCAGTTCGAAGGGCGTGCCGATGTTGGGGCCGGCGCTGTACAGCACCTGGCCACCGTCCTTGATAACCCGCATGTTCAAGTCGCCAAACGCCAGGACGTAGGTCTGCACGTCGTTGAACTGGAACGGAACCAGCCGGCAAAGCTTGGTCGAATCCTTCACCTCGGCCACCAGGCGCGTGCCGGCACGGTTACGCACGCCGCCGTAGGGCATGACCATAAAGTTGCGGCACAGCTTGAGCCCCGTGTAGTAGCGGGCAATGTCGGTGCGCGCACTGGCAGACGGCGAAAGCTCGCCCGCCGCGAAGGTCGGCTGGAGTATTCCGCTCATGATCGCACCCTGATGAATTCAGACTCAGGATCTGGATCGTCCTGGGATTCTTGAAAGGCTGAACCCTTGGCAATCGACAGGGCCAGGTTGTATTGCTGGGTAGCGAATTGCTGCAGGTCTGATTTCGAACTGAGCGGCAACGCCAGATCCATAGCCAGGCGCCAAGCCAGAACGTCGGCAAAGGCAGGATCAAAGAACGTGGAGTCCTCGACCTTGAACGTGAAGCGGCACGCAGCGTCAATCTGGTCGGTATGGATCACCCGGCCGCCCGAGTCATAGCCGATCTTGTACGGAATACGCTGATCACTGGTCATGGTCATGCGCTGGCCAGGCACAACGATGTTGCGCACCTTGAGGCAGTCGGCCGGATAGCGATACCGGAACGCCCAACCAGGCGCAGGGCTGCCCAGGCTCGCCAGGGCAACGATGGATTCCGCGAATGGCCAGGGAAAAGCCTGCAACACCAGCTCACGAAGCGGGCCGTAGAACACCCGGCACAGCTCGGCCGCTTTGCTCTTTTCCGTGAACGACACAATCGGCTGGGTGTACGCAACCCGCGACAGGGCGATGTTGCAAATCTCTACGTCGCTGGACATTCTGGAACCTCAGAAATGAGAAAGGGCCCGTGAGGGCCCTTAGGGTTACTGCTGTGGATCAGGCGACTTCGCCGCCATCGTTGAGGCGTTGCGCCTCGGCTTCGGCTTCATCCTTGGTGCCGATGAACTTGCCCGCCACCATGCCCGCCGCGTCCTTGACGACGAACTTGCCGGCGGCGCTGCGGGCTGCAACGTAACCAGTGAACTTTTCCGGATCTTCATCGGGCAATCCTTTGCCCTTCACCATCCAGGTGCCGAAGTGGTCAGCGCTCTTAAGCGTGAAGGTGTCGCCAATCTCCTTGATACCCTCGCCGTAGTAGCCACGTTCTTTCGCTGTAACTTCCATGACGCCTCCTTAAAGAATCGCAAAGCCGCTGGCGTACTTGGTGTTGTCCTGTACGTCTTTGACCAGGCCAGCCCAGAAGCGGCCAGCGGTGAGTGGGCCAGTACCGACCACGTAGTTCACGCGCAGGTAGCGACGAACGCCACGCGGAACGGCGACCTGTACCGGACGGGTGCCAGCGGTCAGGCTGGACAATGCCAGCGAACCGGAATCGAACAGCGTCACCCATGTGGCGTTGTCGTCGCTGGTCTGCAACTGGATGTTGGTGGTGGCCGCGCCAGCGGCAGCGGCAGCAATCAGAGTGGCTACCACCAGATAGATCGGCTCGCCGGCGCCGATGTCGCGGCGGGTGTTACCGCCAGTCAACGGGCCGAGGTCAATCACGTCGGTGGACGCTGCCGAGGCGGTAACGTCCTGCGCAGCGCTGAACGTGTTCAATTTGTCGGTGATCATGTTTCTGTCTCCAATGAGCCAGAGGTACCAGCAGTCTTAGACTACTGGGGCCTCGGTGTTGAGAAGGGCATCGACAGTGCGGAATGGCACGCCGCGCAGGCTGGTGATGAACTCGCCGTCGAACTCTTTGATGGAGAGTTGGACGTTCGCCTTGTTCATCGCCTGGATATCCAGGCACTCGCGAATGGTGCGGTTCATGTAGAAAGCAGCACGGCCCATTTTCAGGTTCGGGATGCGGTGAGCGGCGCGGATCATTGCTTCGATGAGCTTCACCGAGGCGCCAGTGGTGTCGGCCAGCAGGTCGGAAACATCGATGTTGCAGATGCGCACACCGTAGCGCCAGTCACGCAGAGCAACACCCGTGTTCCACTTGTAGTGGTCTCGGTAGGCGCGGAATTTCTTGCCAGTACCGTCGTCCACCAGGTCGATGCCCATGTCGTTATGGT
Organism: Pseudomonas sp. MF7453; assembly: GCF_016405455.1. Taxonomy (NCBI): domain Bacteria; kingdom Pseudomonadati; phylum Pseudomonadota; class Gammaproteobacteria; order Pseudomonadales; family Pseudomonadaceae; genus Pseudomonas; species Pseudomonas sp. MF7453. Next base: position 40,686 of record NZ_JAEKCN010000020.1, on the reverse strand, counting down.
CCAAGCCAGCCTTCGAACCCTTCGGATAGATACCGTGAATGGTGTGATCACCCCAGACGATCAGCCAGATAGAGGCATTATCCGAACCGGAGCCCCCCATCTTGATGATGTTCTGGCCGTTCTTGGCGGTGCTGTCGCTGTAGCGCGGCGACAGGCCCAGGAACTGCGACGGTGCCAGCGCGTCGTTGCTGTAGAAAACACCGGACGCCATGGTCTGGTTCATGCCCTCGATGAACGCCGAGTTTTCCGAAAGTCGGAACGCGGCGGTATTGCCGTTCAAGTCAGCCAGCGCTTCGTCGACGATACCCAGCGATTCGAGCATCGCGCAGGTTTCATCAACCTGGGCAGAAGTGGCTTTCTCGCTCGGGATACCGGCGTTTAGGGCGCGCCAGGCGCCAGTAGGCAGGCCGGTGCGGACGGTGGTGCGGTGACCGGTTGGCAAGTTGCCTTCCAGGAACAGCATGTCGGTGAGAATTTCGTTCGTCTGATCCAACAGATTAACGATGCGGGCCTGCTTCTGGTCCGGGTCTTGCTCTTTTGCCCAGTCAGACAGGGTTTTTGCAGTGTTACCAATAGTGGCCATGCGGTTTTACTCCGTGGTTTAGGACTTTGCTTGGCCGTAGAACACTTCCGCGTCCGACTTACGACCGGTGGATGACTGGCTGCCAGGCAAGACAAACTTGTCTTCCGAGATAGCCGAGCTGATGCGGTGGCAGAACTTGAAAAGCGCCGGGTGGTTGCCCAGCCCGGAGGTATTCAGCAACTCGGTCAATGCCGGATCGCCGAAGGACTGAATGACCTTGATTGCGCTTTCGACGCTCTTGTCGTAGTTCGCGCCGCCAATTTCAGGGTCGTTCTTGATGGATGCCGCCCAGTCCTGAGACTGCTTGGTCACGGCGGCCTGGTATGCCTCGGCCTGCTTGGCGGCCAACTGGGTCTGGAAGTCGATCAACTGCTGGGCCTTGGCTTGCGGAATGTTCAGCTCCTTGGCCAGGCCCTTGAACTCGCCCAGGACATCTGCGTCCATCTCCATCCCTTCGGGCAGTTTGAAGTCCTCATAGGCTTCTGGCGCGCCGGTGAGCTTGGCGTCGGCTTCGGTTTTCGCCTTAGCGTCGTCCGCATCCTTCTGAATCTGCTCAGGGGTCTTGGCGTCCGTGGCCGGAGGGGCGTCAGAGGCCGCTGGGACCAGGATTGATCCCTCGGTGGCCGGTGCTGTGGCGTCAGCAGCTGCAGAATCTGATGCAGCTGCATCACCGCCGCCGCCACCTCCTGCATCAGCCTCGTTCATGTACACGCGGCCCAGCAGTTTCATCATCAAAGCGTTCATTCATCAGTCTCCTGATCGTTCGAAGGTTCGGTTGGCTTGGGCGCGTTCTCGGCTGCCATAACCCCGTATTGCTCAGGGCACAGCCTGGTAATGCGCCCCAAAAGAAGAAGGCCAGCATTGCGCTGGCCTTCGTTGAATTCTGTCTGCCCGGGCAGATGGTTGAACGATGTTCGAAACAACCCGTAGTCGCCGAGCGTTGCCCACATGAAGCGGCGCCCGCGGGGATCGGCCATCAGCCAGCGGAAGTCGGCTTCGCGCTGCTCGACGGCTACTTGCTTCTCCAAGTCCTGCCGGGATTGCTGCTCATCACCGCCCATCACATCATCCCCGTGAGCTGGGTCAGAGCGTTGTTGCCGCCGGTGTCGGCCTGGCTCAGCACCTTGACGCCTTCAATGGCGCTGCCCAGTTGCTGTTGCATTTCCGCCTGTTGCTGGGCCTGGGCGCGCTGCTCGCGGATGGCCTGCACGGCGTCGTCAGAGCGGATGAGCGCAGGCGGCACGGCGGTGACCTTGAAGTACTCGCGTAATGCGTTGTCGGTATCCAGCAGATCCAGCGACGACGGGTCTTGCTTAATGTTGGCCACGGTGCCAGCGAACCCGATAGCACGCTCAATGGCCGAGCCTTCGACGGCGCGCTGGGCCTGGGCCAGGATGCTGGTGTACTCAATGCGCAGGTCAAGGCCGCCCATTTCCTTGGGTGGCGGTGGCAACAGCGGGTTACCCGGCAATAGGCCCATCCAGCGGGGGATCGACTGCTCAACCATCAGGTGGAACACCTGGTCAACGCATGGGTCCAGCAGGTCATCGTTCTGGCGCTCAAGCACAGGCCCGAGCATCAGCATCTTCTCTTCCTTGCGGGTGGCGATTTCGTAGGCCGTCCGCACGGTGTCCATCTGGCTGATCATCAGGAACAGATCGACGAAGAATGCCGTGTCGGCAATCTGCTCCTCTGCGGCAATCTCCCCGCGCAACTGGCCGAGCCAGGCCGGGTTCACGTCCCACAACGGGGCGAACTTGGCGCCCTGCTGCATGTCGTCCAGGTAGGTGATGCTGCCCGGCAGGATTGAGGCTTTCTGCACTTGCAGGCTGGCCGGCGCCCCCATCGGCGGGCGTACACCCTTCTCTACCAGTTCAGCCTTGCGCCGCTCCATCAGTTGCAGGGCGCGGGTGGAGCCGATGCACTGCGAGCCTGGGCCCGTGCCATACACATCCTCGCCCAGCACGTCCCAGCGCGGCGCCATCACCGGGAACTCTTGGAACCCCGACTGGCGCAACAGCTTGTCGTTGTCGCCGCCCTTCTCCCAGTACACGGACTGGTAGGCCATGTTCGTGTTGTCCTTGCGGCCATGCTCTCGGCTCTCATTGGGTTGGGTGGCGTGGCAGACCTCAATCCAGGCTTCGGAGTTGGTGCTAAGCAGTTGCTGCGTGGTGCCGCTCAAGGCCTCCTTGCCGAATTGCTGCTCCATCTGGCGGGCGGTCATCTTGAATTCGCGGTAGAGCGTGTCGACCTGCTGGCGGTCGCTGTTGGCGATCATGTAGCTGCCCACGGTGAACGGGTAAAAGCGCACGGTATCGCGCTCATCCGGCAATGCAGCCATGGCGGCGGTGCCGAACACGCCCTCTTCGCCATAGATGGTGGGCAAGACGTTGTAGAGGTTGGAACGCGCCATAACTTCGCGCATGGCCTTCTCGACCGCGTAGAGCCATTCCTTGACCGGGCCGTACTGCATCAGGCCAGGATCAGGCGTGCCGAGCTTGAACCATGGTGACGCAGGGCTGGTCATGCCGCTATGCATACCGGCTGCCAGTGTGCGGGCAGCGAAGGTGGCACGCGGATTGATGATCTTCTTGTCGCGGCGCTGCCCCTTGTTCACGTCAGAGGTATTGAACCGGCCAGCCCTGGGCAGAATGTAATCACTCAGGTCGCGCCACTCGGGCAGCCAGTTGCTGTCGCGCTCGTACTTGAGCCGCGTCAGGCGCTTGTCCAGCTGTGAACGCAGGGAGTCGGCCAACTTACACCCCCAACAGCGTTTTCTGGCTGGTGTTGGCACCGCCAAGCACGCCAGACGAACCGGTCAGGATGGTGCCGTTCTGGCCGGATTGGGCCAGGCGGCGCTTGCGTTCAGCTTCTACAGCGGCCTGCACTGAGTCGCTGGAAGTGGTCGGTGCCGCGCCAGGGGATGTTGAGCCCGCCGCTTCGGCTGCTGCCTTTGCCGCTGCCTTCTCGCGCTCGGCCTTGTTGAACATGCCGGTGTTCTCGCCAAACATGTTCGGCAGGCCCATACCTTCAAGCAGGACGTCACCGCCGCGCAGAGGGTCTAGCTCAACCACCTTGTTAACCAGTTTCTTAATGCTCTTTCCGCACATGTCAGTTGCTCGCGTAGGGGTCATAGTCCGACTCATACGAGGATGAGCCGCCGTGGGGTCTGTTGTGGTTCTTGACGACGGGGAAGGCGAACGTCAGCGCAAGGGCGTCGGCCCGGTTTGGGCTGACGCCTGTACGCTTCTTGAGTTCGGCCTTATCTTCCAGAACGATCTTGCCGTCGAGCTTCACCCTGTACTCGGGCGCTGCCACTTCGTCGGCTGTCTGCTGATCCTTGAGCTCACCGCCTTCCTTGAGCCAGGCCTTGACGGCGTTCCACATCTCGCCGCGCTTGTTGAGCATCGCCGGATCGCTTGATGCGCCGCCGAACTGCACCAGACGCCAGTTGCGCCCCATGGCCTTGCCTGCCGAGTAGATGCCAGTGCCGTAACCGAAGTCGATGAATACCGCGTCAGCCTTGTGCTCGTCCTCGAGCTGGGCGATGCGCTGAGCCATCAGCACGTCATCGTCGCTTTTCATGTAGGTGGCGAGCAGCTTGCTATGCAGGCCCTGCCGCTTGTAAATGGCGAACTCATCATCGCCGGACCACGACGGGTCAACGCCAATGATCACCGGTGCATGGTCAACCTGGCGTTGCTGCAGAACGCGCGACATGCCCGCATCCACCAGGTCCTGCCCGATGAACTGGACGCTGGACGATGCAGGGAACTGACCTCGCACTCGGACCTTGAAGAAGTCTGAATTCTCGCCGTAGTCCGCCGCCCAGGTGGCGATCTGTGTCTTGTTGGTACCGTCGACGGTGCGGCTGTCGATCTGGCGGTGAATCCAGCGGTGTTTGAACTTGCGGAAGCACTCGCGGAAGCTCCCAGTGTTGCGCGTGGGGTTGCCGAAGACGATCCAGATAATCTCGGTGTCTTCGTCCGTTAGCGCGCCCTCAGCAACCTCCCACACCTTGTCGGCCACGCCCGAACCTTCGTCGAAGATCAGGACGATGCGCTTGCCCTTGTTGTGCAGGCCGGCGAATGCCTCGGTGTTGTTCTCGCTCCACGGCACCATGTCGGCCTTCCATGAATCGTCATGACCTGGCTCGGTGGACGCGATCTTGGTGGCGGTGGTCTTGAACCAGTGGCTGGTGATCGCCAACTTGAACCACTTGGATATCTCTGGCCAGGTCTTGGTCAGCAGTTGCTTCTCGGTGTTGGCCGTCACCACCACCTTGCAGTCCGGGCATGTGTCCATGGCCCACTTGACGATCATGCCAATCTCGGCCGACTTGCCGATGCCGTGACCTGATGCGACGGCAATCTTGAGGGGCTGGAACCGCGTCTCAGGGTTCTTGAGGTGATCGCGGATATCGCGCAACACGTCCTTTTGCCACTCGCGTGGTCCATCGACGCCGGCTAAATCCCCTTCGCCCCAGGTGTAGGCATACATGGCGTGTTTCAGTGGATCTAGGGCAAAGCTGCCAATATCCTCACGTAGCTGACGCTCAGCGCTTTCTTGTGGTGACAGTTGCCCGGAGGCCATTCGAAGCCTCCTTAGGGAGCCGAACCAATCATATAAATCAAAGGCTTACGACATAATTAGGCCTTCACCATACAAAAAACCATACAAATGGGCAGTTGATACCTGTATTCCTCACCTGCGATACCAGGTCAACCGATAACACTTCGCATCGACCGGGATCAGGTCAATCGGCCAGCGCAAGCAGTTCATGTGTTTACGTTCGGGCCGAGTGCGACTTACCCGAAGCGTCTGTACCAGGTAAGCAGATCCGGCAGCGGTGGTGATGAAGTCGCCTACAGCAATGCCCTCGGCGCCATCAACGTACAGCTTGCACGGTGTGTACGGCGATCTTGTTCTGGCCATGCTCAATCCCGCGCGCCACGATTTGGCGCATTCGAAAACGTGGCGCGGATTTATTCAGCGCTGGCTGCACGCTTGCGGGCCTGGGCAATGTCATCCGCCAGGCCGCCGATCACGTTCAGGTCAACCTGATCACGGAATGCATTGACGCCGACATGCTTGCCGAGCAGCTCAAGGTTTCTGACCTTGTCCGGCCATTTGATCTTTTTCATCAGGCCGACCATTGAACGGTCCTCACCGTGGCCTTCGAACATCTCGGCGATGTCGAAGCCGACCAGGTACTGACGCCAAGCCTTGGGCCACTCGGACAGAGGCTTGAAGCTCATGTCGTCGCAAAGGATATCCAACACGTCCAACTGATCAATCTCGACCAGCCGGCCCAGCACATAGTCAGCATTGATCTGTGCCCGCTTGCTGCGAGAATCCATCGCTTCCTTGATGGCCTGGGCAATTTGAGGTTTTTTCAGGTTCTCGTCGCCGATCTGCCCGGCAGTCCTTTTGCTGTACCCGGCTCTGATAGCGGCCTGTGTTGCGTTGAGGTCAATCAAGTACTCATCAACGAACAGGCGCTGCTTTTGTGTCAGTGCCATGAGGAATCCTTACTCACCAGCCAGCGCAGGCTTATCGGTGGATGGATCACCTTCCACGACTGGCGCAGTCACAACAGGGACAACCTTGAGCCAGTCGAACGCGCCGAAGATGGCTACAACTGCGCCACCCTCACCAATAAGGCGCAGATCGTCGCCCTGGGTGAACGTGACAGCCAGCACTTCGTGGACTTCGCCGGCGGACTTGACTTGGTACTTGGTCATTTGGGTGCCCTCATGGCGTCGTAGGAGCGTTCGCAGGCGAAACCGGCCCGGCGACTTGCGTCAAGCGCTGCTGCCAATTCGCCCGCATGGTTGTCAGATTCTGTGCGCAGCTCGGCGAGCAAATCGGTAAGGTCGTCGATTGTCTTGCCTCTTGCGGTAAGGCGGGAACGGAGGGCGGCGCGGTCGGCAAGCAGGCTGGTTTGTTGCTCGCGCAGGCTGACACCCACAGCAACAAGCTCAGCAGCGTGAGCGTCGTCGCTGATCTTTTGATTGGATGCATCGGTGCGTACCTGGTCAATGATTCGTTGGTGTTGCTGTTCGGTCTGGCGTGCCTTCTCGCTGGCTTCATGGGCCTGGGTAGCGACGTTGGCCACGTACTGCGCGTGATCGGTCTGCGCATTGTCCAAGCGGTGCGTCTGGATGCCCGCCACGATCACCAGCAACGCAATGGCGGCGATCACGTAGCGGGACATGGCTGGATTCCTCAGGCGAATTTAGAGGTGCGGGTGTTGATGATGCCGAGATACAGCACCATCGCATCGGCCTGCATCTTGAGCAGTTGTTGCTCGTCCTCAGGCAGGCCGGCGTACAGATCGGTGTGCAGGAACGCTTCCAGCTTCTGTATGCGGTCGGCCAGTTGCTCACGCTCGGCGATCACGCGTTGCTGGTGCGGTGGCATGTGGCCGACGTGACCGATAGCGACGTTGGATTCTTCGAACTGAGCTTTGGGGCACCAGCTTGTGTAACCGTCGCTGTATTTCACTGTGTAGCCTTCGCGGCCATCAGCGTGAGCCTGGGCCCAAGCCATAACAATCTTGGTGCCGACGTAGTGTTGAGTCATTGCTGGCGCTCCAGATCAGTGGGCGACTGTGCCGGCAAAGCCCGCTGATGCAGGCGTTCTTTCAGCTCGTAGCCCATCAGCGGCCAGACTTTGGCGACAGCGTTGTCACGGGCGATCTTGCGACCCACTTCGGCGTCGAAGTTCTCCGGACTGGCGCAAGCGCTCTCGCCGGTGACCGTGAAGCCATTGCGCAGCACCAGGACACAGATGGTCAGCAACTGCAGCGTGCCCAGCGTCCAGCCCTCACCCGCTGGCAGGTGCACAGCACCAGCAGCCTGAACGCCATCTGCGGCGGTGAAGTAGTGTTCGTGCGCGATATTGGCTTGCAGGTCTGCGGGGGTGACGCGCGGCGCGGTCAAGCCTTTGGCCTGAATTTCCTGTTCGATAGCTTGGTCGTTCACGGTGATTGCCTCGGGGGTTGGGGGATTCATTGCGCGGCCATGCACTTGGCGTGGCGCTCAAGCTGCCGAGCCCATACGCCAGCACAGCGCTTGTTGCCCGGTGTGGAGCAGTCGAAGCCAGCGGCGTAGCGGTACTTGAGCAGGTCGTGGCACGCCTGGGCGTAATTGCCGGCCAGCAGGTCACGGCGCGGCGAGCCCTTGAGCCAGGTGCCAATGCCGTACTGGCCCACAAAGTCCATGTACACATCGAATTCGTCCTGGTACAGCTTCACACCCGGGAGCGATGCGGCGAATTGCTTCTCTGCCTGGCTGTTCAGGTTGCGGGCCAAGACTTCGGCGCGGGCCGGGGTGATGGTGTCGCCCATGCGGACTGGCTGGCCGTCTTCGTAGCGTGTCGAGCCGTGGCCGATGGTGGGCACGTCGCCCTTGGTGGGGATCACAGCGACAGGCGTGAACCCTTCGCTCGCCTGCCAGGTGGCGAAGCCGGCGGCGCTCAGGCTCAGCGCCGCGACGGCGATGCGCTGGCGGATGACCGGATTCATGCCCGCGCCCGCTCTTTCAGGGCTTCCAGGCGTGCAGCGCTTTCGATGGACTCGCGGCGATCCTTGCGGACCTGGAAGAACAGATTGATCAGCAAACCCACCACCGCAACCGCCACACCAGCGATACCGATCCAGTTGACTTGCGACAACCAGCCGACCATGCCAGCAGCACCGCCAACCAGCATGCCCTTGTTGGCCACTGACGCACCCACCACCTCTACGATGCTCTCGGGCGTCGGGTTGGCCATGTTTCTACTCCTGTCCGGGGCTGCCATACGGGCCTCCAGATACGAAAAAGCCCCGCACAGTGGCAGGGCATTGGAATTGGCGGCGGGCCACTGAGTCGAACAGTCACCGTTTCCAGTGGTCCGGGGTTCAAAGCCGGTCGCCTCCCGCGAAGCACAGCCCGCCAAATACGGGACGAAAAAAAGCCCGGCTGCGCATTTCTGCGGCCGAGCTCTCTTTGAATCCCTCTGTGTCGCGCTGGAACAGCTGAACACCGTGCCATAAAAACAGGTCTTTATCAGGCCTGAAAGCTTTTTCTACGCGGCATCACTCATTCCATGCAGTACACCATCAACCCAGCCAACGCCGGACCTGATCAACTCCCGCGTAGACCGCTCAGAAATACCAGCAGACTCCCCTATACGCACCATCGTCCATTTGGCCCCGAAGTAGAGCCAGAGGAACAAGCCCATCTGTGCGTTGCGCTGCGTAAGCTTGGCCATGGCCGAATCCACCGCAAGCGCCTGATCGTCCGTGATCACGTAGCTGGAAGCGCTCGCCATTTGAACTTTGTCACGCATCAGCGCGAGCAGCGGGGAGACATACCGAGGAATGCCCATTCCATCCATGCGCCACCAGCCCCATTGCTCCAGCAGGTATTCGGTGTCGCCCAAGGGCTTGTCGGTGTAGGTGCGCTTCTTCATGCGGCTCTCCTTGGGTCTGGCTCATTCATTCCGAACATTTTTCGCAGCAGCCTCTCGGCGATTTTGTTTTTTGCCCCGCCCTGGGCGATCCACGATACGGCGAACTGTTCAAATCCCATGGCCGAGCGATGACCAAGCCAATCAGTTACAAGATCCATCAGCGCTGCCGAGCCGATACGGCCGTTGGTTTCTTCAAGGAGCAATCGATTACCGGCGCGTAGCAGTTCACGCTCCAATGGCTTCAACGTTTTGCGAGGGATAAGTTGGGTGGCTTCGCTCACTGGGGTATCCCCGCTTCAATGTTCATTTCGATTTCTTCGACAATCTGCTCGAAGCGCCCTTCTGGCAGCTCTTCACGCAGTGCCCGGATGAGTGCCTGGTCCCGACCTTGCCAATGAGGATCGGTGCGCCTGGCCGCGGTGCGCAGTTGCTTCATGTGCACCAGCAGCCGCTGACGGTCATGCCGGAGGTACTTCAGCGCGGCATTTGCTTTGTGGTACCAGTTTGGGTCTGCATACTCCCCTTCGGCCTGGGACTTTCCCCTCACGATGCCGATCTGGCATTCCAGACGAATGGAATCGCGGAGCAACTCTTCATCGAGCTGCTCGCACTCCGGTAGGTTGTCTGGCAGTTCGCGCGGCCCGTTCAGTGTTGGTCGCTTATCCTTCACGACCGACCGAGAGCTGACCTTGATGGTCATGGTGGCGGGCGCTTTTTTGGCGCGCGGCCATAGCTTCGAAAGATTCATGGCTTTTTTCTCCCTCTGTACTGTTCGGAGAAGGGGCGGCTTATCTCCACCTCTTCCTGGGTGGGTTCACGGCCCGCAAAGTTGACGAATCGGCCAAACTGACCCTGGCGCTGCACTAGGCATGACCCGGCTTCAGCTTCCCGGCCTTTGTCGAGAATCAGCTCAGTGACACCCTGCTGCCCCATTTCAGAATCTCGGTCGTAATGCACCAGGATCACCGCGTCGGCATCCTGCTCGATCTGCCCGCTTTCCTTGAGATCGCTCGCTTGCGGCTTCTTACCCGGGCGATTGGCTGGGCCACGGTTCAGTTGCGCCAACACCAGGATCGGAATGGCGAGCTCTCGACTCAGGTTCATGATGGCGATCGACACCTTGGCCACCGCGTCGGCGCGGTTCTGCGACTTGCCGTCGGTGCCAACGATCTGCACGTAGTCGATCATCAAGATATCGAGCCCCACCTCGCGCTTGAGTCTCAAGGCCTCAGCGCGGATTGCCGGCATCGTCAGCCCAGGGGTATCAAGAAGGTAGAGCTCTGCATCGTTGATCTTCGCCGCTGCAAGACCGATCCGGTTCCACTCCTCGGTTTCTAGGCACTTGACCTCATCCATGCGGCGCAGATCTACGCCGCCGAGACTCGCGATAGTGCGGATAGTCAGTTTTTCACCTGGCATCTCAAGGCTGACTACCAGCCCCACGCCGCTGCCGCGCGTAGCAACGTGGTTCATGATCTGCAGGCCCAGCATCGTCTTGCCGTGGCCAGGCCGGCCACCAATTACCACCATCGATTTCTGGCGCAGGAAGCCAATCAGCTTGTCGAGATCAGCCAGGCCGGTGGAAAGTTTCGGTGGTGCGCGGTCGTTAAGCACGTCGTCCATGTTATCCAGAACCACCGGAAGCACTTCGCTCATCCGTTTGTAACCACCCTTCCCTGCTGACTGAAGGTCTCGTAAGTCAGCCAGCGCCATGCCGCACTGCTCAAGGATTTCATCAGCCGGCAGGTCGTCGTCGACACAACTGTCCACGATTCGCCCTAGGTCGCGAAACTGGCGCACCAACGCCCACTTCCTCACTGTCTGGGCGTAGCTCTTCCAGTTCGCTGCCGAGGGGACTCCGCGGCAAATATCCATGGTGTATTGCAGCGTGGACGCCCCACTGGGCAGAGCTCGTTGGATTGATCCGAGTGTGACGGCATCCACAGGCATGTGCTGGGCATGACAGTCGCAAATCACATCGAAAAGTGCCGCGTTATCCAGATGCCAGAAGTCGCCGGATTTCATCTGCGAAATAATGTCATCCAGCATTCCAGAGCTTTCGTTGAGCGAAGCAATCATTATCGCGCCCAGCACGCCCTGCTCCGCTTCAAGGCGGTAATACCTGTCTTGCGGATTCATACACGCCCCCGCGCCGAAGCCCAGGTGAATCCGGCCAGCAACGCGCCGTTCTCACGGAGTCGGTCCAGAGCTCGAGCCCCAATGTACTGCTCCAGGCTGGGCAGCGGCTTGCCGTCGGCGTCAGTGGCAGGTTTTGCTGGTAAATTCGATACCAGTACCGTGGGTTTTAAGAGCTGGTATCGCTTGTCGATTACCTCATGCAACACCCCAAGCTCATACGCAGTGCCGGCCTGGGCGCCTACCTCATCGATCACCAGCAGGTCGAAACCCGAAAGTTCGTCGATCACGTCTCCTTCGGTGTAACCAGAGTCTCGCGTCATTGAGCGCTTGAATACCCGGATGATCTCGGCGGCGGTGGTGATCACCGCGATAGCCTTCATTTCGATCACCCGCCGAACGATGCTGCAGGCCAAGTGCGTCTTGCCGGTACCGATATTGCCGGTCATCAGCAGGTTGCGGCCGGCCGGGTAGTGCTGCTCGGCGAAGTCATCAGCGTAGGCCCTACACTTTTCCAGAGCCGTCGCCATCTCTGGCGTTTTGGCGCGGTAGGTCTCAAACGTGCATCCGGCAAACCGTGGCGTGATTCCAGAGCCAACCAGCGCGCTGTTCAGGCGCTCAGCGGCGAGGCTGGCCAACGCTTGCGTATGCGCCTCACTGCCCACCTCAGCTACACGCAACCCGTGGAACTGGCACTGCTTGCATGGGCGGGTCTGCATTGATCCGTCGAACTGTTCCACTTCACTTCGGGTTTTCACTGCAGGGTGCTGCGGGCAACCACCCTCGAACGTACGCATTTCAGGCTGGCGACGGAAATTAGAACGCTGGGCCATTGCCGCCTCCTTGATACATATCCGTGGTGTGGTTGGGCAGGTTGTTGAACGCCTGGCCTCCGGCGGCTGTTGCTGGCTTAAGTACGTCCGTCCAGCGCTCGCCGTTGAGCCAGGTCACCGCCATCGGCACGTACTGGCCGTCATCCTTGGTCCAGTCTCGGGAAAGGCGGTGATTGCCAAGTGCGTTCATCATGGTCAGGCGCAGTTCGGCGTCTGGCTTGATCTTCAGCCACTTTTTGCGTGCGCTGGCCTTGGCCTTCTTGTTGGGATACAGCTTCCAGAACAACTCAAACGCTTCCGCCAGTTCGTTTTCGCACAAAGGTTTTTCAGTCCTTACTGCTTTATTCAATCCTTGCTTACCTTCAATACTTACTAGGGGGGGATTTACCGGCGACGGTTCAACCGGGCCCGGATAATCCGTCGCCGGTGATTCCGACACGGTGTAAGACCGCCCGCCGAACTCGCCACCCTCGGCGCGCTCAAGGAAGATTTGCAGGTAACCAGCCTGCTCCAGCTCACGAATCAAGCCGCGTACGGCGTCGCGACCCGATGCTTTTCCCAGACAATCCTTGGTCTGCCCGATCAGGTGGTTCGTGGAAACCTCCCAGTGGTCAGGCTTACCCAGCAGGAACACCAGCATCCCGCGAGCCCCCCAGCTGAGGCGCTGGTCTTCGCTGATCGACTTGTTGAGCAAGTAGAAATTTCCCTCCGGTCGAGGGGCGCGAATGATGCTCATATGTCCAACTCCCGCGTAACGCGTCGGATGAAGTCGTCGTAGCTCTCAGTCATGACGACGCCACGATCCTCCAGAGCCATACGGCCAGCCTTGGCCAAGCCGTATATCTCCCAGCGCTCGCGTTCAGGCAGGTTGCGGCAGTTGGAATAGCAGGGCCAGGGGCCGGCGACCACTTCGCCGGTGGCGGGCGTAACTACCGGGATTCCGGTAGTTGATTCCATGGGAGTGGTCATTGCAGAGTCTCCCCTGGCTTGCGGCCCAGGCTTGCGCCCATGGCCTCCACAGAGCCTCCAGACAGGCGCAACACCAGCAGGCGCAGGGCGGTGGTGGAGTCAATGGAGAATGTGCGCGCCTCGTCTAGCGATAGACCGGTCGGAGAATGATCGTTGAGTAGTCGCCGGACACGATCGCTGTAGTTGAAGGCAGCACAAGCCAGCGCTTGATTGGTTAGCCCGTCGAACGCTTCGTCCGGCAGGCACTCTGCCGGATACACAAGGACGGGGATTTTGTTTTCGGGGCGCGGCTCTCCCGCCAGCAGGTGACGGCCCATTGCCTCGTAGTGATCCTTGGCAACTTGCGCGGCGTCGTGCCCGGTGCGCCGCCGGAATAGGACCTTAAGCGCATAGTAGGCCCGGTAAAGGTCAATGTGGGTGTCATCGCCATCTTCAATGGAATACTCAGGCTCGGCGATCACGTCCAACGCGTCCTTCACTACTTCGAAGCACTTCAACAGCAGTGCGGCGTCGTTGTTTTTTTCATACAGGTTCTCGTCGATGCATTCCGTTGGCAGCACCTGCGGAGGGATATCTAATACTTTTTTCATGCGTGATTCCTCTGGCGCAGCTTGAAGCGGCCTTGCTGAATGTCGGGATGGGTTGCGCGCTCGGAGGTGACAAAGGTGCACTCGGCGGCGAACCGATCGAAGCGTCGGGTGATATCGGCGGTAGGCCAGATCGGGTATGGCTGGGCACCGTCGTCAGCGTGCTTGCTGCGCACCATGGCGAACGGCAACGGCGCGCCGGCGATATCGCGCATCACGGCGTTGATTACCCACTGAGGCATCCCGTGGCGCAGACTGATGCGCTCGCGGATGGTGGTCATCGACTCAAAGCCGGCGGGCCTTGAGTCGAGGTAGCGAACCTGCTCGACGCTGGCCACCCGGGTTTCGATCCGCTCCAGCGCCACCTGCTGCTCCCGCTGCTGGCGCTCGACAGCCACCAGGTGGTTCGCATTGGCGGCAGTGATCTCAGCCTGGGTCATTGGGCGAGCGGCCTGCTCTTCCAGGGCCTGCCAACGATCAACCAGCGCCGCGGTGAATTCCGGGCAGAGCTGCGCGACGACGACGAAGCTGTCACGCTTGTTGACCAGGTACTCAGTAGCAGGCCGGCCAAGGCTGTCGAGGTATTCCCCCAGTGGGGGAAGACAAATAACGGGCTTCCCAGTGTTGTCGTTGCGAGCAGCCAAGCGCTCAATGGATTGCTTGACCTTGTCATGGCGAGAGCCGACAAGATCGGCAATTTCACGCGAGGACATGGTGACGGCATCGCCACCTTGGAATTTAGCGATGGTCATCAGAAAACCCTCGAACGAGAGTCGCGGCGGTAGGTTCTTGGGCGGCGAGCTGATTCAATTGCTGCAGCTGAGACGCCGGTGCCTATGAAAGAAACATGCACGTCACTCATGAGCATCTTTTCAGGAATGTGGAGATAGCGGCCCGAAGGAAGCGCGCGGGGCTGACGCCGAACCCTGGGCATGTACTTGTCCATCAGTTCGATGTCGCCGGCGACCTCTTCCTGAAGGCTTTTCCCAAGCTCGCACAGCGGGACGGGCTCACCAGGGCGGATCTGGCTCCAGGCATAGCGATCAGCCAAGACCTCGTTAATGCTGCGGATTACACTTTCGCAGCGCCTGCGGACCTGTTGATCAGCGATACGAGCCGCGTCCCAGTAGCAGAAGTTATCCACGCGATGCCCGATTTCATGGGCGACGATGAACGGATAGATTTCGTGGTCTTCGAGCGCAGACCAATCGATTTCGGGCCTCTGATTGCCGCGTAGCCGGCCCGCATCCACGCTGATGGACAGTTGAATGCCGCAGCCTTCAGTGAACTTCAGTTCATCCGCCGAAACGTCCAGGCAGACAAGCTTTGCACGAGGATCGAAGATGCCCCAGCAATTGCCCAGGGCGCGGAACGTCGAAAGGCTCAGCGCACAGCCGGCCTGTTTAGTCTGTTCGGCAAAGGAGCGGTATTGGGCGCGGGTGAGGCGAAGAGTGGTGTCAGTCTTCATAGCTTCACCCCCGATTCACGCGCCACGATCACGGATTGCTCAGAATGTGGCGCGAACTTGTTGCTTGGGTAAATCAAAGCGTTCAGGTTCCCTTTATAGGCAAGCAACGCCAGGTTGGAGGCCCGACAATCAGCGTCCCATTTATCGTAGGAAGGATGACTACCTGCACCCATCTTCAGAGCCCAGTCAGGCAGCAGGTTTCGGCAGCGCATTTCGTTTAGGATGGTCCACCAAGTTGAAGCGTGTTCACGCTCTGCGATCAGCAGCGCTACGACAGCATCCTGGTGATCCTTTGGAACGATGGCTATGACGTCTGAATCGAGAGCAGGGAGGATTTGATCGCTCATTGCACACCGCCCTGGCGATTGCCCAGTTCAACGCTGCGAACAGATCCATCCACCAGCGCTGCGGATGCCTCAACGAGAAAACGAACTCCGAAGATTTCGTTCGTCGACATGCCGCGCTCCGTCAGACTCGTCAATATCTCCATCGCAGCTCCCAGAAGCATTGATGAGAGATTAAGGGCTTCGGCTGCGGGCTTGCCTGAGCACACCTGAATAAGGCTTGATTCCGGACCGCCCTCATCAGTTTCGAAGATCGGCATAGCGTCAGTAAGCAGCACCTCTTGCGCTACAGGTGGTTTATTGCTATTTTTCGCTTGCATTGTTTCGTCCTCCACAGACGAAGTAGTACCAAAGCCACCAGCTCCACACTGGTAGCGACTAAGAACCCGCCTCCACAGCGGGTTTTTTATTGCCTAAAATTTATGCTCTAACCGCTCAAAACGGGCGTACTCCGGTCTATGACTGTACGAATTAACAGGTACTTTAAGCGCTGAACCTTAGGTTCCGGCTGCCGTAGAATCAACGCCATCGGGTAAAACATGGTTTCGATTCACGACTTCAAGCAACCAAGCTGCCGTGAACTTTCCTTCCGATAGAGCAGCAAGTTTTTTGGCGTAGCTTGTTTCACCGGTGTACTCGGTGCGCGGCAGGCGCTCAGCAGCGATCCACTTGTTCACGGATCGCGTCGAAACCCCGCAGGTTTTTGCTGCCGTCGGCGTACCGCCAACATCCCCCACGGCCTTTTTGATTCTGTTCATGCGGCACCTCTGCCATTTCAAGAAGGTACTTTGGGTACATTCTGCGCAGGAACTGAATGTTCCGTCAAGAGAAGAGACAATAGAACTTATGGTACTCAACGAAACACGCGAAGCATTCGCGCAGCGCCTCAAAAACTCCGCTCTCAAGGCCGGCTACCCTGCCTACGGAATGGCCGCAGATCTGGCCAGGCATGTAGGGGTTACCCCGAAAGCAGTGGGCAAATGGCTGAATGCCGAAACTCTTCCTGGTGCCGCCAAGATGACGAAACTCGCGCAGCTGTTGGGCGTGAAGGTTGAATGGCTGGCCTGGGGCTCTGGCGAAAGCGCCCAGGCAGATCATCGTGTCGAAGCGGCGCAGTCATTGGCTGACGATCACCCTGACCTTCTTTCGCTATCCGTGTGGGATGAATCGACCCCCTTGGATGACGATGAGGTGTCAGTACCGTTTCTGCGTGAAGTGGAGCTGGCAGCGGGATCTGGCCGCTTCGCCATCGAAGAGATCCACGACTCGAACTTACGGTTTGGCAAGAAAAGTCTTCGCCAGAACGGTGTGCAGTTCGATAAGGCCCGGTGCGTCACAGTACGCGGCAACAGCATGACCCCGGTACTTCGAGACGGCGCGGTGGTGGGCGTGAACACTGGTAAGACTTCGCTCGCAGATGTCGTGGACGGCGACCTCTACGCCATCAGTCATAACGGCCTGCTACGCGTTAAGCAGATATATCGCCAGCCGATGGGGATTCGCCTGCGCAGCTTCAACCGTGACGAACACCCTGACGAGGATTACACCTATCAGGAAATCCAAGAGCAGCAGATCGAAATTCTTGGGCATGTATTCTGGTGGGCAATGTTTGCCCGCTAACCCCTCTGGCGCCTGATCTGGCGCCAATATCATATCCCCCTAACAAACCTCTTTGATCCCGCTTAAACCCATACCCAAGGAACATCCACGCACAAAGAAAGAACTTTTGGTTCTTGACATGCGCTTTCGCATAGCCCAATCTTTTTCAAAAGGAACTAACGGTACTTTCTAAATGCGCAACAAAATCGCTATGTCGGGCTGGATTGGGCACAAGAACAAAGGGCTGGCTGATCGAGAGCTGATCTGCCTACTCAGTGTCGCCTCTGGCATGACCGACAAGGAGATTGCCCAACGCGATGATCTTTCCCCGCGGTCCGTGAAGGGTCGCATCGAAAGCGTCATGCACAAGCTGTCGGTGTACAAGCGCCCGGCCATGGTGGCCGAGGCCATGCGCAAAGGAATCATCACGCCGAAGTAAGTAGTGACCTGGCTCCGTATCGGGTCCAGGTCAGTACCTACCCAGTTTTTGCGAAAGCCAACAGCGCGGCCGGGATTCGCTCGGCCAGGAGAAACGTAATGCCCCGTACCCCTTTGTCCCCTTGGCGACTGTTCAAGGTCCTGTTTTTGGCACTGCTTTACATCGGCGCTTCAGCCGCCTGGATGCTGTTCGCCGCTCGACAGTTGATCAGCAGCGATTCCACCCCAGACGTTGTGGGCGGCTTCTTCGGCACCGCCGTCTGGCTTATCGCCAGTGCCTGCATATTCGTTTACGTCACCACCCCCAAACCCGGCCAATCGGCCGCACCCCTGGAGAAAGACCAATGAAGCGGATTGCCGCCGTCTTAATGCTGTGCGCGCTTGCCGTAATGGCTGGCTGCTCGAAAGTCCCCGCCGGCTATACGGGCGTTATCGTTAACCTAATGGGCAGTGACAAGGGGGTGGCTTCAACCGAGGCCACCGTCGGCTATAAGTGGCTGACGCCGAACGAAGAACTGTTCCTGTTCCCCACCTTCAACCAGAACTTCAACCTGCAGCAGGTCAAGTTTCAGGACCGGGACGGCATGACGATCAGCGCCCCGATCGGGATCACGCTGCGCGCCAAGCAAGGCGCCGCACCGCTGCTGTTCCAGACCTACCGCAAGTCGATGGATGAAATCATCGAGGTGAACGTGCCGCAGGTGGTACGCAATGCCTTCAACAACGCCGGATCGAAGGTCAAGGCGTCTGAGGTCTATGGCCCGGGCAAGGAAGCGTTCCTGAAAGCCATCGAGACCCAGGTTCAGCAACACTTTGACAGCAAAGGCATCGTAGTCGAGTCGCTTTACCTGAATGGCGAAATCGTGTTGCCGCCCCAGGTGGTCGAGGCGCTCAACGCCAGTATCACCGCCACCCAGAAGGCCCAGCAGCGCGAGAACGAGTTGCGCCAGACCGAGGCAGAAGCCGCCAAGGTTCGCGCCGCCGCCCAGGGCGACAAAGACGCCGCCATCCTCAAGGCTCAGGGTGAAGCTGAGTCGCTGAACATCCGGGGTGAGGCACTGCGCAAGAACCCGGGCGTGGTCGAGCTCAACGCTATTGAGAAGTGGGACGGCAAGTTGCCGGTGTACATGACCAGCGGCACCGCCACCCCATTCATTGGCATCGGCAAGTAACCGACCACCAACGGCAGGTGGCGCAAATGTGCGCCATCGGCAAGGAGATCCGCATGAGCGCCACAAATTACGATTCCCGCACCGCTGACAAGTTTGTGGTGCGCCTGCCCGACGGACTGCGCGCCGATATTGAAGCTGCAGCGAATACCAGCGACCGCAGCATGAACAGTGTTTTCATCCAGGCCGTGCGCCAGTACCTGGATGGGCAGAACCGCCAGCAGATCCTGCTCGACGCGTTGGCCAACACTGTCACCACCCCGATCCGACCTTATACAGATGCTCGCGATCGCGCCGATTCATTGGTGGGCATGGCTACGCCAGCTATCGGCGAATACTGGCCCGGACAGGGTGGGATCTACGGCGGCCTGCGCCACTACCCCGAAGGTTTGTGCCACATCATCTTTGCCAGTGTGGACTTGGGCAGGCACGCCTACGGCGAGCACGGCACCAACGTCGAGGCCACCAGCAACATCGACGGGCGTGAGAACACCACCGTCCTGGTCAACCGTGACGGCTCTCACCCGGCCGCAGACGCTGCATATGCCTACACCTGCGACGGGCACAACGACTTCTACCTGCCCTCCTCTGGCGAACTGCATCACGGCTACCTGTACCTGCCCGAGTCGTTCGAGAGGGACTGGTACATCAGCAGCACGCAGCGCTCCGCCTACCACGCCTACATCATGGACTTTGGAGGTGGCTGGCTCTACGGCGACGTCAAGCTCAACGAGCGGCTCGCGCGCCCTGTCCGCAGAATCCTTTGCTAATTCAACAATTCATTTATTTCTTCTGCGGCTTCGGCCGCACCGGGGTTCAGCATGAAAACCATAATCCCTATGATCCTGCTGCTTATCTTCGGCCAGGCCTCGGCCGGTGAGCAGGTGATCGACGTGCAGCACGACAGCGCGCGCGGCGTGACCTGCTGGATATTAAATAACACCGGGATCAGTTGCCTGCCGGACAGTTCGCTCCTACAGCAGGCCGCCCCATCAAGTGAGGCGGCTCGGGCTTCTCAGGCGAGTTCATTGGCGGAAATTAGCCCATTGCAGGCCACCCCGCTCCCACAGAACAAGGGGTTCCAACTATGAGCCGCCGCAACGGGCCGGTGGGCCAGCGCCTGATCGAACTGTTCAACGCCCTGCAGCGCCGGGAAACCACGTTCGGCCAGATATACGCAATGTCTGCATCGTGCGGTATCGACGCACGCCGGGTGCTGGCTGACCACTTTCAACGAGGCGCGAATCATGGGTAAGAAGAATGCGGCAAAGAAGCTCGCCATTGACCTGACGGCCCTGGCCAAGGCCGCTACCCCTGGGCCGTGGATCACCGACGGCGATTACATCAACGAGCACAACAATGTGCTGTACAGCTACATCGCCAGCGGCCTCAAACGCGGTGGACGGATCGCCAACACCTTCGCCAACTGCCTGGTCAAGACTGACGAGCAGTGCCGGGCGAACGCCGCTTTCATTGCGGGAGCGAATCCAAAGGCAATATTGGTGCTCACCGCAGAAATCGACAGGCTTACCGCTGCCTGCGCGAAGGCCGAACAGATCATCAATACCGAAAGCAAGGCGGGAGCTTTTGCAACTGGCCGGGCGAACCTGCTGGAAGCCGAGAACGAGCGACTGCGCAAAGGCCTGACAAATGTGTTCAGCCACGTCGAGGGCAACACCGAGTGCCTGGTGCGAGACCTTGTCAACTGGGGAACGCCCAAGATCAACCCGAACGACTTCTACGCCGAGTGCGAAACCATCAAGGCGATCGCCAGCGCCGCGCTCAATGCAGATGTCGCGACACCATCCACGGATACCGAAGACGTGTCGCGACACGAATGTAGTAATCCTGGCACGGTGATTGTGGAGCGATACAGCGACGCACCGGCGGATATTCCAGCTGAACAAATCGCGCACAACGTCGAGTTCGTCCGGCACACCCAGCCATTAGCACCAGAGCCGCATGGTGATGAAAAGTCAGGCTATGTGCAGACAGAACCAAAACATTGGATCAACCACGACAAAACAAATTCAACCCCGCCAGCTGGCCGCGACAAATTCATAATGAACGGAGCAAAGGTTATTGGGACCGGGAATACCCCGTGCCCGATTAAACCCACTGAGAACGGGCTGATTATTAATTTGGACGGATACACCTTGTACGCGCCAGGGGCAGAGCCCGTATTAAATTTACCGGAGAGAAAACCTAAGCAAATTCATAAAACGGACGAGGGCATGGGCTTCTGGTTTGGCTGGAATGCCTACGACGACGAACTCAAACGACTAAACGACAAGTTATTCACCCAATCAAATAAGCCATTGTAGCGGCGAGGAACCACCATGGAACAACAACGCACGAACCTGATCAGCAACGTCGAAGCAAGCAAGATGATCGGCATGCAGAGCGTCTCAGGATTGAATAAGCTGAGGGAGCGCGATAAGTCCTTTCCGAAGCCGATCACCACCAGCGACGCGCGCTGTGCACGACTCCGATTTGATCCAGCCGAGATAGAACAGTGGATCGCCAACAAAAAGGCCGCGCGTGACCATTCTGGCAGCACCGAATAGCAGTCACGCAACACTCTCCCTGGGGCTTAGCGATCCGCAACAGCCCCTCATTTTCTGTATGGCGGCGTGTATGGAGTTAAAAAGAGAGAACCTACAGGCCCCGTAATACGTGATCAGTTCCAAGCCCTCTACCCGCTCCACTTGAATGGGGCACCTGCGTCAGGATGAATCTGACGAAGGATGCATAAAAACCGGTCCCTGGTGACCGGTTTTTTTATGCCTGGGATTTGAGGTTCAAGAACGTTGCGCACTCATCAGCCCGGGGTTAACAGGCCTCCAGCCCACCAGCGCGATCAACAGAATCAGCAGTTGCAAACCGATGATCAGCCCCACACACCCGGCCCAGCCCCAGCGCGCCCAAATCAGCGCCGGCACGATAGCTCCGCAACTGCCGCCCAGGTAGTAACAGGTCAGGTAGACCCCCACCGCTCCTGCCTTGCTGTTGCCCGCGCTGGCGGTGATGAAGGCGTTGGCGGCGGCCTGCGCGAGGAACACGCCGGTGGAGCTCAAGGCCAGGCCCACCACAATGCACCACAGCGAAGGCACCAGGGTCAGGGCCGAACCAAAAACGCCCAGCACCGCGGCGATGCTCAGCAGTTCGGCCTGGGGGCGGGCTTTGCTGAGGCGGCCGGCGATAGGTATCACGATCAGTGCCAATAGAAATACCGTGTACAACGCTCCCAAGGCCGCGGGCCCAAGGTTGAACGGCGGTAGGCCGAGGTACAAACCAGCGTAGGTAAAGGCTGCGACTTGCGAGAACAAAACACAAAAGCCTACGGCATAGGCGGCCAACAGCGGCTTGCGCAAAACACCTGACCACGCCGCCCTGCCCGGCTTCACCCGCGGGCGGTTGGCTGGCAACAGAAATTGGATAAAACCACCCACCATCAAGCTCAATACGGCCAGCCACTCAAATGCTTCGCGCCAGCCCACATACTCGGTCACCACCCCGGTGACGAACCGTCCGGCGAACCCACCCAGCACCGTACCCGCCACATACAGGCTGGTGACTTCAGTCACCGTGCCGCCGCTCCAACGATCGCCGATGTAAGCCACGCTCGTGGCAAACACGATGGGGATCAACATGCCCTCGACAAAGCGCCACACCAACACTTCAGTGAAGCTGTCAGCATAAGCCGTCATCAAGGCCGGCCCCGCCAGCAGCAGCGCCGCTACGCTTATCACCGTGCGTTGCTCGAAGCGCCGCGTCAGATGGCTGACGAATGGCGCGGTAATCGCCACCGCCAGCGTGGTCACGGTAATGCTCCAGCCCGCAGCCTTGGCGCTGATGCCAAACTGCGCCGCAAACACCTGCAGGATGCTCTGGGTGGCGTAGAGGTTGAGGAACGCCGCACAGCCACACAGGAACAGGGCAAGGCGGGCACAATGCAAATGCGGCTTCATGAAACCTCTCGTTTTATTTCGTGCGGCCTTTATAGAATGGCTGGCGTGTCTTTAACCAATACCGAATTCCGACCGATTGATACCCAAGGACCAGGATGCTCGACCTACGCAAGCTGCGTTACTTTCTGACGGTCGCTGAAGAGCTGCACTTCGGCCGCGCGGCACTTCGCCTGCATCTGGCGCAGCCGCCGCTGACACGGCAGATTTCTGCGCTGGAGGCCGAGTTGGGCTTCAAGCTGTTTGACCGCACCAGCCGTACAGTCACCCTCACCGCCCAGGGCCGTGCATTCCTGCCCTATGCCCGCGGTGTGTTGGAGCAAGTAGAACTGGCGCAAGTGATTGCCGGTAAATTGGCCGCCGGCACCGCGGGCCAATTGGCGCTGGGATATGCCAGCTCAATTGCCCTGTCGGACCTGTTCAGCCAGGCGATCCAGGCATTCGCCCAGCGCTTTCCCGAAGTGCAATTGACCCTGGTGGAATGCGCCTCCGGCAGCTTGGGCGCCCAGGTGGCGGACGGACGCCTGGATATCGGCTTGAGCCGGCTGTGGCCGCAAAGCGCCGAGGTCCAGGCGTTATCGCTGGGCGAGGAGCGCTTGGTGGCCGCCGTCTCCAGCGACAGCCCATTGGCCAGCCAAACCATGCTCAGCGTGGCGCAACTGAGCACTTATCCGCTGATTCTGTTTCCGGCCGATTATGGGTCTGGCTTGAACCAATCCATTGAGCAACTTTACCGACACCACGGCCAGCCGCTGCGCCCCGGGCCGACCGGGCGACAGATCACCTCCATTATCGCCCTGGTGGCGGCCGGGCAAGGCGTGGCGCTGGTGCCGGAATGCACCCAGAGCTTGATGAACAAAGGCGTAACGTATCGGCCGATGCAGGAAGCGGAGGCATGTGCGCAGTTGCTGGTACTTACCCCAACGTCAGAAAGAGGCGTATTGGTGGACGCATTTCTGGGGGTACTCGGGGAGGCATTCCACATCCGGTAATACCGCGAAAAATCCCGCAATACGTCTCGGCGACGCCATTCCACGGGCCTCATACACTTCATTCAACCGCTACCGAAATACCGGACATCGACCGTCGGTAGGTAGAGTGTTGATAATTTTTTTTCAGTAGTTATAGTCACCACCAACACACACCACAAGGAGGTGATGTGGATAGCCGATACTTGATAGGTCACATCGTTGCAGACGGTTGGTATCTGGTGCGCATCAGGGGTAGTCATCACCACTTCAAGCCCCCGACAAAGCCCGGACTGGTCACGATTCCTCATCCTAAAAAGGACCTGTTGGATAAAACCGCCAAGAGCATTTTGAAACAGGCTCTGCTGAGTTAACCGGCCCTGGAGGGCAACACATATGCTTTATCCCATCGCAATTTCAACGGGCGACAAGGACCATGCCTGGGGCGTGGAAGTCCCGGATATTCCTGGTTGCTATTCCGCCGGCGATGACCTGGACGACGCCATGGCCATGGCTCGCGAAGCCATCGAGGGGCACTTCGAAATCCTTGCAGAAGATGGCGCGCCGATCCCCAGCGCTCAGAAAGTCACCTTGCATGCCGCCAACCCACAGTACGCAGGCTGCACCTGGGCGGTGGTAGACATCGACGTCACCAAGTACCTGGGCAAGGCGCAAAAACTCAACATCACCCTGCCGGGGTATCTGTTGAATCGTATCGATGACTATGTACTGAATCACCCGGAAGAAAAAAGCCGCTCGGGGTTTCTGGCCTCGGCCGCACTCAAGGTATTGCAACAGGCTCGATAATCGCGGCGGAGCAAAACCGAAGGGTTTACTGGAACAGTCAGTTGAAAAGAATTTGACCGCAAGAAACGTAGTTTCCCGACCGGCTGGCGGAACTAGAGTAGCGTCATCCCCATTAATCGCCTGTTCGAGGAGCCCGCTCATGACCTACCAATTCAAGCTCATGCCTTCCCCTGTCGGTGAACTGACGCTGGTGGCGCGCAACGGCAAACTGAGCGCCATTTTATGGGAAGTGGAACGCGCGAACCGCGTGCGCCTGGGTCAATTGGTCGAGGCCAACGACAGCCTGATACTGCTGGAAACCCAACGCCAGTTAACGCAATACTTCGCCGGAACACGTAATCAATTTGAGCTGGAGCTGGATTTCGCCGGTACCGATTTTCAGAAACAGGTTTGGCGGGCTCTGCTGACAATTCCCTTCGGCGAAACGCGCAGCTACAGCCAGATTGCCCAACAGATCGGCAACCCCAAGGCTGTACGCGCAGTCGGTGCGGCGAATGGGCGTAATCCAATCTCAATCATCGCCCCCTGCCACCGAGTGATTGGCGCATCAGGCAGCCTGACCGGGTTTGCCGGCGGGTTGCAGGCCAAGCAGTATTTGCTGGCGCTGGAAGGCGCAGGTCAGGCAGAGCTGGCGTTCTAACTTAAAAGGCGACCGAACCCTACAGCGCTGGGCAGCGAGACAATTGTTAAAAGAAATTTCAGAGAGGTGCCGTGGTCAATGATTTATCACCTCTTCACAAAGGAAACGGTAATGAAATTTTCCACAGTCTCCCAAACCCTGTCGCGCTGGGCGGGCAGCCCCCGAACCTTTTACACAGCGGTGGCGCTGATCCTGATATGGGGCCTGAGTGGGCCCTATTTCCACTATAACGACACCTGGCAACTGATCATCAATACCTCGACGACCATTATCACGTTCCTGATGGTGTTCCTGATCCAGAACACGCAAAACCGCGACAACGATATCCTGCATATCAAGATTGACGAGCTGCTGCGCGTGTCCAAAGATGCCCAGAACGCCGTGCTCAGCCTCGATGGCCTGGACCGCAAGGAGCTGGAAAAGCTTCGCCAGGAATACCGCAACATTGGCAGCGCCAGCAGCCTGAGTGTGAACAACGGTTGCGCTGACAACGCGGCGCCGGCCAAGACTGACTTGAACCAGGCATAAAAAAACGGCGGTTGGGATAGCTCCCACCGCCGTTTTCATTTCAGGTGACGGTCTTAACCGTCACCTTGGTGACCCTTGCCATAGGTAGATGCCAGGGCACGGGCTTTTTGCAGGCGCTCCTCAAGCTTGGGCAGCGTCTCATCCACCAGCGCTTTTATCTCCGGCACATCCGACGCGGCGCCTTCTTTCTTGAACAGGGCGATGGCGTCTTCACTTTCCTTGACCTGCTGGGCTGTATAGGCGGCGTCAAAGGAGTCGCCGTCCTTGAGTTCAGGCATCAGAGTTTCGGCTTTATCGACGATCTTTTCCCTTGGCGCGACCGGCAAATCGAGCTTCTTGGCGATGGCGGCCAAGTGCTGATTGGCCAGGGTGCGCTCGTTGATGACCTCGATGGTGTAGTCCTTGATCTCTTGGGACGAGGTCTTGGCGTGGGCCATGCGACTGGTTTCGATATCGGCCATACCTTTGGCCGAAGCCTGCTCGATAAATTCAGCAGGCGACTGGGCGAAAGCATTGCTGGCGCCGAGGCCCAGCAGCATCGCGAAACTGGCGGTGCGTAACCGGATAGCCATGCGGCTCATGATGGGTTCCTCCAGAGCAAAAATAGGTGCGGGGATCTACACCCGCCCTGAATTCGAATTTTCAGAGCCACAAAGGTTTCGAAAAAACCTGCCAGTGCGACGAACGGTTGTCTTTACCTCACGCCGACTTGTTTGCGAACAAGCCCGGCAATGCGTGCGCCAGAGCATTAATGGCAAAGCCGATGAACATCACGCCGCAGAGCCTGGTGATCAGAATTTCATGGCGCTGATACACCGTACGCACTCGTTGGGCGCCGACCACACCGATCAAAATCCCATAGGCCAACAAGCCGCCTACAAAGCTGAGGAATATCAACGTCGGCAGCATCGACCACGTCAACAACTCGGCACGGCTGGACAGCAATGCGGTGAAGGTCGCCACGGCAACCGGGTAAGCCTTGGGGTTGGTCAAGCCAAACACAATGCCATGCCAGAATGGGTGGCGCGCCGCGCCCTGAGGCGCATCGCTGCTGCGACGCTGGGTACGAATCGCACGCCAGCCGAGCCAGAACAAATACACACCGCTGAGCACACCCAATACATCGAACGCACTGCTGCCGACTTCGCGCGCACCGACGATGGCAATAAGCGCAGTGCTGCACCACACCACATCGCCAAGCAAATGCCCACACAAAAAGCCCGCACCGGCACGCCGGCCTCGGGCCGCACCGATGCCGAACACCGCCAGGACGCCAGGGCCCGGGGTAATGCCGTAAATAAAACCCGAAGCCAGTACGGCGAGCAGCAAGGATAGGGTCATAAATAGACGCTCCGACGGACACTTAAAGATGATGGATTCTGCATGTTTCAGTGCGGTGGGTAAAACTTCATTCCGGCATAGGGCTTGGCACGACAGGCTTGCAGGCGCGAGGCCAGATCGCCGACATGCACCTCCAGTTTGTGGCCGTCGGGATCGAGGAAATAAAACGACGCGCCTTCGCTGCGGTTGTCACGCCACTCCGGCACGCCGGCGGCCCGCAGGCGTCCGACCAACGCGGTGAAATCAACAGCATCGACGGTGAAGGCGTAATGGGTGTAGTCCACTGCCTCAGTGGTCGAGCGCATCGGGTCCAGCGACACGCACAGCCAAAGCCCGGGCAATGAAAGGTACGCACCGTTATCCCAGGTGGCATCGAGTTGAAGGCGCAGCAGATCGTGATAAAAACTGACGCTGCGCGGCACGTCGGTGACGGCCAGGGTCAGGTGGTTGAAGCCGGTCAGCATTCAGGTTTTCTCTTATTATCGGTGATCATCGGACAATACACCGCGCACTCGCGCAATCAACCACTGTAACCCAGCATCCCCACCCCGCCGCATATGCCAGGCCAGCTCAAAAGCAAACGAAGGAATATGAAACGGCGGTGGCACGGTCAGCAACTGTTGATGATCGATATTCAGTAAACCCCGGGACGACACCGTCAAAATCAGGTCCGTACCCTTGATCAACTGCGGCGCCACGCCCCAATGCGGCAGGCTGATTGCCACATGCCGCCGTTCACGAATTGCAGACAGTGCCCGTTCGATTTCCGGCGTGCCACTGCCGCGCATTTCCAACAGCACATGGGGGCGTGACAGGTAAGTCGGCAGGTCCAACACACCGCCGGGTGCAAGGCTGTGGCGGTCGACCAGGCAGGTGTAATGCTCTTCGAACAAGGCCGTCGTACGCAGTTCAGCGGGCATGTCGGGGAATACGCCAGCCGCCAGGTCGAGATCGCCATTGAGCACGCCATCAACCATGCCTTCGCGGCTGGCCTGGATGATCTGCAGGTCGATGCCAGGCGCTTCATTGCGCAGGATGCGAACCAACCCGGGTAGCAGGATCGCCGCGCTGTAGTCTGACATCGCCACGCGAAAGCGGCGCTTGGCCGAGGCGGGGTCAAAACGATTCGGCGCCAACAATGCCTGCACCTGGCCCAGCGCTTGGGCCAATGGCGCTGCCAACTCCAGGGCACGAGCCGTGGGTACCAGCGCGCCGCCCTGACGCACCAATAGCGGGTCGCCAAGCATATCGCGCAGCCGCGCCAACGCGTGGCTCACCGCCGGCTGGCTCAGGTGCAGGCGCTCGGCGGCGCGGGTCACATGGTGCTCACTGAGCAAGGCGTCCAGGACCACCAGCAGGTTAAGGTCGATGCGGCGCAGTTCATTCATCAGATGCATGGTCGACATAAGAACTTGGAATTTAAATTTGCGTGACGAATAGCCTAGAGTCCAGCAAAACTTCTGGGAGCGTGAAGATGAGCGTGTTGCATTGGGTGGGTTTGTTAGCGCTGGCGGTGATCGCCGGAGCCGTGGTGCCGTTTCAAAGTGCGATCAATGCGAACCTGGGGCGCGGGCTCGGCCACCCATTGTGGGCCACGCTGGCGTCGTTGTTAGTGAGCATCATCGTGCTGCTGCCGGTGATTATCGCCCTGCGCCTACCCTTGCCGAGCCTGACGTTTATCGCCAAGACACCGCTGTGGATGTGGGCCGGTGGCGCCTTTGGCGTGTGTTTTATTTCACTGGCGTTGATGCTGTTGCCCAAGCTCGGCGCGTCAGGGTTTATTGCGTTGGCAATGGCCGGGCAGATTCTCGCGTCGTTGCTGCTCGACCACTTCGGCCTGTTCGGCCTGGTGCAACGCCAACTGACAACGCCGCGAGTGTTGGGCGCGTTGCTGCTGATCGGCGGCGTGGCGTTGATTCAGTTCAGTGGCGCTCAGCAGCCAAGCGATTGATCTGGGCCTGCTCCACCACCGGCTGCGGCGCGCCCTGGCTCGCGGCCTGCAACATTGCCCGGCCAACAGCCTCGGTACTCACCACCCAAGCCGGTTTTACCCGCCGCACAAACGAAAGCACCGGCCCCAGCACACTGTAGAAAGCTTGATACAAGGGCGTCTTTGAGCGCACGCCGTGCAACGGCTGGATGATCCCCGGACGGAACAGATACACCGCCTTGAACGGTAGACGCAGCAAAGCGTTTTCCGTCTTGCCCTTGACCCGTGCCCACATCGACTTGCCCGTCTCGGAACTGTCCGTGCCGGTGCCGGACACGTAGATGAACGTCATCTGCGGATTAAGCCGCGCCAGCGTGCTGGCAGCCACCAGGGTCAGGTCATAGGTGAGGTGGGTGTACCGGGCTTCGTTCATGCCCGCCGACGATACGCCGAGGCAAAAGAAACACGCATCAAAACCTTGCAGCAGGTTTTCCAGGGGTTGGAAGTCGAGCATGTCGCTGTGCAGCACCTGATGCAGCTTGCCATGTGCCTGTGTCAGGGGCGTGCGGCCGACGGCGACCACTTCCTGCACATCCGCCGCGAGCAGGCACTCGCGCAGCACGCCCTGGCCGACCATACCGGTGGCGCCGAATAACAGAACTCTCATTAGGGAACCTCAGCGGCACGCCGCAAACTTGCTCAAGTGGAACGTGTTGAGCGTGTAGCTTAACGCTTGCCGCCGGAGGCTGCCCCATCAAAACGCGCTACGAAATATCTCTTCAATCTGGCGCTGATCCGCCCGACGTGGGTTGCTCAACCCGCATGCGTCCTTCAACGCGTTGGCAGCCAGCACCGGGATGTCCTGCAACTTGGCACCCAGCTCACGCAGGCCCGCGGGGATTTCCACGTCCTGAGACAGCCGGCGTATTGCCGAGATGGCGGCCTGGGCGCCCTCCTCCACGGTGATGCCCTTGATGTCCGCGCCCAGGGCACGGGCCACGTCGCTCAAGCGCTTGGCGCTGACGCTGGCATTGAAGCTTTGTACGTGAGGCAGGAGCACGGCGTTGCAAACGCCATGGGGCAGGTCGTACAGACCGCCCAGTTGGTGCGCCATGGCATGCACAAACCCCAGAGACGCGTTGTTAAATGCCATACCGGCGAGGAACTGTGCGTAAGCCATGTTTTCCCGTGCGGCCATGTCATTGCCGTCGCGCACCGCCAGGCGCAAGTTGGCACTGATCAGCTCGATGGCCTTGATCGCACAGGCGTCGGTGATCGGTGTGGCGGCGGTGGACACGTAGGCTTCAATGGCGTGGGTCAGCGCATCCATCCCGGTGGCGGCGGTGAGGCTCTTGGGCATACCAACCATCAGCGCCGGGTCGTTGACCGACAGCAGCGGCGTGACGTTACGATCAACGATGGCCATTTTCACGTGACGGGTTTCGTCGGTGATGATGCAAAACCGCGTCATCTCGCTGGCGGTGCCGGCGGTGGTGTTGATGGCGACCAGTGGCAGTTGCGGCTTGCTCGACTGATCGACGCCTTCATAGTCGCCGATGCGTCCGCCGTTGGTTGCGCACAGAGCAATGCCCTTGGCACAGTCATGGGGCGAACCGCCGCCCAGGGACACCACGAAATCGCAGGCCGTCTGTTGCAACAGCGCCAGCCCCTTCTCGACGTTTTCTACCGTGGGGTTGGGCTTGGCGCCGTCGTAGATCACCGAGTCAATATCCTGCATCGCCAACTTCTCGGCGATCAGGCTCGCCACACCGGCTTTGGCCAGGCCGGCGTCGGTGACGATCAAGGCTTTACGAAAGTGGTAGGCGCGAATGGCGGTCATGGCTTCGTCGAGGCAGTCGCTGCCCATGATGTTGACGGCGGGGATGAAGAATGTGCTGCTCATGGTCGATCCTCAGAGGCTTTATGCCGACAGAATCCACCGGTACCGCATGGCGCATCTTGATCAGGATCAACGCCGGCTCGTGATAAAGTCACCCCCCAGCCGATTTCGAGTAGACCCGCCGCAATGAAGGATTTCCAGGATATTGACGCCCACCTTGAAGACTGGAGCGCCCTGCGCGACACCGTCGACTTCAGCGGGATTCTGATCGGCAACGGCGCCAGCCGCACGATCTGGGAAGACTTTGCCTACGACTCGTTGTTCGAAAACGCCCGCACCGTGGAAGAAAAGCCCCTGAGCCAATCCGAACTCAGCGTGTTCGATGCCCTGCAAACCCGCAGTTTCGAGCAAGCCCTGGGCGCCTTGAAAACCACCAGCCGGGTCAACAAGGCCCTGGCGGTCAGTTCGGCGGCGCCGCGTAATCGCTACTACGCAATCAAGGAAGCGCTGATCAACACCATCCACACCGTCCACATCCCGTGGCGACTGGTGCAGCCATCGACCCTGGCGACGATCAACGCTGAGTTGGCACGCTACGCCACCGTCTTCACCAGCAACTACGACTTGCTCAACTACTGGGCAATCCTGCACACGCCAGGGATCGACGACCTGTTCCGCAGCGCTGATTCAAGCTTTGATCTGCGCAATACCCACACCGACACCACGCGCATTCTCTACCTGCACGGCGGCCTGCATCTGGTGCGCAACCTTGACGGTACGGCGCGCAAACTGCCGTCCACCGACAGCACTTTGCTCAGCAGTTTTGCGATCAACAACACGATCAAGACCCTGGACGATGTGCCGCTGTTTGTCAGCGAAGGCAAGGTTGAGGAAAAGCTCAAGAGCATTCGCAGTTCGGATTATCTGTCGTTCTGTTATGAGCAGTTGCTGACCCATACAGGCGCGTTGTGCATTTTCGGCCATGACCTGGGGCCGCAGGATAAGCACCTGGTGGATGCGATTCGCCAGGCCGGCATCACCACCCTGGCAATCTCGGTGTCGGGGCGCACTGAGGGCTTTATTCGTCAGCAGAAGCAGCGGTATTCACAGCTGTTTGAAGGGACTGGGGCGCAGTTGAAGTTCTTCGCAGCGCGCACGCATCCGCTGGGTAATCCGGCGCTTTCAGTCCCGGTCGAACACTGATTTCACATACTGATCGCGGTCATTCTTCCGCGCTGTGCACCACCACCAGCAACTGCGCCTGCACCTCCCCCACCGAGCGAATCCGGTGGGGTTTCTGCGCATTGAAATGCAGCGCGTCACCGCGCTCCAGCAGCACGCGCTCGCTCATGAAATCCACTTCCACCTGGCCTTCATGGACGAACAGAAACTCTTCCCCCAAGTGCTCCTTGAAGGTCTTGTCGGTGAACTCCGCCGGCGGGTAGATGATAAACGGCAACAAGCTGCGTTCACTGACTTGATGGGCAAGCACCGCGTAACCCGGCGACGTGTCGGGCCGTTCATGGCTGCGCACCAGGCTATAGCTGTCGAGGCTGACCTTGTCTTCGCTGAACAACTCTTCGACTTTCACGTTCAGGGCCTTGGCCAGTTTCAGCGCAGCGGCAATGGACGGCGTGTTCAGCCCGCGCTCCACCTTCGACAGGTAACTCTTGGTCATCCCGGATTTTTCGGCCAGGGATTCCAGGGTTACGCCAAGTTTTTTTCTCAATAATTTCAAACGGATAGACATTTGCTGCGGTTAATCCATGCAGAAAGCGATGAGCCGTGCTTGCCAATGACACAAAGTGTCATATAGCATCTTTAGTGTCATTTGCATGTCCCCAACGACCTTGCGAGCAGCGGGCGAGCAGCAAATCCGACGTCCATTGAACCACCCAAAGGACACCGATATGGCCAAGACATTAGCACTCCCAAAAGACCAACTGGTCAAGCAAGCCCTGAGCCAGATGCAAAACAGCCTGGCAGATAATACGTGGACCGAGCGGCAAAAGCTGGCGCTGACCTGCCGAATTCTGTTCGAACACGGCCACGATTCCGGCCTGGCCGGGCAAATTACCGCACGGGGGCCTGCACCGGGCACCTACTACACTCAGCAACTGGGCCTGGGTTTTGATGAAATCACCGCCAGTAACCTGCTGCTGGTCAACGAAGACCTGGAAGTGCTCGAAGGGCATGGCATTCCCAACCCGGCCAACCGCTTTCACACCTGGGTGTACCGCGGGCGCCCGGATGTAAACTGCATCATCCATACACACCCCACGCACGTTGCCGCGCTGTCGATGCTGGAAGTGCCGTTGCAGGTGTCGCATATGGACCTCTGCCCGCTGTATGAAGATTGCGCGTTCCTGCAGGCCTGGCCCGGCGTACCGGTGGGCAATGAAGAGGGGGAAATCATCACCACGGCGCTGGGCGACAAACGCGCCATTCTGCTCTCGCACCATGGCCAGTTGTCCACCGGGGCCAGCATCGAAGAAGCCTGCGTCATCGCGCAGTTGATCGAGCGGGCGGCCAGGTTGCAGTTGCTGGCGATGTCCGCGGGCACCGTCAAGCCGATCCTGCCGGAGTTGGGGCGCGAGGCCCATGACTGGATTTCCAAGCCCAAGCGCCACGGCGCCGCGTTCAATTACTACGCGCGGCAAAACCTGCGTAAACACGCCGATTGCCTGAACTGATCGCCCCCTTTTTGACCGGAGTTTTCCCATGTCCAATCCAACTATTCACGGCATCATCGGCTACACCATCACCCCGTTCAGTGCTGATGGTCAGCGTGTTGACTTCGACGCCCTGGGGCGTTCCATCGACCGCTTGGTCGACAGCGGCGTCCACGCCATTGCGCCGCTGGGCAGCACCGGCGAAGGCGCTTACCTGAGCGATGCCGAGTGGGACGATGTCAGTGCCTACAGCATCGAAAAAGCCGCCAAGCGCGTGCCGACCATTGTCAGCGTGTCCGACCTGACCACCGCCAAGGCTGTGCGGCGTGCCCGTTATGCCGAGGCGCACGGCGCCGATGTGGTCATGGTGCTGCCCGCCTCATACTGGAAACTCAGCGACGCGCAAATCCTCGCCCACTACGCCGCGATCGGCGACAGCGTCGGCGTGCCGATCATGCTCTACAACAACCCGGCCACCAGCGGTACCGACATGTCGGTGGATTTGATCCTGCGCATCCTCAAGCAGGTCGACAACGTGACCATGGTCAAGGAGAGCACGGGCGACATCCAGCGCATGCACCAGTTAAAACTTGAGAGTGACGTGCCTTTCTACAACGGCTGCAACCCGCTGGCCCTGGAAGCCTTCGCGGCCGGTGCCAAAGGCTGGTGCACCGCGGCGCCGAACTTGATCCCTCAGCTCAACCTGGACTTGTACCAGGCAGTGCTGGCCAATGACTTGAACAAGGCACGCGAGCTGTTCTATCGGCAGTTGCCGTTGCTGCAATTTATCCTCAAGGGCGGCTTGCCGACGACGGTCAAGGCCGGGTTGCGCCTGACCGGGTTGGAAGTGGGGGATCCACGGTTGCCGGTGTTTCCGTTAGACGAGGCAGGGATCGAACAACTCAAAATACTTCTGAAATAACACCCTGCTCGCGAATCACGCCAGCGATAACGCAGCACCTCGGGTGTTCGTGTCGCCTATTCGTTTTTCGCGAGCAAGCTCGCTCCTACAGGTGATGAAAGGGTGCACATTAACAGAGACAAATAACAATAATTCTCGATATCATTCACGACTTTTCCACGCCGTGCTTCGTCAAGAAGGATATCCATGTCTCGTCCCAAGCCCGACCCGTCGTCGGCCGATGCCTGTCGCGGGTTTTATGCAGATATTCTGTATTTCCTGCGTAAACGCACGGACAACGCCAGCGACGCGGCAGACATGACTCAGGATGTCTTTACCCAGTGGCTGGGCTACCGCGACCGGGCCAAGGTCGAGCAGCCACGGGCGTTCCTGTTCCAAATGGCGCGCAATCTGCTGCGCGATCACTGGCGCAAACAGAAGGTACGGCACACCGCCCATCCCGACCACGCCGCAATGGATATCGAGCCGGTCACCGACGAACAGCACGACCCCATGGCTGCCGCCCTTCGCCTGCAACGCCTGGAACAGTTGAAAGAAGTCCTCGCCGAACTCTCGCCCCGCCGGCGAGAAGCCCTTATGCTGCACCGCTTCGAAGGCTTGAGCCAGGCACAGATCGCCGAACGCATGGGCATCTCCACCAGCATGGTGGAAAAGCACATCGCCCTGGCCCTGCTGCATTGCAAGCGACGCCTTCAATCCGACCCCGGCACGGAGCAGCCAGAATGAACCGCCTGAGCGACATCGACGCCCTGGACAGCCAAGCGAGCGACTCCATCGACGCCCAAGCCGCCAGTTGGTTTGCACGCAACCGCAACGCTGCCAGCCGTGCCGACCGCAAAGCCTTTGCCGCCTGGCAGGCGGTGCCGGCCCATGCGCGTGCCTATGCCGAATTCGAACAACTGTGGGCCGACCTCGCCCAGTTGCAGCAACTGAACAAAGCGGTACCACTGCCCAAACGCAAGCTCAGCCTCTGGCGCCCGGCCCTGGCGGTGGCCGCTGCCCTGCTTTGCGCCGTGCTGGCGACACACATCGGCGCCCCCCGCGAGCTGTATCACACCCAGGTCGCAGCTCATGCCAAAGGTATGCGCACCATGCACCTGCCCGATGGCAGCACCCTGTATGTGAATGCCAACACCCAGCTTCGCGTGGACTTCAGCGCCCATCAACGGGTTCTGCATCTGGACAAAGGCCAGCTGTATATCGAAGTGGCGGCGGACAAGGAGCGGCCACTCTACGTGCAAGCCGGCGAGTCGATCATACGGGTGGTGGGCACTGGTTTTGACGTGCGCCGCAGCCAGCAGCAACTGGTGGTGAGCGTCGCCCATGGTCAGGTGGCGTTCGAACCGGACAGCAAAAGCGCCATCACCCTGCTCGGCGCCCGGCAACGTGCCGCTTACAGCTACGCCAAAGGCACCCTGCAACAACAAACCCTCAGCGCTGAAGAAGTGGCTGATTGGCGCAGCGGGCATCTATCGTTTCGCAACCGCGAACTGGCCAGCCTGATCGACGAGCTGAGCCTGTACCGTCCCCAGCCGCCGTTGCAGGTCAGCAAGGCCGTGGCGCAACTCAAGGTGTCGGGCAACCTGGATGTGAATGACCCCGATGCACTGCTCAACGCCCTGCCCGCCCTGTTGCCGGTAAAAACCGTGGTCTTGGCCGATGGCAGTGTGAGAGTCGAGCCGAGCAAATAGCCTTAACACTGCACACATGAGAATATTTTGCATTCGCATGTGTGGTTTTTTTGGCCTGCCCCGTCTTCCTCCCGTCCGTGTTTGATACGCACACCTTTTTGGCTATTTAGCCGCCCCGGGGGATTTCATGTTTCGCGCGCCTTGCCACGCTTCGCACCTGTTTGTTCGACCCACGCTCCTGGCCACGTGCCTGGCCTTCAGCCTCAACGCCCAGGCCGAGTCGTTCACGCTGCACCTGCCGGCCCAGTCACTGGCCACGTCCCTGAGCCAGGTGGCACAGCAGGCGAAAATCCAGCTGCTGTTCGATGAAAGCCTGCTCAAAAACCTGAAAGCGCCGGCACTCGACGGTGACTACAGCGCAGAAGTGGCCATTCGTTCGCTGCTGAAAAACGGCGAGTTCACCCTGATCAAGGTCGGCAGCACCTACGTAGTGCGCCCCGATGAGGGCAAGGCCACCAGCAGCGCCGCGATCCAGCTGGACACACTGAGCGTGATCGGCACCGGCAACGAAGTGAACGCCAGCACCGTCAACCGCTCCACCCTGACCCAGGCCGATATCGACCGCTACCAGTCCAATAACATTCCCAGCCTGTTGCAGACCCTGCCCGGCGTCAGCCAGGGCGGCTCGCTCAAACCTGGCGGGCAGACCATCAACATCCGTGGTTTCGGCGATGCCGAAGACGTGCCGATGACCGTCGACGGCGCCACCAAGACCGGCTTTGAGCGCTACCAGCAAGGCACGGTGTTTATCGAACCCGAGCTGATCAAGCGCATCGAAGTGGAAAAAGGCCCCAACTCGCCGTTCACCGGCAATGGCGGCTTCGGCGGCACCGTCAACATGATCACCAAGGACGCCCCGGACCTGCTCCAGGACGGGCGCAACAGCGGCGCGATGCTCAAATACGGCTACTCCAGCAACGACCATGAACAGGTCTACAGCGGTGCCGTGTATGGCCGCACCGACGATGGCCGTTTTGACGCCCTCGCCTACCTGACCCAACGGGACGGCGGCGATATGAAGGTAGCCGCCAAGTTACCCAACGACAACAACGAGTACCCGATCAACCCTCAGCGCCTGCCCAACAGCGCGCAGGATGTGGACGGCAAGTTGTTCAAGGTCAATGCGTATTTCACCGATGAGCAGAGTGTCGGCCTGTCGTACTCGCGCTCTCACAGCAACCGCTGGACGCCGTTTTCCGCCGCGAGCTACCCGACGCCGCCCACCCAGTTCAACATCGACCGCTACGGCTACGAAGGTGCGTTGAAGCGTTTCCTCGCGCACCGCGACACGGTCGACACCACCTGGTCTGGCAAGTATCACTACCAGCCGCTGGATAACCCGCTGGTAGACCTCACCGTCAAATACTCCCAATCCAACACCGAACAGACCGACGAGCGTGACGCCACCGCGTTTTTCCAACTGGCCACCGGCGGGCGCAAGATGGACACCGCCTACACCGACAAGCACCTGGACATCCGCAACGTCAGCCTCTTCGACACCGGGCCCTTGCAGCACGCGGTGACCGTCGGCGGGCAGATCCGCAAGCACACCCGCGAAACCGAAATGTGGATGCCCGGCAGCACCTACAACACCCCGCGCTATAACTACGGGCACTTCCAGCCAGGCTTTATGCCCCACGGCAAAGTCGACACCAACAGCTTCTTCATCCAGGACGCGGTCACCCTGGGCGACGTGACGATCACGCCGTCGCTGCGTTATGACCACGTGCGCAACCGCGGCGAGGGCAACGATGCGCCCTACTACAACAACCCCGACCCCGCGGTTGGCCACGACTACAGCGACCGCACCTACACCGGTTGGTCGCCACGTCTGGCGCTGTTCTGGACCGTGACCCCGAATGTCGGGCTGTTTGCCAACTGGAGCCAGACCTGGCGCGCGCCGGTGATCGATGAACAATATGAAGTACAGGGCCTGGGCAGCCGTACCGCGACCAGCGTGGACCTGGACCCGGAGCGCATCACCTCGATCACCCTGGGCAACATCACCAACTTCGACAACCTGTTTGCCCAGGACGATAACCTGCAACTGCGCACCACCTTG
Organism: Pseudomonas sp. MF7453; assembly: GCF_016405455.1. Lineage (NCBI taxonomy): Bacteria > Pseudomonadati > Pseudomonadota > Gammaproteobacteria > Pseudomonadales > Pseudomonadaceae > Pseudomonas > Pseudomonas sp. MF7453. The sequence continues at coordinate 2,734 of NZ_JAEKCN010000020.1, read as the reverse complement.
TTCCACAACAAGGTCGAAGACGAAATCTTCAAGGCCACCGGTGTGGGCTGTCAGAACCAGGCCATCAACGGCGGCAGCATCGCTTCAGCGTGCCCGCCGGGGCCCATGTCCAACTATCGCAATATCGGCGGCATGACCATCAAGGGTGTCGAACTCGAATCGATCTATAACTCCACCTACCTGTTTGGTTCGGTGTCGTTTGCTTATGCCAAGGGCCAGCACCAGGGCGCCTACACCAACCCCTGGGGCCCGGACGTGGCGGCGCGGGATATCCCGCCGACCAAATGGGTGCTGGTACTGGGCACCAACATCCCGGCCTGGGATGCTCAGGTGGGCTGGATGGGCCAGTTCATCGGTGCCACCGACCGCTTGCCCAGCGACAAATACTCCGGTGGCCCAGGCTCCGGCGTGGGTGATTCGTTCTTCGACCAGTATGGCAACAAGCGCTACAACACCCAGGGCCTGTTCGCTAAATGGAAACCGCAGCAGGCTTACCTCAAAGGCACCGAGGTGAACTTCACGGTGGACAATCTGTTCAACAGTAACTTCCGCCCGGCCTTGAGTGGCGACCGCGCCTACACCAAGGGGCGTGATGCGAAGATCAGCGTCACACGCTTCTTCTAACCACACACGCATTCCAACTGTGGGAGCTGGCTTGCCTGCGATAGCGGTGGTGCAGCCACCATGGTCATCGCAGGCAAGCCAGCTCCCACAGGGACCGCGCCCATTTCAGGCCAGGTAGCCATCCCCGCGCAACAGGGTTTCCAGGCAATGCTCGGTGATGTGATAGAACGCCTTGAGCTCCTGGATTTTTGCCAATAGCTGCGCGTTGTCCACAGGCTCGGCACGTTTGACCGCCAGGATCATCTTGTTCTTGTTCGTGTGTTCCAACGAGATGAACTCGAACACCTTGGTCTCATAGCCGCAGGCTTCAAGGAACAATGCACGCAGGCTGTCGGTGACCATTTCTGCCTGCTGGCCCAGGTGCAGGCCGTATTGCAGCATCGGCTTGAGCAACGCCGGACTCTGGATCTGCAGGCGGATCTGTTTGTGGCAGCACGGCGAACACATGATGATCGACGCACCGGAACGGATGCCGGTGTGGATCGCGTAGTCGGTGGCGATGTCGCAGGCATGCAAGGCAATCATCACGTCCAGCTCACTGGGCGCCACGCTGCGTACATCGCCGCACTTGAATACCAGCCCCGGATGCTCCAGGCGCGCAGCAGCGCTGTTACACAAGGTGACCATGTCTTCACGCAACTCGACACCGGTGACCTCGCCCTCGGCCTTGAGGGTATTGCGCAGGTAATCGTGAATGGCGAAGGTCAGGTAGCCCTTTCCCGAACCAAAATCGGCGACGCGCACCGGTTGGTCCAGCTTCAACGGCGACGTTGTCAGCGCATGGCTGAACACTTCGATGAACTTGTTGATCTGCTTCCACTTGCGCGACATCGATGGGATCAGCGCCTGCCTGGCGTCGGTCACACCCAGGTCGGCGAGGAACGGCCGGCTCAGGTCGAGGTAGCGGTTCTTCTCACGGTTATGCTCGGCCGACGGTGCTTCGCGCAGTTGTTGCGGTTTGCTTTTGAACAGTGAGCTTTTGTTCTTCTTGCTGTATTCAAGCTGGGCTTCGTCGGTCAGCGACAGCAAATGCGCGTTCTTGAACGACGCAGGCAACAGCTCGGCAATCGCCGCTACGCCGTCGGCCAAGGGGAAATTCTTGGTGATATCGCGGGTCTTGTAGCGGTACACGAAGGACAGGCACGGCTGGTCCTTGACGGTGACCGGCTTGATGATCAGCCGTTGCAGCTCGGCCTCTTCACCGACGTACTTGGCCAGCACCAGCTTGATAAAGGCGTTTTGCGCAAGGCTGGTGCTCAGCAACTGGATGAACTGAGCGTGATGATCCGGCGCAGGGCTGGCGGGTTGAGCGATGACGGACATGAACAAAAACGCCTCGGGCAAAGAATGCCGGGCATTTTAGGGGGGATAACCCTCAACGGCACGGAGTTATTTGACCAATGGTCAGTTCCAGCAGCCACATTTGGAACTGAGTTGGCAGGGTTATTCGAGTACCACCAGGCGATTGGGCAGCTCATTGCGCGTTTGCGTCACCGGCACATGCACCTTGAGCAACTCCCCGCACGCCTCGATGCAGGTAATAAACCCGGCAAGCGTCTGCCCCTGTTTGACCTGCTGGGTAAATGCTTTGACGATGGCGTCCCAACTGCTGTCATCCAGGCGTTTGGAAATGCCGTCATCGACGAGAATCTCGACGTAGCGTTCCGCCTCGCTGACAAATATCAGCACGCCGGTGCTGCCCAGCGTGTGGTGCAGGTTCTGCTCCAGAAACTGCCGACGCGCCAGGTTCGAGGCACGCCAGTGGCGAACGGAACGGGGAATCAGGCGGGTGGTGACCTTGGGCAAACGAAACACCAGGCACAACACAATGAACGTCGCCCATTGCGCCAACAGCAAGGTGTACATGGTCAGGTAACCCGACAAGTAATGCACCACGCCCGGCACCACCAACGCGATGAGGCTGGCCCACAGCAACGGGATGTACGCGTAATCGTCGGCACGCGCCGCCAGCACGGTCACCAGTTCTGCATCGGTGGTTTTTTCGACCCGGGCAATCGCTTCGGCGACTTGGCGCTGCTCATGTTCAGTCAGTAATGCCATGGTTGTAGATGCTCTTTTCTCGTTATTGTCATTACCAGCCGCCCGAAGC